>CAZENI010000423.1:0-7470 GCA_964513055.1 uncultured Opitutus sp.
ATCGTCGACGACGATCCCGACGCCGTCACCCTCACCCGGCACGCCCTCGCCAAGGCCGGCATCAAGACGCAGATCGACGTGCGGGAGGATGGCGCGCACGCCATCACGTATCTGAAAGATGGACTCGCCGAGGGCGACCACGCGCTCCCGCTGCTGCTCTTTCTCGACCTGAAGATGCCCGGCACCGACGGCTTCCAGGTGCTCGACTGGATCCGCGGCCAGCCCCGGCTGCGCCGGCTGCTCACGGTGGTGCTGAGCTCGTCGACCAACGCGCGCGACGTGGACAAGGCCTATGCGCTCGGCGCCAGGACCTTCTTCGGCAAATACCCCGTCGCCTCCGATGTGCGCACGGTCTTCCAGCTCGCCAACGCGATGCTCACCGTCGACGAGATCGAGAAGTTCGTGCTGCCCGGCATCCGGCGGCCCGCCGCCCCCGCCTCCGAGCACCGGCCCAAGGTGGCGCGGCCCGATTCCCGGCCGCCGGTTTGAACCGCCGCGCCGCCGACCGCGGCAGCGGCTACGGCCGCGCCGGCTGGCTGGCCGCGTGTTCCCGCAGCACCGCGACCTGCGCCGGTGACAGAAACGCCGGCGCCTGTTGCGCGACTCCCGCCCAGTCAATGCGGCTCCGCGTCCCGAGATCGGTGGCGTTGACGCGTTCCGATCGATGGTGCGCGGCGACCAGGTCGACGAGCCGCGCAGCCTCGGCCGCGGACAACGCGGCATTCGCCGCGGCGAATTTCGGCGCCAGCGGCTCGACAAAGGAAAGCCGGTAGAACGACGATTTGGAATAGTCCCCGTAGGCCCGATAGCCGTCCTCGCCGAGCAGCGCCCGCATCTCGCGCGTGATCGGCGCATAGAGTTCGCTGCGCATCGCCTCCACTTCGCGCGTGCCGCCGCGCAGCCCGTGCTGCCGCACGGCCTCCTGCAGATCCTGCCTCACCTCGGCCTGCCGGAGCAGCAGCTCCACGAACTGCTCCCCCTGCGCCGGACTCAGGCCGCGCGCCTGGAAGAAGCCGGCATACCGCTGCAGCAATTGCTCCCGCGTCTCGCCCGCCGCCGGGCGCCGCGCCGGGACGACGGGCGCGACCGCGGGCGGAGAAACCTCCAGCACGATTCCCGGCGTTGAGGGCCGGCTCGGGTCCACCGGCCGGGCCGCGCCGCTCTTCAACGCCTCCACCTCGGCCCGCAGCGCGGCGCGCTCCGCGTCGGACTGCGCCTGCGACTGCGCGAGCCGGGCATTCTCCCGCTGGACGGCGTCCAGCCGTTGCTCCGCCCGGATGCTCTCTTCGCGGGCCGAGGCCAGCCCGTGTTGTTGCCAGACCAGGCCCGTCGCTCCGCCGAGCACGAGCGCCGCCGCCATTCCCGCCTGTATTTTGGTGAGGGCCATAAAGGTCAATGCGCCCGCGGCCAGCCCGCCGCCCGCCAGCGCCACGCCGGTGATCGAGGCCGCCAGCCCGGCCGGCGCCGCCAGCGTGGTCTGCGTCGAAAGCACGGTCGCGAGCGCCGCGCCGGTCGACGCGATCCCGCGCCGCTCGAGCAGGCCGCGCAGGCGATCGAGCGCCCGCTCCACGCGCTTGCGCGCGGCCTCCTCCGACAACCCCAGCGCCGCGCCGATCTCGGCAAACGCCCGCGCTTGAAAATAGCGCAGCAGCACGGCCTGCCGGTCCGCCGCGTCGAGCTCGTCCACGACGTCGTCGATCACCGGCCGGAGTCGTTCCCACTCGGCCGTCGGTTCTTCCGTTCGCAGCATCGTTTCCATCGCATAAGCCTCCGTCTCCCGGACCCGCCGGCGCCGTTCGCCGCGCAGCGCGTCGAGCGCCGCATGACGCGTCGCCGTGTGCAGCCACGCCGCCAGCGCGGCGTGCCGCGACAGCGGCTCCGCTTTGCGCGCCAGCGCGACGAAAACCTCCTGGGCGATCTCCGCCGCGCGGTGCCGGTCGCCGCCGAGCCGCCGCACCGCGGCGGAATACACCAGCGGCAGATAGCGCCGCACGATTTCGGCAAACGCCTCCTCCGCGTGTTCCTGCGCATAGCGCCGAAGGAGGCTCGCATCGTCGTCGATCATGGGATCATCCAATCAACGTCACAGAAGCCAAGACCGGACAAGAAATCTCACGCCGCGGCCGGCCCGCCGCCCGCGCTCAGGCCGCCGGCGCGGTCGCCGCCTCGAGCAGGCCGAGGGTCCGCAGCGCCTCGCCGCGGTCCGCCCCGCACATGCTCTCCATCGGCCGCAGGCTCGCGCACACCGCCGGCCGCTCCGGCCGGCCGAAAATCGCGCAGCGCAGGTCGGGCAGCAGTTGCACGCACGGAATCCCCGCCGGCTTGCCGTGGGGCATGCCGGGGATGGCGGAGGAGATCGAGAGCGCGATGCAGCACGCGCCGCAGCCGGAACGGCAGTCCATCGGCCGAGCGTCGGCATCGCCCGCCGCAACGCAAGCTCCCCCGGCGCCCGCCGCGGCGGTGGGCCGCCACCCACCGCTGCGTGTAGCAGAAATCCCGATGCGGCCCGGCGGAACCCGGGGCGCCACGCCGCCACTATCCCCGCACCAACTCCCATCATCATGAAATTGTCCGCTCTCTCCCTCGTTTCCCTCCTCACGCTCGGCGCCGGCGTCGCCACGCTCTCGTCCGGCTGCGCCGGCACCGCCACCCGCGAAAGCACGGGTGAATACATCGACGACGCCACCATCACCACGAAGGTGAAGGCCGCCTTCGTGAAGGACCCGGTCGTCAAGGCCATCGACGTGAAGGTCGACACCTTCAAGGGCACCGTGCAGCTCAGCGGCTTCGTCGACACCGCGGACGAGAAATCCCGCGCCGGGCAGCTCGCCGCCGGCGTGACCGGCGTCAACAGCGTGAAGAACAACATCACGCTCAAGGCCGCCGCCAGCCGCTAAGCGCCGGCGTCCACTCCGCGGGGCGGGTCATTGACCCGCCCTTTTTCTTTGTGTCCTCCGGCCCTCCGGCCCGGGCCCGCCGCCGCCGGCTCCCGCCGCTCCAGCTCGCCGACCTGCCGTGGGGCAAGATCGCGATCGGGGCGCTCGTGGCCGGCGCCCTTGCCGCGCTGCTTTATCGTCAGCTCGACATCGAGGCCGTGCACGCCGCGGCCGCGCGGCTCCCGGCCGGCGCGGCGTTCGCCCTGCTCGTCGTGCTGCCGCTCGCCGGCTTTCCCGCGAGCCTCCTGCACGTCGCCGCCGGCATCCGCTTCGGCGCCGCCGCCGGCCTCGCGCTCGTCTCGCTCTCCATCCTGCTCCAGCTCCTCGCCAGCCACGCCCTCGTCTCCCGCTGGCGCGCGCGCTTCGAGCGTCTCCGCTGGCTCCGGCGCGTGCGCGAACGCATTCCCGACGGCGCCCACGCCAGCGTCTGCCTCTTCACCGTGCTCCTCCCCGGCGCGCCGTATGCCGCGATCAACTACACGCTGCCGCTGCTCGGCGTGCCGCTGCGCACGTTTCTCCTCTGCGCCTGGCCCCTGCACACGCTGCGCTCCACCGTCACGGTCCTGCTCGGCGACCAGAGCGCCCATCTCACCGCGCTGCGACTGGCGGTGCTGATCGGCTATGCCCTGCTGATTCTGGCCGCGTCGTGGTGGACGTATCGGCGGCTCCAGGCCCAATTCGCAGTTCCGCCACCAGCGGCAGGTGATCGGAAGCAACCCGCGTGAGGTCGGTGCGCACCACGCGGACGCCCCGGCGTTCGAAATGCGCCGAGCCGAAGATGTGATCCAGCCGCACGAGCGGCTGCATCGATGAAAACGTGCCCAGCGGCCGGTGGCCGCCCGCCGTCGTCTGCACGTCGCGCAGCTTCGCGGCCGCGAGCCGGTGGGGCGCGCTGCCGGGAATCGCGTTGAAATCGCCGCACAGCAGCACCGGCTCCGCCGCCGGAATCCCGCCGATCCACTCTGCGCCGAGCAGCGCCTGCATCTGCAGCACGCGCTCGCGCGGGCCGAGCCCGAGGTGCGTCGTGATCACGTTGACGATCCGCCCGCTCACGTCGATCCGCGCCCAGAGCGCCGAGCGCGGCTCCTGCCACCAGCTCGCCGGATCGTGCGGCAGCCGCATCCGCTTCACCACTTCGATCGGCCAGCGGCTGAGCAGCGCGTGGCCGTAGTGCTCCTCGTCCTTGGTGACCGTCGGGCAGAACACCACGTGCAGCCCGAGCTCGCGGGCGATGATCGCGCCCTGGTCCTCCGCGCGCGAGCGCCGCCGTCCGAGATCGACCTCCTGCAGCGCCACGATGTCCGGCTGCTCCCCGCGGATCACGCGCGCGACGCGCCGCGGCGAGACGCGGCCGTCCATGCCGCTGCAGCCATGGACGTTGTAGGTCATGAGCCGCAGTTCGGGCCGCGGGGCCGCGATCGTGCGGCACGCCGGCGTGTCGCATCGGCCGAGATGATACAGCGCCGCCGTCCGCAGCGCGTCCGGCCGGATGAAGTGCTCCGTGCCCTCCGGCAGCGGCGTGTGGGCCGGCAGCAGCGCGAAGCCCTGCGTCTCAGCCGGCCCGAAGCCGCCGTGCGCCCCGCGCTCCGGCGCAAAGCTCCACGGCGTCTCCACCCACGGGCTCCAGCCCACCAGCATGAGGTCGCCGACGTTCGGCGTGGCGCAGAAATAGGCGAGATCGAGAGCGATCGTGGCCCGCATCGGCTCGGGATGCGTCAGCAGCGGCGCGACGTCCTCGGGCACCCGCGCCTCCCCGCGCTCGTGAAACCACGTGATCGCGCCGTCCTGCGCGCGCAGGAACACGCCGGGGATCCCTCCCTGTTTCACCAGCCGCCGCGCCAGCGCCCGGCGCTGCTCGTCCGTCTTCGCCTCCGCGAAATACACGTGCGCCACCGGCCCCATCGCCGCGACCGTGAAGGTCTTCGCCTCCGTCTCCGTCAGTTGATCGCCTGCCCGCGCCCGCGCCCGCCGCGCCTCGTTGCGGCGGCCGCGCGAAAGCAGGGTCACGGGCCCCCACGGCTGCGACTGGTTGCGCCAGGCCGCGTCGTGCTGTTGGGAAATATCCAGGCACTGCTGCAACACGGCCTCCACCCCGCCCGGCACGTGGTCCGGAAACGAGCGCGTGCCCTCCTGGCCGTGATCGGAAAAGACCCAGACGGCGTAGTCGCGCCGCGTCGAGCGGTGGGCCGCGCGGGCGATGTGTTTGATCGCCCGATCGATCCCGCGGAGGCTGTAGTGCGCGAGCCGCGAGCCCGGGCCGCGCACGTGCGCCTCCTCGTCGTAGCCGACGAAGTTCAGGTGCACGATCGGCAGCCCACGCGCGACGTCGATCTGCCCGCTGATCGTCAGCAGCTCGCGCAGGCCCACGCCGACGAACACCCGCGACACCAGCAGCATCAACTCCCGCCCGGGCCGCCGCCCGCTGGCGACCGCCCGGATCAGCTCCGCGAGCGCCACGAAGAACTCGACCACCAGCAGCCCCGCGATCCGGAACGCCGCGGTGAGGTGAAGTCCGATGAAGACGAGGATGTTCCGGATCTTCTTCGTCCGCCACATGTCGCCGAAGCCGATGCTCGCCGCGCAGAAGTGGCTCTCCCACTGGCCCGCGCCGCCGGTGTAGATGTTGGACCACGAGCTGCCGCCCGTGAGCAGGCCCTCCACCTCCCGCGCGCACGCCGCCTCGCGCGCCTTGGCCCACTCGGGATCCCACATGCGTCCCAGTTTTTTGGTGACACGATCGACGAAACTGAACGCCGGCACCGCCGACCGCACCCCGTAGTAGAGCTCCGCCTGCACCGCCGGCGTCGTCGTCGGCAGGCCGGGATAGAACGTGTGCAGGCCATAGCCCTCGCGCCGCCGCAGCCGGTCCAGGAAGGGCATGCGCCCCGCCTGCAGCGCACGCTCGAGCTGGCCGCGCCCGAAGCCGTCGATCTGGATCAGCAGCAGGCCCGGCGCCTCGCTCGTGCCCTCGGACGGCGTGAGGCCGAGGTGGCGGATCGCCCATTCGCTGCGGCTGAGCCGGTGCCGCCAGCGATGGAGCGTGGCTTCGAGTTTGGCGAACATGGTGGGTGGCTGAATCCGGGGGACGCGCGCCCTCGCCGCGTCCCGACTGCGCGGCGGGGGCGCCGTGGCTCCGGACCATCGCGCGTCAGGACGCCTTCTTCTCGCCCTCGCCGAAGACCGCCGCGGCGACCGTCTGGGTGCGTGACGACAGGAGGTCCCACTCGAGGCCCACGCGCTGCAGCAGCGCCGACCACGGGCTCATGTGCTGCAGCAGGCGACGGGCGCGCGTCGCGCGCCGCGTCGCTTCATAGAACGCCAGGGTCTTCTCCGCCGCCTTCTCGCGCGAGAACTTCCGCGCCGTGGCCTTGGCCTCCGTGGCCAGCGGTGCGCGCGTCTTCGCCACGAGCAGCCGGGCGACGGCCTTCGCGAAGTCCGCGGGCGCGGCGCTGCCGGGCAGCATGAATCCGTTCTCCCCGTCGCACACCACCTCGCGCACGCCGGAGGCGTTGAGCGCCACCACCGGCAGGCCCGCGGCCATCGCCTCGGCGACGACCATGCCCTGCGTCTCCGATTTCGAGGCAAACGCGAAGACATCCATCGCGCGATACGCCTCGCGCAGCACGCGGCCGGTCCGCTTGCCGGCCAGCAGCAGCCGGTCCGCGAGGCCGCGTTGCTCGAAGACCGCCTTGAACTCCTCGCGCGCCGGCCCGTCGCCGACCACCAGGAAACGCGCGCGCGGTTCCGCCTGCAGCGCGAGCGCCACGCCTTCGGCGAGGAAGCCGAGGTTTTTTTCCTGCGCGAGCCGCCCCACGTGGCCGATCACCAGTGCGTCGGCCGCCAGGCCCACCCGCTTCCGGAAGCGCGCGCCGTCCGCCGTGGCGAATGCCTCCACGTCGATGCCCGTCGGGATCACGTGGATCGGCGTCGTCACGCCCCGCCGGCGGATGGTGCGCGCCAGGCTCTCGCTCGGCGCGATCACGCCGTCGCAGAGGTTGGCGAAGTGCGTCGGCACCTGGATCGCGACCTCCTTCAGCGTATCCGAAAAAGGCACATAGTGCGTGTAGTCCTCGTAGCGCGTGTGGTGCGTGAAGACGATCGGCACGTTCTTGTTCATCGCGATCCGCAGCGCGGTGTCGCCGAGCAGGAACGGATGGTGCGCATGGATGATGTCCGCCTGGAACGCCTCCAGCCGTTCCGAGAGCGCCGCGCCGCCCGGCAGCCGCACCGAGAAGTCGCTGCCGTTGAAATTCCGCAGCGAGGGCACGCGCACCACCATCGCCTCCGCCTTCGCCGGCAGCGGCTTACCGTCGAACTCCGGCGCCACCACGAGGACCTCGTGCCCCTGGCGGACGAATTCCTCTGCAAAGGTGCTCACCGAGCGCGCCACCCCGCCGACGTGCGGCAGGTAGGTGTTGGTCATCATGCAGATTTTCATGGGAAAGAAACGGGCCGATCGATCGCGCCCCCGCCCGCCGGGGTCGGGCGCATCGTCCCGCCGTCCGGTGGAACCACGCATGGACCCCTGCGGCTC
>CAZENI010000424.1:0-7453 GCA_964513055.1 uncultured Opitutus sp.
CTCGGCGCCAACACGCTCTTCGCCTTCGATCGCGCCACGCGCACGATGAAGCTCGAGCGCGGCAGCCTCCTCTTCCATTCACCGACGGGGCGCGGCGGCGGCACCCTCGCCTCCCCGTCCGCGTCCGCCGCCGTGCTCGGCACCACGATCATCGCGGCCGCCACGCCCGATGGCGGCTTCAAGCTCCTCGTGCTCGAGGGCCGCGCGCAGGTGGATTTCGCGCGCGGCGCCCGGCTCACGCTCGACGCGGGCCAGATGACCTTCGTCCTGCCGGGCGCCGGCGGCACGGGCACGCCGGGCCCGGTGCTGCACTTCGATCTCGCGCAACAGGTGAAGGGCTCGCGCCTCATCCAGGGCTTCGCCCGGCCGCTCTCGTCGCGCGAGAAAATCGATCAGGCCGTCGAAGGCCAGCGGCGCGCGGTCGGCCAGGGCCAGTTCACCACCACCGGCTTCCTGGTCTTCACCGCCACGAGCGACACGCAGGTCAACGGCATCGAGGCTGCCGGTCCCGATGCCGACGACCGGCTCGTCGGCGAGTTCACGGCGCCGCAGCGTCTCGCGCTCAACACCGGCGCCACGCTCTCCAGCCCGCGGCTGCCGGCCGAGCGGCTCTTCCGCACGCCCCTGCTCGTGCCGGCGAGCGAGAGCGCCTACCTCAACAAGGAGTCCGACATCCTGCTCACCGGACTCCTCGGCTTCGACGTCATCGTCGCCACGCCCACGCTCAGCCTCGCCGGCTGGGGCCTCCCGGAGTTCAACCTCGTCGGCAAGCGCGCCATCACGTTCACCGGCTCGACGCGCTTCACCGATCTCGCCGGCGTCGGCTACCTCCGCCTCTTCAGCCCGCAACTCAACGTCCCCGCCGGCGCGGCCCTCATCGCGGATTTTCCGCCGCACGCCTCGGCCACGACCTTTTATTTCGACGCCGAACACGATCTCACGCTCACCGGCGGCAGCATTAGCAATCCGACCGGCGGACTGATTCTGCAGACCCACGCGGGCGCGCTGCGCCTCACCGACGAAACCGTGCACGCCGGCGGTCTGATCGGCGCACCGACCGTCGTGCCGGGTGCCGTGAATCTCGACGCGCCCTTCGGCCTGCTGACGTTGACCGGCTCGCTCGTGCGCACGACGGGCGGCGGTTTCGCCGCCCTGGCCGAAACGCTCACGATTGCGAACACGCGCTTCGAACTCGGCGGCAACTTCTGGGCCGACGCCTACGCTTCGGCGCAGCTCGACACGCTCACGCTGAGCGGCATGCCGGCGGGCGCGGTCTTTCAAGCGACCGCGGAAAATCTCGTGAGCCTGCGCGCGACCGCGCTCGACGGCTTCCGCGAAATCAACCTCGGCGCCCGCACGCTGGTGCTGGAGAACGTGAGTTTCGCCGCCGGCTCCGTGGTGCGGCTCGTCAGCGAACAGGGCCGGCTCGCGCCGTCGCCCAACACCAGCCAGCCCGTGCAACCCGGCTTCGTGAACTTCGTGCGCGCCGTCACCTATGCGGGACAGCCCGCGCAGGATTTCGTCGCCACCGCCTCCGGCGGCACCGGCCTCCAACCCACCGCCATCACCGTCGGCAAACCGACGCCATGAGCCCGGGCGGCCTCCGTTCGTTTCTCCGCGCCGCCGAGCGGCGCATCTGCTTCACGGCAGCGCTGGCCGCCTCCGTCGCCTCCGCTCTTGGCGCCGCGACGCCGGCCCGTGTGCCGGAGTTGTTCGCGGGCGAACTCGACGACGTCGGCCCGCAGTATCTGCTGCTCGCCGCCGCGCGCCCGCAGCCCATGGAGTTGTGGAGCGATCTTGAAATCACCGGCACGTCCAACGCCACGCTCGTCGAAACCGATCCCACCTCCTCCACCATCACCTCGGTGCAGGCCGGCGGCACGTGGCACTTCGCGCCGCGCCCGCGGCGGCGCGGACAGCTCGCGTTCGAGACCGGCTTCCGTGTGCAGACGTTCCGCTACGGCCTGCTCGCGCAGCGTCAGCCGAAAATCAATTTCCTCGAAATTGATCGCAACGACTTCGACCTCGTCGGCGCGCACGTCGGCACCACCTGGCGGCGCGAGGGCTGGCTCGCGGCCGCGTCACTGCGCGGCATCTCGCTCCGCAATCGTGCGGCGGACCGCGTGTTTTACCAGGAGGCGTCGCTCGAGTGGCAGGTGTTTCGCCAGTGGCGAATCGGCTCCCGCACCGCGTTGACCGCCGGCGGCGATGGCGCGCTGCGCCGGTCGCACACCGACTCGTATGGACTGCTTTCTCCAGGGTGGAACAACCGCGTCGAACAGTCCCTCGCCGTCGTGCTCGATCGATCGCTCGGAGCGGGATGGCGCCTGCAGCCGGCTCTACGATTGCAGGCGAGTCACTACACCGATCGCGACCGCCGCCGCCAGGACACGCATGCCTCCGGAAGGTTGAGCCTCGTCCGCCCGATCGGCCGCGCCGAACTGCGCCTGGGTGTCGGCTACGATCGGCGCGAAAGCTCGGAGCCGGGCATCTCGGATTTCCAGAAGTGGGACCTCACCCTCGGCGGCCGGGTGCAGTGCCGGTTCTGAACCGGCCCCGGCCGATCGTCGTCAGGGCGCGGACGGTGCCCGCCGGGCAAACGACTCCCACATCAGGATCGCCGCGGCGACGGAGACGTTGAGCGACTCGACCTTGCCGCTGCCGGGAATCGTCACGAGCCGCGTGCACACCGCCGCCACTTCCGGCAACAGCCCCTGCTCCTCGTTGCCCAGCACGAGCGCGACCGGCTTCGCCCGGCCCCGCTCGCCGCGCGGCGCCTCCGGCCGGCCGCCGCGCGTGGCCGCGCCGACGACCTCGTAGCCCGCCTTCGCGAGCTCGCCGGCGAAGGCCACGATGTCCTTCGTCTGCCAGACTTCGAGGTGCTCGAAGCCGCCCTCGGCCACGCGGTGCGCCGCGTCGCTCGGCCGCGCCGCCGCGGCGTGGTCCGGTATCACGATCCTGGGCACGCCGAAGAACGCCGCCGTCCGCGCGATCGCGCCGAGGTTGTGCGCGTTGCCGATGCGATCGAGCACGAGCAGCGCCTCGCCGCGCTTCGCCCACGCGCCGATCTCCTCCGGCGTCGCCACGCGCAGCGGCGGCGGCACGACCACCGCGACGATCCCGCCGTGGTGGATCGAGCCGGAGATCTTCTCCAGTTCGGCGGGCTCCACCTGGCGGTAGATCCGCTTCGCCTGCGCGAGCACCTTGCACATGACGCCCACGCGCTGGCCGGTGGCGTGGTCGAAAAACAGCCGCTGGATCGAGGAGGGATCACGCGCGAAGCGCGCGCGCACCGCCGCGAGCCCGCAGATCTTTAGCTCGTCGCGCGCCGGACCGCTGCGCGAGCCGGGCAGCGCCGGAGCGGGCGCGGCCATCGACGACGACGACGGCGACTGCAACGGCGCGGGCCGCGCGACCGGCTTGAACTCGTCGGGGCCCTCACTGGATCCGCGCGGTCGCGGCCGAGACGTGGGCGCGACAAACTCATCGTGGCGGGACGGCCCGCGCGGCGCGGGATCGCGTTTGGAAAAATGCGGCATGCGGCACCGTGGCACCAATCCGCACGCGAACCAAATCAAACCTTTCCCGCCCGCCGGCCGCCTCAGCTCCCCACCGACCCCACCACCGTGAACTCCTCGCGATCGTGATAGAGATGCCGCACGCGCGCCCCGGGCGCGTGCGCGGCCAGCGGCGAGCCGGGCGCGCGCAATTCGCGCAGCAGCGCGATCGCATCGACGCGGCCGAACTTCAGGTTCACGACAAACCGCCGGCACCAGCCGCGCGCGAGCCAGGGCTCGACGAGGTGCTGCAGCACGTGGTGAGGCTCCTCCACGAGATCGCAGAACAGCCAGTCGAAGGTGTCGACCGAGACCGCCACCGGGAGAAAGCGGAACGCATCCTCGCAGCGATGCTCGATCTGCGGATGACCGAGCGCGCCGCCCTTGAGCGGGCCGTTGTCGATCGCGAGCACGCGCGCGCCCCGCTTCGCCGCGCTGTAGCTCCAGCCGCCGGGCGCGGCGCCGAGATCGCACACCGTCTCGCCCGGCTGCGGCTCGCAGCCGAGCAGCCCGTAGGCCTCCTCCACTTTCAAATACGAGCGCGACGGCGCGAGCGGATCGTCCGCCATCCGGCGCGAGCCGTGGAAAAATCCCTCGCGCGCCACCAGCACGCGCCCGAAGTCGACGAAGAACACGAACAGCCCGCGCACCGGCCCGACGCCCGCCCCGCGCGGCAGCGACGGCACCGCGAGTTTCGCGACACGCGAGAGCTTCTTCTTCAGCAGTTCGCCGCACGCCGCCTCCACCGCCGAGATGCGGCGGCCGAGTCCCACCAGTTCCGACGGTCCCTGCCACAGACTCGGCCACGCCGCCTCGATCCGCTCGCCGCGCAACGCACCGAGGAAGAACTCGGCGACACGCGACGCGAGGGCGTTGACCGAGTCGCCGCGCACCTCGACCGGATCGCACAAGGTGAGATGCGCAAACGCGAGCGCCCCGAGCGCGGCCGGCGGCAAGGGCGCGGCGACCCGCACCCAGCCCGGGCCCTGCTCGGCGACCGTGCCCGCATGCAGCTCCGCCAGCTCGCGCGCGAGCAGCGACTCGAATCCGGCCTGGCAGGTCAGCAGCACGCCCGCGAAGGTGGGGCCGCGCCCGCCGGCCGCGACAAGAAAGTGCGCGGGCGCGCCGCGGGGCCAGCCTCCCCCGCTACACGATCTCGCACGCGCCGCCGGCGCAGGCCACGGTCTGCTTGAGCTCGGTGATGTCCTCCGACTCCTCGAGCGCGGTGTAGTCCACCGGCTGGTAGGCGAGCGTGTTCCAGCGCTTCACGTCCGCCCCGGTCGCCAGCGCCTCGCGCGGCGCCTGGGCGTAGAGCTTGTCGCCGCAGTCCTGCAGCAGCGCGACGCCGGTGAACGCGTCGCGATTCCGCCAGATGAACTCGCCCACCGCACCCCACTCGTCCGGCCGCACCGAGATGGTGCACGAGACGTTGTGATGGAGGCCCGGCGCGTGCTCCTCGTGGCGGCGCCCGGCCTGCACCCAGTTTTCCTGGACGAGCCGGATGTATTCGAGGTGCTTCACTGCCGAGAGATCCTCGCGGTAGATGCCGAAGTCGGGGCCCGCCACGGGAAACGTGATCACCTCGGTGCGGCCGTTGGCGTCGTAGATGCTCGGCTCGACCATGTGCGGGTTGCGGCGGCGGAAATGCACGTAGACCGGATCGTGGATGTTCGTCTGCACGCGCCGGAAATACCGCGGCGCGTGGTGCGGGTGCAGGCCGCTGCTCGTGCCGAGGAGCAGGCTCGCCGTGCCCTCCGGCTTCACGCAGGTCGTGCGCGCCGCGGGCTGGATGCCCAGCGCGCGGGCCACCACCGCGTTCACCGTCTTCACCACCTCGGCCGCGCGCCGCAGCACCGCGGGATCGAGCAGCACGTCGGGACGATCGAGGATGCCGCAGATCGAGACGCCCAGCAGCGCCTCGCGCTCCGTGATGAGCCGCGACACCGGCGAGAGGTAGCTGAAATCCGTGTATCCAGCCTGCAAGGTCCCGATCAGCGCCGCGTGGGCGCAGAGTCGGTAGAACTCCGCCGGCGTCTCGGCGGCGGCGGCGGAGATCGTGGTGAGATTGCAGAACTGCACGCCGCTCAGCTCGTCGCCCTCGCGCAGCTCGCCCGTGTAACCCAGTTCGCGCAGTCGCGTGATCGCCGCGGCGTCGACCTTCAGGCGCGGGTGCAGGCCGATCTCCACGCAGGGGTTGGCGCCGTAGTCGGCGTCCTCGACAAAGTAGAAACCCGGCTCGCCATACTGTTTCTGCGCCTCGAAGAGCGCGTCAAACTGCGCGCGCGTCGCGGTGCTGCGCACGATCACGGCGGAGTTGTTGCTCGCCGCGCGCTGCGGATGCTCGGCGAACCAGTTGCCCGTCTTGGCCGCCGCCATCTCCGCGTCGTCCGCCGAGAACAGGCAGATCGTCGCCGAGCGGCGCACGCCGCCCGAGAGCACCGCCTTCGCCGCCCACATCAGGATGTCGTAGGCCTCGATCGAGCGGAGCCGGCGCCCCGCCGCGGCGCGCACGATCTGCTCGATGCGCGTCAGCGAGTGGAAGAGCGGCGCCGCGCCCGGGGCCTTGCCGCCGGACGTGCGCAGCGGCGCCCCCTCGGGCCGGATCTGCGAATAATCGAATTCCACCGCGCGCCCCGCCACCGCCTCCGTCATCAGCACGTGCAGCGCGTCCGCCCAGCCCTCGATCGTGTCGGGCACGACAAACGTCGTCACCGGCGCGCCGCTCCGCCGCGGCGCCAGCGCCGGCAGTTGCGCCACGTGCTGCCGCTGCACCGAGAACCCGACGCCGCAGCCGCACAGCAGCAGGTAAAGCGCCTCGCGAAACACTTCGATCCGATCGAGGTGCGTGAAGCAGCAGTTGTAGATGCGCGCGTGCTTGCCGAGGATCGCCTCGCCGCCGAACTGCAGCGAACGCATCGACGGCAGCACCTCGCGCCGCTCGACCGCCGCGAACGCCGCGCGGATCGCGTCGTGGAGCCCGCCTGCGCGCTCGAAGTCCGCGAGCGCCGCCGAGGTGACGTCACCCGCGGCGAGCGCGGTCAGCTTCGCATCCGCGAGCGAACGATCCGCGTAGTGCGTCAGGTGCATATCACACACGCGCCCGACGGACTCGGCCCAGGTTTCGCGCCGGCGTTTCTCGGGCGAATAACGCGCATAGCGCGAGATCGCGATGAAGTCCTGGAGGCCGTTCTCGGCGTGGGACACAGGCAGGGAAGCATCTGACATCGTAGTGATGGGTTGACCGTGACAGGTGGCCGCCGTGGCAGCGCCAATCCAGCGGGTGGCCACTACCGCTCGTGGTCTCTTCGCCGTCAACCCACTACCCGTTGTGGTGCGAAGGTATTACTTCGCTTGCGGGGCCTGCAAAAAATGCACGCCTCCGAGGGAGGGAAACGGAAATGGATTTGGCGACGCCCGGAGCGACCGCGGCGCGCCGGCGCAAAAAAACGCCGGCGCAGTTCGCGCCGGCGCGTGGAGAGGTGCGGCGCACGGCCGCGGAGATCGACGGACGACTCAGAAGGTCGCGCGCACGCCGGTGGACCAGATCGCGCCGGTCTGCACCCAGCGCGTCCGCAGGTCCGAACGCAGGCGGTAGGTGCCGCCGTCCTGGTTGAAGATATTCCGCGCGTTCACGAAGAAATCCATGTTGCGGCGGAAATTCCACGTGAAGTCCATCGTGTGCGTGAGCGACTCGCGGTTCCAGTTCGCCCAGCCGTTGCTCGCCGTCACAACTTCGGTGCGATACCCGGGACGCCAGTTGGTGTTCCACTGCAGGCGGAAATCGCGATAGGGCACGAACCAGCTCAGGTTCGCGATGTTCGTGGGCCGGCGGAAGTTTTCGTAGTCGTCGTAGCGCACGCGCGTGTAGTTCGCGTTGACCCGAATCCGGCTGAGCG
>CAZENI010000425.1:0-7427 GCA_964513055.1 uncultured Opitutus sp.
CATCAACGACATCCTCGATTTCTCGAAGATCGAGGCGGGCAAGCTGCGGCTGGATCCGGCGGATTTCGATCTGCGGCGCGTGGTCGACGAGACGGTCGCGCTCTTCGGGCCGAAGGCGCAGGGGCACGGCATCGCGTTCCACACGTCGCTCGCGCTGGGGCCGCGGCTGCTGTTGCGCGGGGATGCGGGGCGGGTGCGGCAGATCCTGAGCAACCTGATCGGCAACGCGATCAAGTTCACCACGCGCGGCGAGGTCACGGTGGAGGCGGCGGTGGTGCAGGAGACGCCCGGCCGGGTGAAGGTGCGGCTCGCGGTGCGCGACACGGGCGTGGGCATCGCGCCGGAGGTGCAGGCGAAGCTGTTCCAGCCGTTCGTGCAGGCCGATCCCGCGGGCCGGGGCCCCGCGAGCGGGACGGGGCTGGGCCTGGCGATCTCGCGGCAGCTCGTGGAGGCGATGGGCGGAGAGATCGGGCTGCAGAGCCAGCCGGGCGAGGGCTCGACCTTCTGGTTCGTGCTCGAGCTGCCGCGCGCGACGCGGGAGTCCGGGCGCGAACTCGGGACGTTCTCCCACCTGCGCGTCCTGGTGGTCGAGGGCGACGAAGGCGAGCGGAGCGAGCTCACCCGGATGCTGGCCAAGCTGGGGGTGCCGTGCGAGGCGGTGGCGGACGGGCCCGCGGCGCTGGCGATGTTGCGGACGCGGGCGGCGGAGGGGGCGCCGTTCCACGTGGCGATCCTCGACTGGCAGCTGCCGGGCATGAGCGGACTGGATACGGCGATGGAGATCCGCGCGATCGAAGCGCTGGCGCCGACGGCGTTGATCGTGATGTCGGGTGGAGCGCTGGCGGATCCGGGCGTGGCGACGGCGGCGGGAGTCGAGGCGTTTCTCCAGAAACCGATGCGGGCCGACCAGATCGAGCGGTGCCTGATCCGGGTGGTGCGCAATCTCGAGGCGGCGTCGGGGAGCGGCCGCCCCGGGGCGGCGACGGTGACGGCCGGGCGCCCGTTGCAGCTCCTGCTGGCGGAGGACAATCTCGCGAGCCAGGTGGTGGGCCGGCTGCTGCTGACCAAGATGGGCTTCCAGGTGGACATCGTGGGCGACGGGGAGGCGGCGCTCGCGCGGCTCGCGGCGCAGCGTTACGACGCGGTCCTGATGGACTGCCAGATGCCGCGGCTGAACGGCTACGAGGCGACGCGGCGCATCCGGGCGGGCGCCGTGGTCGGCGTCGACCCAGCGGTGCCGGTGATCGCCGTGACCGCGTATGCGATGCGGGAGGACCGGGAGCGGTGCCTCCAGGCGGGGATGACGGACTACATTTCGAAACCGGTGCGCCCGGCCGAGCTGCGGGCGGCGTTGCAGCGCTGCGGCGTGCTCGCGGGCGAACCGGAGCCGGCGGCCGACAAGAGCGCGCGGCCGGCCGGCGGGCCGGCGCCGGCGCCGACCGACGGCGTGCTGGACGCGCGGGCGCTGGAGGTGGTGCGCGGGCTGGCCGGCTCGCGCGGCCCCTCGCTGCTGCCGGAGCTGGTCGAGGCGTATCTGGTGGGCGAGGCCGCGGCGCTGGAGGGACTGGCCGAGTGCGCGCAGCAGCTGGATCTCGGCGGCCTGGCGGAGCGGGCGCACGGCTTCGCGGGCAACGTGGCGGCGTTCGGGGCGTTTGCCCTGCGCGACGTCGCCCTCGAGCTGGAAAAAGCGGCGCGGGCGGGCGATGCGCCGGCGGCGCGGTTCCGCCTGGGACTGCTGCGGGTCGAAGCTGCACGCTTGCGGGTGGCGCTGCGCCAATCGAAGCTGACCCCCCGATGAAAGTGCTCGCGATTGAAGACCAGCCGGTGGCGGCGCTGCAGCTTGCCGCGGCCCTGCGCGCGCTCGGCCACGAGCCGGAGTGCGTGAAAGACGGCCTGTCCGCCTGGCAGGAGATCCAGCGCGAGCCCTATCGCGTGGTCGTCAGCGACTGGCGGATGCCGGGCGTCGACGGACTCGAACTCTGCCGCATGATCCGCGAGCGCGGCGGCGAATACGTTTACTTCATCCTGATCAGCACGACGGGCGTGACGCGGGAGACGCGGGAGGCGGCCCTCCGGGCGGGAGTGGACGACTTTCTCGCCAAGCCGATCGATCCGGACGAACTCGGCATGCGGTTGCACGTGGCGGAGCGCATCCTCCGTTTCACCGCGCAGGTGAAACAGCTCGAGTCGTTCCTGCCGATTTGCAGCTACTGCAAGAAGGTCCGCGACGACAAAAAATACTGGAAGGAGATCGAGGCCTACGTGAACGAGCGCGACGGCACGCGCTTCAGCCACGGGGTGTGCCCGTCGTGCTACGATCGCATGGTGGTGCCGCAGCTCCGGAAGCTCGGGATCGCGAACCCGGAGCGTCCGCGGCCGGAGGCCTGAGGTCCCGGAGCGGTCGAGCCGCGGGGCCGCCTTTCCCGCCGCGTGCGTCATGCCCGAACTCCCCGACATCACCGTCTATCTCGAGGCGATCGAGCGCCGAATCCTCGGCCGCCGGCTGGAGCGGATCCGGATCGCGAACGCGTTCGTGCTGCGCACCGCGCGACCGCCGATCGAGTCGCTCACGGGCCGGCGGGTGAGCGCGCTGCGCCGGCTGGGCAAGCGGATCGCGTTCGGCTTCGAGGGCGGATCGTGGCTGGTGTTGCACCTGATGATCGCCGGGCGGCTGCAGTGGACGGCGGCCGGCCGGCCGGCGAAGGCGCGTCACGTGATCGCGGAGTTCGATTTTGGCGAAGGCGTGCTGGGACTGACGGAGGCGGGCACGAAACGGCGCGCGGCGCTGCATGTCGTCGAAGGCGAGGCGGGCCTCGCCGCGCACGACCCGGGCGGGATCGAAATCGCGGCCGCGAGCGCCGGGGAGTTTGCGGCGGCGCTGCGGCGCGAGAACCACACGCTGAAACGCGCGCTGACCGATCCGCGGCTCTTCAGCGGCATCGGCAACGCCTACTCCGACGAGATTCTGCACGCGGCGCGGTTGTCGCCGGTGAAGCTCACGTCGAAGCTCACCGCGGAGGAGATCGCCCGGCTGCATGCGAGCACGCGCGCCGTGATGGCGGCATGGACGGAGCGGCTGCGGCGCGAGGCCGGCGGGGGCTTTCCGGAACGGGTGACGGCCTTCCGGCCGGAGATGGCGGTGCACGGGAAGTTCGGCCAGCCGTGTCCGGCGTGTGGCACGGCGGTGCAGCGGATCCGCTACGCGGAGAACGAGGTGAACTACTGCCCGCGATGCCAGACGGACGGGAAGCTCCTGGCGGATCGCTCGCTCTCGCGGCTGCTGAAGAGCGACTGGCCGCGGACGATCGAGGAGGCGGAGGCGGCGAGGGAAACCCGAAAATGCGGAATTAAGCAGGAATCCAGGAAACCAGGAACCGATCCCCAGACAGAGCTTAATTCAGAAACCAGAAAGCCAGGAACCTGAAGCGGGATTGGTTCATGGCTTCCTGGTTTCCTGCTTCACTCCCGGGTTCGGGCTTTGCGCCGGCGGGGGATTGCGCTTTGGATGCCGGCCCATGCCCAACGCGCTCGCCCAGGAAAAGTCGCCCTACCTGCTCCAGCATGCGGACAATCCCGTGCAGTGGCTCCCGTGGGGCGAGGCGGCGTTCGCGCAGGCGCGGGCGGAGCAGAAGCCGATTTTCCTGAGCATCGGCTACTCGACCTGCCACTGGTGCCACGTGATGGCGCACGAGTCGTTCGAGAGCGAGGCCGTCGCCGCGATCCTGAACGCGCACTTCGTATCCATAAAGGTCGATCGCGAGGAGCGGCCGGATGTGGACAAGGTCTACATGGCCTACGTGCAGGCGATGACGGGGCATGGCGGCTGGCCGCTGAGCGCGTGGCTGACGCCGGAGCTGAAACCGTTCTACGGCGGCACGTATTTTCCGCCGGAGGATCGCCAGGGGCGCGCCGGGTTTCCGGCGATTCTGCAGGCGATCGCGCGCGGGTGGCGGGACGAGCGGGACAAGCTGGTGGCGGAGGGCGAGCGCGTGATCGCGTCGCTGCGCGAGTATTATGCGCGCGACGCGGCCGGCGACGCCGGGGCGGAGGCGCCGGCCGGCGGGGAGCAGCCGCTGGTGGAGGCGGCGGGCAAGGCGTTCGAGCGGGGCTTCGAGCATTTCTTCGAGTCGTTCGATCCGACGCATGCCGGCTTCGGCGGCGCGCCGAAATTCCCGCGGGCGTCGAACCTCGATTTCCTGTTCCGCGTCGCGGCGCTGCAGGGGCCGGAGAGCCAGATGGGCGCCGAGGCGGTGCGGCTGGCGACGGCGACGCTGCGGGCGATGGCGCGCGGCGGCATCCACGATCACGTCGGGGGCGGCTACCACCGCTACTCGGTCGACGAGCGCTGGCTGGTGCCGCACTTCGAGAAGATGCTCTATGATCAGGCGCAGATCGCGGTGAACTTCCTCGCGGCGCGCCAGGCGACGGGCGACGAGCGGTTCGCCTGGATGGCGCGGGACATCCTCGCGTATGTCGCGCGCGATCTCACGAGCCCGGCGGGCGGCTTCTACACGGCGGAGGATGCGGACAGCCTCGAGGCGGGAGCGGGAGACGGGGGACACGGGACGGGGCCCGGGCACAAGGTCGAGGGGGCGTTTTACGTGTGGACGGCGGAGGAGCTGCGCGCGGCGCTCGGCGCGGAGTATCCGCTGGTGGCGGCGCACTTCGGCGTCGCGGAGGCGGGCAACGTGCCGGCGCACCTCGATCCCCACGGGGAGCTGCGCGGGCGCAACATCCTGGCGCAGGGCCGGCCGCTGACGGAGACGGCCCGGGAGTTCGCGCTCGAGCCGGAGGTGGCGAACGACCGCCTGGGCGCGGCGCTCGGGCGGCTGCAGGCGGTCCGCGCGCGGCGGCCGCGGCCGCAGCTCGACGACAAGATTCTCACGGCGAACAACGGCCTGATGATCTCGGCGCTGGCGAAGGCGCATCAGATTCTTGGAGACGCGGAGATTCTGCCCGCGCCGGCCGGCGGCGGGGAGGCCACGGGCTACCTGGCGGCGGCGAGCCGCGCGGCGGAGTTCGTCGCGCGCGAGCTCTACGCGGCGGAGCGCGGCGTGCTGTTCCGCGGCTGGCGCGAGGGGCGCGGGGCGGCGGAGGGGTTCGCCGAAGACTATGCGTTCCTGATCCAGGGGCTGCTGGATCTTTACGAGGCCTCGTTCGAGGTGCGGTGGCTGCAGTGGGCGGAGCGGCTGCAGGGCACGATGGATGAACTTTTCTGGGACGAGGCGCGGGGCGGCTACTTCAATTCGGCCGCGACGGACCCCAATCTCGTCCTGCGTTTGAAGGAGAACTACGACGGCGCGGAGCCGGCGCCGAGCAGCGTGGCGGCGATGAACCTGCTGCGGCTCGGCGGGCTGTTCGAGACGGGCGCCGCGGCGGGGCCGGACTATGCCGGGCGCGGCCGGCGGACGATCGAGGCGTTCCGGGCGCAGTGGTCGCGGGCGCCGCACGCGATGCCGCAGATGCTGTGCGCGCTGGAGCTGGCGCTCGAGCCGCCGCGGCACGTGGTGATCGCGGGTGAGCCGCGCGCGGCGGATTTTCGGGCGCTGGCGGCGGTGCTGCACGAGCGGCTGGGCGGGCGCCGGCTGTTGCTGGCGGCCGATGGCGGCGAGGGGCAGGCGTGGCTGGCGCACCGCGCGCCCTGGCTCGCGGCGATGCGGCCGATCGACGGGCGCGCGACCGCGTATGTGTGCGAGGATTTTTCCTGCCGGGCGCCGGTGACCGGCCCGGAGGAGCTGCGGCGCACCCTGGCCTGACGCGGGGCGTGGTATTGCCGGAGAGGATGCGTGTTACTTCGCGGCGCGTTGGGTAGTTTTCGACGTTGCGGCCCCGCGGGGCCTGAAATCACCTAGCGCCGCCCTTACCGTGAAGATCCTCGCCGTCGAAGATGATGCCGTTTCCCGCGCCGTTCTCCGCCAGGCGCTCCGTCGTCTCGGCCATGAGGCGATCGAGGCGGCGGACGGGGAGGCCGCGTGGGAGCTGCTGCAGAAGAACGAGACCGTGCGCGTCGTCGTGAGCGACTGGATGATGCCGCGCGCCGACGGTCTGGAACTGTGCCGCCGGATCCGCGGCCGCATCGGGGCCGAGTATACCTACTTCATCCTGCTCACGAGCCGCGACGCCTCGGAGGAGAACCAGAACAGCGCGGCGGACGCCGGGGTGGACGACTTCCTGACCAAGCCGCTCGATCTGCCCGAGCTGTGGACGCGCCTGCGCGTGGCGGAGCGCATCCTGCGTTACACGCGCCAGGTGCGGCAGCTCGAGGAGATGCTGCCGATCTGCTCCTACTGCAAAAAAATCCGCGACGACCAGAACTACTGGCAGCAGCTCGAGGGCTACATCAGCGTGCGGACCGGGAGCGATTTCAGCCACTCTGTCTGTCCCGATTGCTACCAGAGCGTGCTGGTGCCGGAGCTGGCCAAAATCAAGGACGCCGCGGCCCGGCGGCCCCCCTCCATTGAACGACAGCATTAGGCAGCTCGAAGAGAAAATCGCCTACCTGGAGCGCCACGTGACGCAGCAGGACAAGGCGATGCTGGAGCTGGCCGAAGAGCTGGCTGCGATCCGCCGCGAACTCAAAGCCTGGCGCGCGCGGGCCGAAGCGCGCGGCGCGGGCGATGGCGGCGAGGCGGGCGGGGTCGAGCGCGACGAGCGGCCGCCGCATTATTGAAAGCCGGAAAGCCGGGGAAGGGGATTCAGCAGGAAGCCAGGAAACCAGGAATTCTTGGACAGGATTAACTGGATTTACAGGATTCAGAAATCCGGGATGCAAGGGATCTCGTTCAATCCTGTGAATCCTGTAAATCCTGTCCAAAAAAGGGCTGAACCAGGCGCGCTTTGATCAGAACGCCGCGGTGACCTCCTGCTGGTGGCCGGGGTCGAGGGTCTGGGCGCCGAGGGCGGCGCATTCGAGGTCGTCGTTCTTGTAGAGTTTGAACTGCACGGGGCCGCTGGCGTCGTTGGTTTCCCAGCGCCACTTGCCGATCGAGACGAACTGCAGGGGCACGCCTTTCTCCCAACTGAGGCCCGGGCCCTCGCCGCGGATGAAGAGGCGGTTGCCGATGCCGATGTAGGCGGTGACGAGGAGGCGTGTGGCGCCGTCGGACGTCAGCACGCGCTCGGCCACGCTGGCGGCGGACGAGTGCGGGGTGTCGTCGAGCTCCAGGCCGAGGCCGGGTTCGGCGTCGGCCGCGGGCTCGGGTTTGCGGGCGGCAGGGCGCTTGCGGAGGGGCTTGGCATCCTCGGCGGCGGCGACCTCCGGAGGCGGCGTGGCTTCGGGCGCAGCCGGCGCCGGAGGCGGGGAGTCGGACGCGCGGGGAGGGACGTCGGAAAGGTGCGTGGCAAAGGGCTCGGCGGTGTGCGGTGCGATCGGCGTGATCTCGGCGAATTTCTCCGGGGTGACGGGCGCGGGTTCGTCGGCCGGAGGG
>CAZENI010000426.1:0-7399 GCA_964513055.1 uncultured Opitutus sp.
GCCGGATACGACGCTCGACGACTTCGCCAAAGGCGCCGACAAGCTGGCCACCGGCGGCGCGCTCTTCTCCTTCGGTCAGACCAACTCCGGCGCCAAGGAGGTCATCATCGAAGGCCTCCTGAGCTATGAACTCCCGAGCGTCGAGCGGACCGATCAGCAGAACAACACCGCCTACAACCGGAAGGTGTTCTCACTCGGTTTCAACCGCGTGAACTTCAAGGGCGACGAGGTCGCGACGGCCGCATCCCCCCAATTCAAGAAGGAGAGCAACCTCGCGCAGTTCGCCTACACCATGGAGGACCAACTCGGGTGGCCGCGTGAGGCGGGCAGTTTCACCGGCTCGGTGGTCCGCTTCAACGTGCTCTTCACGACCGATTGGAGCTTCGACAGTCAGATCCCGAGTCTCGAACTCGAGTGGAGCCCTTTTCATGGCCCGTGGGGCCTCAATCACTACAACACCACGTCGTCCAAACTCTGGTGGCGTGCCACGGCGACCGTGCATGCCGACTACGGCTGGGTGCGCGCCGACGGCAATTGGACCAAGAGCAAGAAAGGGGACGAGTTTGCGCACATCGGCCCGAAGCTCGGGCTCAAGCTCCATCCCTGGCCTCTTTCCGCCGCCATGCAGAAACGTCCGGTGGTCTTCGACGCTGGCTTTTCGCAATACGAGAAGCTCACCGACGAGTCCAAGCTCATCCGAAACTTCACCGCCTCGCTCTCATGGTATCTCAAGAAACCGGGCACCGGCCTGTTCGACCCCGGCATCGCCTTCAGCCTGAGCTACCAGAACCTCAAGAACGTGGAAAACAAGACCGACGACGACACTTGGTTCTCCGGTCTCACTTTCGGCTACTGACGGGAGAGCCGCGCACCCGTGGCGGCTCCCCGCCGCGGATGCAGGCTCCACCACCCTCATCGCTCACTCCGCGGGCCGCTTCGCCGGCGCCGCCGGTTTGTCCTGCTCCCACGTCACGTTATACCAGCCGAGGAACATCTCGTCGAACGACTGATCGCCCCAGCGCACCGTCTTCTTCGGATCGGGATTCGCGGGATTGCGCGACGAATTGTCGAACGTGCCCGAGAGCACCGCCCACGTGCCCGCCGGGATCTTCTTCGGCTGCGCGAGCTGGTAGGTGAGCTGCCAGTTGAAATCGTAGCGCGGGAGCGACGCGATGACCTCGCGCCGGCCCTCCGGATACAGCGTCTCGAATTTCATCGTGCGGCCGCGCAGGTGCATGTGCGGCGTCACGGAGTGCAACGTCGCCGCCTGCTTGAAGCCATACATCGCCTGCACCGCCGCGCTCGGGTCGCCCGGCCGGATCTCGAACGACGTGTTTATCACCGGCACGCTCTCGTAGCGCAGCGCCGGCTTCTCCTTCAGCAGATAGAGCCCGATCTCGGTCTGGTCGGTCTGCGGCGTGCCGTTGGTGGTGTAGTGCATCTCGATGTCGAACTTTGCATTCGCCGGGAGCAGCTTGCCGGAGTTCGCCGGAAACGGGCCGAGGATCGCGCCCGGGGCCCAGCCGACGAACATCGCATTGTCGCCGAGGTGATCCTTCGGCCCGCCCTTGATCCGCGCGAGCACGTGATGCACGACCTTCAGATTGCCCGGCCGCACCCACACCGCGCCGACCCAGGCCTCGGTTGGATTGCCGGCGGGCACCTCGATGTGGCGGTAGGCGAGCACGCCCGTCGCCGGGATCTGCTGCGGCTTCGGCAGACGCAAGACGATGTCAGGCTGGCCCAGCGGCCACTCCGCCGGCGCCTGCGGCCGCGCCTGCGCCAGCGGATCGTCGCCCTCGCCGCGCGGCGCGCCCTGGTGCACCCAGCGCAACAGCGTCTGCGCGTCGGCGACTTTGAGCGACGTGTCGTTGCGAAACTTGCCCACCGCCGGATCCGCGTCCCACGGCGGCATCCGGCGCGAAAGGATGACCTCCTCGATCATCGCGGCCATGCTCTTGATCTTGCGATGGCCGTTCATGCTCCACGAACCGATGTTGCCCGGGCTGTGGCAGGACACGCAGTTCTTCTCGAGGATCGGCGCCACCTCCTTCGCGTAGGAAACGGGCGCCGCGTCCGGCCCCTCGCCGCCGTCGAAGGTCAGCACGCAGCCCCGCGCCACCGTCTTCGCCGTGGCGATCGGTTTCCCGGCGAGAAACGCCTCCAGCGCGGTCTCGAGGTATTTCTCCGTCGGCGCCGGCTTCTGCGCGCCCTCGACCATCTGGTCGTCGATCGCGCCGCGGTAGAACACCGTCCAGTCCTTCGTGCTGATCGCGACGGCCTCGCCGGTGCGCCGCGCCCCGAGGTGACGGGCGACGCCCTGCGTGTCGTCCTTCAACACGGGCAGGTAGGGCGTCTTCAACTCGCGCATCTCCTTGTTGATGCTCGACCGATCGTCACCGGTGCTCGAGTTGATCATGAACACCTCGACGCCGCGCTCGGCATAACGGTCGCGCAGCGCGTCGAGCTTCGAGGCGCTCTGCCGCGCCACTGGACAGCCGTTCATGGTGAAGAACAGCACGACGGCGTTCGCATTGCTCCGCCGCAGTTCGAACATCCGGCCGCGTTGATCGAGCAGGGCGAAGTTGGAAATCTCCGCCGGCGCGGCGGCGAGACCAAGGGGAAAACCAAGAACCAATAGGGCCAGGAACGGGGGAAGTTTCATGGGAAGCGGGATAAAATTCAGAAGCCAGGAAACCAGGAAAAAGACCTTCGCGATCTCATCGTCATGCCTTTGTTCGTTTCCCGCTTTCGTGCTTTCCACATTACCTGATTGGGAGGTCGCTTCTGTTTCCTGGCTTCATGGCTTCTGAATTCATTTCCCCTTCGGCTCGGCGCCCCATTCGGGGCGGTGCCGCGGGATCTCGGCCTTGAAATCGCCCAAGCTCGGCCACAGCAGGCGCCGGTTCAGATCGACCTCGGCCACCACGACTGTGCCCCACTTCTCCGCCTGCACGATCGGCTGGCCGGCGTGATCGTAGACGGCGCTGAGCATCCATTTGCTGGAGACATCCTCGTAGGTGCTGCTCACGAGGTAGACGTGATTCTCGCAGGCGCGCGCGCTCGCCAGCAGCGGATTGCAGCCCCACACCGGCCACGCGATCACCTCGGCGCCGCGCATCGCAAGCTGCCGCGCCACCTCCGGGAAAAAGCCGTCGTAGCAGACCATCATCCCGACCTTGCCGAAGCGCGTCTCGAACACCGGATACTCGCTGCCCGGATGGAGGCCGGCCTCGATCTCGCCGCGCGGCAGCGCGACCTTGCGATACTTGCCGATGAACTTCCCGTCCGGCCCGATCAGCGCGGCGACATTATAGATCAGCGCGCCTTCGCGCTCGACCAGGCCCACGACGAGGTAGAGGGCGTGCTCCTTCGCCAGCGTGCCGAAATACTCCGTCGAGGGCCCGGGCACCGGCTCGGCGCACTCCGCGAAGGACCGGCCCATGCGATAATACGTCAGCGTTTCCGGCAGCACCACAAAGTCCGCGCGCTGCCGCGCCGCGTCCGCGATCAGCGGCGCGAACTCGCGGCAGTTGTCCATCGGCGATTTCCCGCCCTTCGGCTGGTAGTGCACGGTCGCGAGCCGGACCTTGCGCTCGGCGGGCGCACTCACCGGCACCCACGCCACCCCGCTCCATTCGGCGCGGGCATTGGCGACCCAGCGCAGGTGCAGCTCGATCACGGCGCGCGTGGCCTGCGGCGGCGCGCGATAGGTGCCGCTCACCTCGGCCCAGCCGCCGGCACCGGCGTCGCCCTCGGCGGGAAACTCCGGCTCGGCGCGGCGGGCAAACTTCTCGAGCAGGCCGCGGACCATCGGCTCATCGGTGAGAACGGACTTGCCGGCATCGTTCTGCCACGCGATGCGCACGACGGCGTGACGCCGCGGCTGGTCGACGCCGTCGACTTTGCGCAAGGCGTGG
Source organism: uncultured Opitutus sp. (assembly GCA_964513055.1). Taxonomy (GTDB): domain Bacteria; phylum Verrucomicrobiota; class Verrucomicrobiia; order Opitutales; family Opitutaceae; genus ER46. Next base: position 3,921 of record CAZENI010000426.1, read on the forward strand.
AAACGGTAGTGCTGCCCGCCCTGCACCGGAAACGTTCTGGTCCAGTAACCGTGCCGGCCGGGTTGCGCATCGGCCGTGATGACGAGGCTGCCCTTCGCGTCCGGGCCGCCCTTCGGCTCGAACGCAAACGCGGGCTCAATCTCCGCACGCGGCGCGGCACTGCGCCAGCCGTCATGGGAAACCGGAGACGACGCCGCCGCCACCCCCGCGAGCGCCAACTGAAACAACGCCCCCGCCCACGCGCCGCATCGCCGTCCGAAGGTGGCGCGGGTCGACCTCAACCCGCTTGTTTGGTGGGGCGCAAACATGCGGCAGAGAGCGAACGTCCGAAAGCGGCCCGGGGTCAAGCCGCGGACCGGGCGGCCCGAAGGACCGGGGTGCAGCGCGTTGTCCCGAGCGCCCGGGTTTTGTCTGCAGACGAGAGCCTCGCGGTTTCCGCGCCGAAGCGCGTTCGGGACGACACGCTCCACCCTCGAGCCAAAACAAAAGCCGCTCCGCGCTTTCGCGCGAAGCGGCTCGGAAACCGCAGCGGCACGCCGCGTGCCGCCGTCACTCCGGAGCGGTCAGAAGCGGGTCTCGACGCTGCCGGTGAGCGTCGTGCCCTGGATCCGGAACTGATCCATCTGGTCCTGGATGCCGCGGTAGTAGCGCTGCGGCTCGTTGAAGATATTCTGCACGCCGATGTTCACGGTGATGTTGCGGGGCAGCGCATACCGCAGGTTCAGATTGAACAGACTGCGCGGCATCATGTAGCGGTCGCGCGACGGTTGCGCGAGGTTGGCGCCGCCGCGGATGCTGCCGTCGGTGTAGTTGTAGCTCACCGACGCGCCGAACTTCCGGTAGTCCCAGCCCAGGTTGACGTTGGCCGTGAACGGAATGAACCCGTTCACCTGCTCCGTCTTCAAATAGACGCCGGGCGTGCCGTAGTCGCCATGGGCGGAGATGAGCGTCATGTTGCCGGACAGCCGGAGGGTCCGCAGCACGCCGGGCAGGAAACGGAACTGCTGCAGATACTCGAACTCCCAGCCTTGGGTGAAGGCGGTGCCGGCGTTGGAATTGGCCAGAATCTCGTAGCCCTCGTAGAGGCCGTTGAAGCCGTTGTCCTCGCCGATGCCGACGATGCCGATGGGCTGGTTGCCGCGGATGTAGTCTTCCATCTTCTTGTGAAACCAGCCGATCTTCACGTAGCTCGCGGTGCCGAAGTTGTATTCCGCCGCGAAATCCCAGTTCGTGGAACGGGTGGGCTTCAGGGCGGGATTGCCGAACGTGACGGTTTGGTTCGTCTCGTTGATGCCGAGAGCCGTGACCGCATTGGCCAGCGACGGACGGGCCATGCCGGTGGTCCATGAGCCGCGCACCCGGAGATCGCGGGTGATGTCATACCAGGTGTGGATGCTGGGGAAGTTCTGGGAGTATTCGCCGGAATTCTTCGTGGGATTGCCGTAGTCCCGCAGCGCGGAGCCAAGCGGATCGGCGGTCTGTTGCGCCGCCGTCGTGAGCGTGCGCGAGCGGACGTTCACGCGGCCAATGGTCAGGGTGTTCTCGTGGCGGATGCCGCCGAGGTAACCGAAGCGACCAATCTTGCCGCTGAGCATCCCATAGTAGCCGGTGATGAGTTCGTGGGTGCGGACACTGGCCGCGAGCCGGTTTCGATAGAACTCATACTCGTCAAACCGCCACAGCGACGGATCGACGAGCTTGTCGTTGTTGAAGAACTGGGCGCCCTCCCAATAGGGCAGGTTGCGACCGGTCTTCAATTTGTCCCACGTGACGAAATTGGGAATGTGCGGCAACGGATCCTTGCCGATGTAGCTCCAGCGGCGATTCACGCGGTAGAGTTCGACCTTGTGGTCGCGCACGGAGTAGCCGCCCTTGAGGTAGGCCGGAAACTGTTCCAGGAAGGGCAGGCGGTATTTCACGTTGCCGCGCAGTTCGCGGATGAGGTCGACGTCGAGGTTACCGGAGCCCGAATTCAGGCCGTTGACCGTGGGACGCCAGTTGGCGGGGTTGGTGAAGTCGAGGCCGCCATTCTGGATGAAGCGCGGGTAGAGATCGCTCTGCGTGCGATCGAGGATCCAGCCCACGCCGGTTTCTCCGTTGGGACCGACAATGTTGTCCTGGGGATTGGCCGCGGTGGGGGCCGCGCTGTTGAACCTGCCATTCGGCCCAACCAGCGGGACGTTGCCGATGCGATGCGTCAGCGACACTTCGTTGCCAAGCGTGCGGTAACGGGTGCGGCTCCAGAGCGCCGCCCAGTCGACTTCGAAGCGACCCCAGGTGTGCTCGCCGCCGATGTCGACGTGGCGCAGGCGCTGGTCGCGATTGATGTTCGTGGTGCCTTGATCGATGAGCGCGGGCGCCGTGGTGCCGGAGGTGGCGTTGGCCGCGGTCGGCACGGCGCGAACGACCGTGATCCGATCCGTGAAGCCGGGGACGACGCCCGAGTTGGTCGCATTGGGCACGGTGGTCTGGCTGCCGGCGAAGGCGCGCTGGTTGTATTGGCGGCGCATCGGCTCGGGGGCGTTGTTCACGACCACGTTCAGCTTGATCAGGTCGTTGCGCGTGATGCGGTAGTCGAACTTGGTGCTGATGCTGCGTTGCTTCCGGACGTTGAAATTGTCGCGCGTGGCGTAGGACCAGAGATACGCCGGCTGGGTGTTGGTCTGCTGGAAATCACGGTCGGTCTGGTAGACGCCGAAGGCGTTTTCGCTGTAAAAACCGTTGAGCGACAGCGCGAGATTCTCCCGCTCGGCGCCGAAGATCGCGAATTTCTCCGTATACTGGATGTTGGCCAGGCCGTGATTGCGGTGCTGCTCGCGCATCGGGATTTGCTCGGTGAACGAGGGCGCCGTGCGGAACTGCGTGTTGAGGATCAAGCGGCGCTTCTCGCGCATGGACAGCGGCGAGCGCGTCTTGAAATTGACGCTGCCACCGAGGGAATCGACCGGCATGTCGGGCCGCTGGCCCTTGGTGAGCTCGAGCGACTCGAACATCGCGCCGGTGAACGCCGTCATGCGCGTGTTGCGGCCCTGTGCGCTGAACGACGACATGCCGCCGCCGTCGATCATGATGGACGTCGTGCCCGCACCCATGCCGCGGACGCTGATTTGCTCCACGACTTCGTCGCCGGGGTCGGCGAACGTCACGCCGGGCAGACGGATGGCGAGTTCGGTCGCGTTCATGTTCGGCAGATCCACCAGGGCGTCCATCGACGCCACGCTCTTCAGATTGTCCGCATTGCGTTGCTGCGTGAGGGCCGCTGACATGCCCTCCTTCTCGCTCGTGACCTTGAAGGTATCGAGCATGAGCACACTGCTGCTCATCACGAAATCGCGCACCGCCGGCTGGCCGGCGGTCACGTTGACGGTCTCACGCTGGGTATCGAGACCGATGTAGGTCACGACGAGCTCGTGCGTGCCGGGCGGCACGTTGAGCAGATAGCGGCCGGTTTGATCGACCAGCGCGCTGCGGTTGAGCGC
>CAZENI010000427.1:0-7393 GCA_964513055.1 uncultured Opitutus sp.
ACGAACGCAATGCCCGCGATCACGCTGGAGGGAAGTTCGTCGGCCACGCTGCGAGCAAACGCGCCGCGCCGCCTCCCGCCAGCCCGAAAATCACGCCACCGTCGCCGCGGGCCGGCTGCCGCGCTTGATCAGCGCCACCAGTCCGACCATCGCGAGCACCGTGATCCAGATCGGCGACAGCACCGCCGTGATCACGATCGCCAGGCCCGCCAGCAGCGCCACGAGCGACACCCCGACCGCAGCCAGCACCACGATCGCCACTCCGAGCATGAAGCCGAGGGCAAGCGTGAGGGGCAGCAGCTTCACGGCGATGATCGCGGCGATGACGAGCAGGACCACTTTCAGGAAGGTTTTCATGCCGCCAAATACCCGGCGCGCCGCGAAAAGTTGCAGCCCGCTTCCGCCATCCCGCACTCGCCCCCCGCGCCCCGGCCGGCTAGGCTCGCCGGGTGCCCGCTTCCGCTCCGCTTCCCGTCGTCTGCGCCGTCATCTGCGATCCCGCCGGCCGCGTGCTCCTCGCGCAGCGCCCCGCCCACAAGCATCTCGGCCTCAAGTGGGAGTTCCCCGGCGGCAAGGTCGAGCCCGGCGAATCGCCGGAAGCCGCGCTCGTCCGCGAGATCAAAGAAGAACTCGGCTGCGACCTCGTCCTCACCCGCGCCCTGCCGCGGTTCACGCACGACTACGGCACCGTGGTGATCGAAATGATCCCTTTCGTCTGCGCGCTCGCCGCGAGCAGCCCGCCGCCGCATCCCCACGAACACATCGCACTCGCGTGGGCTCCACTCGCCGAACTCAGGACTTACGATCTCGCCCCCGCCGACTGGCCCGTGGTCACTGCACTGGAAGGCTCGCTCCGATCCGAAGCTTAGTGAGAACCGACTGAACGGACAAAATCCGAGCGGGGATCTTCCGCCGACATCCTGTCCATTCGGTTCATTCTGTCGAAACCTCCCGCACTCGACAGCACGAACGCCCCGCCTTCACCCTTTGCCATGGCGCCTCCTCCCCTGCCACTCGATGCCGTCTCCCGCCTGCCCGCGCCGGCCGACAACGTCGCGATCGCCATCCGCCGCCTCGAGGCGGACGAAGTCCTCGCGTTCGCCGACGGCCCCCGCGCGCTGCCGCACACCGTGCTCGAGGGCCATCGTTTCGCCGTCCGCGCCATCGCGCCCGGTGACTCCCTGCTCTCGTGGGGCCTCCCGTTCGGCGAGGCGATCGCTCCCCTCGCGCCCGGCGACTACGTGGCAAACCAGGCGATGCTCGACGGTCTCGCCATCCGCCGCATCGGCGACGCCCGGCTGCCCGCCGCGCCCAATTTCCGCGATTCGCTTCAACCGTTCCGCCTCGACGAATCCACCATCCGCCCCGCTCCGCCCGTCGCCCGCGCGTCGCCCGCGCGCACGTTTCTCGGGTATCGTCGGCCCGGCAACCGCGGCGTCGGCACGCGCAATTTCATCGTCGTCATCGGCACCACCTCGCGCACCGCCAGCTTCGCGCGCCAGCTCGTCGCCCGCCTGCAACCGCTCGCCCGCGTCCACCCGACGATCGATGGCATCGTCGCGATCGCGCACACCGAGGGCGGCGGCACGGAGGAGCCGAACAACACGACCGAGGTCCTCCGCGCCCTCGCCGGCTTCATGGTCCACTCGAACGTCGGTGCCGTCCTTGCCGTCGACTACGGCGTCGAGCCCGTGACCAACGCCCGGCTCCAGGCCTTCATGCGCGAGCGGGGCTACCCGCTCGCCGACGTGCCGCATCATTTTCTCACGCTCGACCGCGGCGTCGCCGCCGGTCTCGCCGCCGGCGAGAGCCTCGTCCGCGGCTGGCTGCCCGCCGTCGCGGCGCAGCGCCGCACCGACGAACCGCTCTCCGCCCTCCGCGTCGCGCTCCAGTGCGGCGGCTCCGACGCGTTTTCCGGTGTATCCGGAAATCCCCTCGCCGGCGCTGTCGTCCACGAGTTGGTCCGCCACGGCGGCACCGGCGTGCTCACCGAGACCGACGAGTCGATGGGCGCCGAGGGCTACATGCTCGCCAACATCCGCGATCTCGCCACGGCGCGCGCCTTCATCGGCAAGCTCGACGGCTTTCGCGAGAAACTCGCCTGGCACGGCCTCACGCCCGAAAGCAATCCGTCCGCCGGTAACCGCTTCCGCGGTCTCTACAACATCGCGCTGAAATCCCTCGGCGCCGTGCACAAGAAGGACCCGCGCACCCGCCTCGACACCATCATCGACTACGCGCAGCCGCTCCGCGACCTCCCCGAGCCCGGCTTCACCTTTATGAACGGCCCGGGCAACGATCTCGAGGGCATCGCCGGCCAGGTCGGCGCCGGCTGCAATCTGATCATCTTCGTCACCGGCAACGGCTCGGTCACGAATTTCCCTTTCGTCCCCACGCTGAAGATCACGACGACCACGCGGCGCCACCATCTGCTCATCAACGAAATGGATGTTAACGCCGGTCGCTACCTCGACGGCGAATCCTTCGAGGCGCTCACGGCCGATACCTTCGAGACGCTCGTCGCCACCGCCTCCGGCCGCCGGACCAAGGGCGAGCACGCCGGCCACTCGCAGATGTCGCTCTGGCGAAACTGGCGCCAGACCGACACCTCCCAACTCGCCGCGCTCCGCGCCCGCATCGCCCCCGACGGCGTGCCGCTGCCGCTTGCTCCCGCCGCCCCCGCGGCGGGCCACGAACACGATGTCGCCCTGCGCGTGAGCGCAGGGACCGACGGCCGCCCTGCCACCGAGCGCGTCGGCCTCATCCTCCCGACCAGCCTCTGCGCCGGGCAAATCGCGCGCATCGCCGCCGAGCGCCTCAACGCCAAACAGGCCGGCCGCGCCGCCGGCCTCTCCCGCTTCGTCGCCCTCGCGCACACGGAGGGCTGCGGCTTCGGCGGCGAGACCATGTATCAGCTTCTTCAACGCACCTACCGCGGCTATCTTCTTCACCCAAACGTCGCCGCCGCCCTGCTCCTCGAGCACGGTTGCGAGAAGGTCCCGAACGACATCATGCGCCACCAACTCGACCTCGCCGGGATGCCACTGGCGAACTACGGCTGGGCGAGCGTCCAGCTCGACGGCGGCATGGAAAAGGCGATCGGCAACATCGAGCGCTGGTTCGCCGACAAACTCGCCACCCTCCCGCCCGCCGCCCCCGCCCTCGCCGATCTCGGCGCCCTCACGCTCGGCCTCCTCACCGCCGCCCCCGTGTCACCCGCGACCGCCGCCGCGCTCGCCGCCCTCACGCGCACCATCGTCAGCCTTGGCGGCTCGGTCCTGCTCCCGGAGAGCGATTCGCTGCTCGTCGACGAGGGCTTTCGACGCGCCGTCCTCGGCCCCACCGCGCCGCACGCCACGCTCGTTTACGGCCAGCCCTTCACGCGCCCGGGCCTGCACCTCGTCGCGAGCGAGACCGATCACTGGGTCGAGAACGTCACCGGCTTCGGCGGCAACGGCGCTCACCTCGCCCTCACCGTCGTGCACGGCCACGCCCAGCCCGGCCACCCCTTGCTGCCCGTGATCCAGGTCGCCGAACCTTCCCAGCGCGGCGTCATCCCGGCCGACGATCTCGACGCATTCCTCCGCGGCGACGCCGCCGCGGATGCCGCGCTGCTCGTGCGTCTGCTCGTGGCCGTGGCGCAACGCGAGCAGCCGACCGCCGCCGCCACCCAGGGCCTCATCGATTTCCAACTCACCCGCGGCCTCCTCGGCCTGACGACGTAGGCCGATCGTAACCGCCAAAGGATTTAGCCAAAGGCGAAATCTGCTTCAGCCCTCCGGCTAATCGCCTCCGGGACAAGAATGGGTCTGCCCATGGCAGACTTGTTACCGGCCATTGGCCGGTCTCGTATGAGGCGAAGGCGATTAGCCGAAGCGGAAACCAAAATTTCGCCCGTTGGCGAAATCCATTAGCGGTCCAAAAAAATCACCGCACCGTCTCCCACGGCGCCCAGCCGTCGTCGAACTTCAGATACGCGCGTCGGCCGAACTCCAGCGGCGGCCGGCCCACCTCGAACGCCCCGAGATCCGGCGCCTGACCGGTGAAGCCGTCGTTGAAATTCGGCAGCACCTGCCCCGCATCGATCACCGGATTGGGCAGGCTCACCACCGGATCGGTGATGTTCTTCATCTCGCCGCCGCCCATGTCGGTCGGAAACAGTCCGTAGCGCACGCCCGTGACGCGCGCCGCCGGGTAGAACTCCAGCCGATACGACGGCAGGAACGCCACGCGCCCGCGCACGCCGTGCGCCTCCCGCGCCGTCCCGCGCTCGCTGCCGCTGAAGAAATCATAGTCGTAGTCGCTCGCCGGCTCCTTCTCGCGCGTCGTCGCCAGGGCGCCCCGCACGTCGAAGATGTTGTTTCGCGTCACGCAGTTCGGGTTCACGTGCGAGCTGAAGACCGCGTGCACGCCCTTCGGCTGCACGATGGTGTTGTGGAAAATATACTTCCGCCCGCCGCCAAACTCGTCGCGCTCGCCCGTCTTGATCGCGCCGCCACCCGAAGGATCGCGCTGCGTGCGACGACTCTCGCCCCAGACGTTCCGGAACACGTAAAGCGGCCCGCGCGACGTGCAGGCGGTTGCGATGCCGTTGTAGAAAAAATGCAGGTAGTTGCCCCAGATCCGCACGTTCATGTTCGCCCCCTCGCTCTCGATCGCGTCGTCCCAGACGTTGCGGATGAGGTTGCCATAGATATCGGAATCGCGGTTCGGGCTGCCCTCCTTCGAGTAATTGCTGCCGCCGCCGATCGCGTCGTTGAACCCGTGATCCTCCGTCGACCAGATGTCGTTGTAGCGGATCACGTTTCCACCGGAGCTGTTGGTCAGACTGATGCCCTGCGGCCCCGCCGGATGGCCGGTGTCCCAGTCGTTCGACGCGCCGCGCGGGTGTTCGAGGAGATTGCGCTGGATCGTGAGATTGCCCGCGCCGCGCTCGGCGGAGATCGCGCTGTCCATGTTGCCGACGTTGCCAAACGAAACCGCGCCGCCCATCCGGCCCCAGCCCGTGATCCGGCACTGCTCGATCACGATGTCGTGGCGACGGGCCTTGATCACGATGCCGTGCTGCGCCGCGTTGCGCAGCTCAAGCCCGCGCACGATCACGTAGTCGGCGTCGATCACGAGATTGGCCGCCGCCTTGTTCATGGCATCGAGCGACACGCGGCCGCCCGGCGGCACCGTCACCAGATGATACCCGTCGGGTGTGCCGGATTTCGTGATCTTGAAATCCTGCGTGCTGTCGCCGGCCGGCAGATGCGTGGTCTCGCCGATGGGAAACCGGTCGTCGCGCGTGCGGGCGAGCAGGGTGGCTTCGCGGTCACCGGCCTGCAGGCGGACTTCGTAGGCGGTCGCCGGCCTGAGCCCGACGATGCTCCCGCGAAACTCGCCGTCGCGCGCATCGTGGACGAGCGGCAGCGCCGCCTGCCAGCTGGCCTCGCCCTCCGCCCGGTAGCGGACCGAGCACTCGCGCGCCACGGGTGCCGTCCAATACACGCCGATACACTCGTAGGTGGCGACAGCGGTGGGCTCGGCAGCCAGCGCCACCGCCGCTCCGAGCACCGCCCCCAGCAGCGCGAACCGCGTTCGGAAGGTCATGCCCCTTCATGCGCGATTCCCGCGGCGCTTGCAATCCGCCCGGCGGGGCGCATGGTGCGCGCACTGTTCTTTGAATGGCTTGCCTTCAATCGGCATTCTTCATTCGGAAATCATCAATTTCCCAATGGGGGTGTTCTGGATTCTACCCTTGGTTGGAGTGCGCCGCTGCCTGTCGAGAGTCGTGGGTCTCTCGTTAAATCCCCTGCGAAACAAACAAACGGCAAAACTGAAGAAATGCCTCTGGCTGCCTAAGTGCAGTCACGTTGGTCTAGCGACACCTGCTAGCTGGAACTAACGACGACAGCAGGAATAGCGCGCGGAGCGGTTCGCGGACAGCGCGCCGTATCTTCCATCCGGGGACTGGCTGGTGTCTCAGCGCGTGCAATGGCGTGACACCGGTGAGATCAAAGTTGCACTATCACAGGTAGACGCGGTGCGCGAAGGTCAGGGGCACGCGGGTTCAACTCCCGCCACCTCCACCATTTTTTGCTTCCTCGCTCCGAGGAGGCTTGTGCTCCCTCCCGCCGCCTTGCCTCCGGTCCACCTCCTCGCGGATGGTGGGGCCGTGAAATCAGGCGAACAACTCTGCCGCGCGTGCGGACTGTGCTGCGACGGCACGCTCTTCGATCTCGTCAAACTCGAGCCGGGCGATGATGCCGGGAAATTGAAAGCCCTCGGGCTGCCGGTTGTCATTTCCCGCGGCAAGAACCCCGTCGCTCGCTTTCCCCAGCCCTGTTCGGCCCTGTGCGAGGATCGAAGCTGCCGGCTCTACGCGGAGCGACCGTGGCAATGCCGCACGTTCGAGTGCCGGCTGTTCAAAGACGCGAAGGCCGGCCGAATCACGTTCGCCGCCGCCCTCCCGCTGGTCAAACAAGCGCGGCGACGGGCGGACCACGTTCGCCGGCTGCTGCGCGAGTTGGGTGACACGGACGAACACCGTGCCTTGGGCGAGCGCTTCCATCGCACCTCCGAGCGCATGGAATCCGGCAACGCCGACGACACGGCGAAGACCAAGTTCGCCGATTTGAGCCTGGCCATCCACCGCCTCAAGCTGCTCTCGCAAAATCGATTTTATACCCAGAACGACGCTCCGGCAGAGGGGAAATCCCCACCGCACGAGGCCGCAAAAAAGCCTTCCAAAAACGAGCCTCCGGGAAACATCCGGGGCCGGCCCTGATTTCTCGATCCATCGCGCGCGATCTTCCCACCAATGGCAAAGGTCAGCGGGTGCTGCGGCGGCGGTTCTGCGAGCGGCTGACGGCTCCTGATTTTATTCTACTGGCATTCATCCAAGTGTCTGGACAGCTTGCCCGCATGCCTGCCTGCACCCAGAACGTTAGGAAACGAAAAGCGCGTCAGATCAAAAACGACCGCTTGATCGCAGCAAAGAAGGCCGCGAAAGCCAAGGGCTAGGCGGTCCCGACGGACGGTGCGTCAGCGCAATCTCGACGCCGTCCCTGTGCGATGAGGGTTGGAGTAAGATCGCGCGGGAGGATCGTGCAGAAATCATCCGACCACCACGGTGAAGGCGGTCGTCATCGCGCGCGACACGAGCCGCGGTAACGCGATCGTGTGCGCCGGAACGAGGCGCGCCCGTCGCTGGTTCACCAGCAACGCACGCGGTTGACCTCGTGAACGGCCGCGCGGTGGCCACGTCGCTCACACAGACTGGGCCGCGCGACGGAGTTTGTGGCGGGTGAAACCCCGACACGCGTCACGGCACCCGATCGCATGAACGGCACCGCCGAGCGTCGCGTCTACCGGGATTCCGGTAGTCGCCACTCTCGGCGCCCGGGTC
>CAZENI010000428.1:0-7388 GCA_964513055.1 uncultured Opitutus sp.
TCGCACGCGGCTCTTCGGCCTCGGAGCCGAGCATGAGCTCGATCGCTGGAGCCTCGACTACGAGGCGAGCTACAGCCAGACGCACAACAACCTCGGCCACGAGCCCGGCGGCACGCTCACGATGCGCGTGCCCAACGTCGGCTGGATCATCGACACCACGAATCCCGAACAGCCGCAGTTCACGCAGACGAGCGGCCCCAGCATCTACGACATCGCCAACTACCGCACCGCGGTGACGCTCCTGACGCGCAACGACGACCGCGACGTCGAGGTGCTCAACGCCCGCGCCAACGCGCGCTACCGTCTTCCGGTCGACGTGCCGGCGACGCTCAAGGCGGGCGCCTTCTACCGCGATCAGAAGGTCGCCGAAGTGGGCCGCCGCCGGCAGTGGAACTACCTCGCGACGGCGCCCGCGATGAGCGCGACGTTCCCGGATGTCTTCGCGTTCCCCGGCGCGGCCCGGCTGCCCTACGTGCATCCGCGGGCGGCGTATGAAGCCACGGGCAACGCCGCGCTCTGGGCCGAGGACATGTATTTCCGCACGGCCGATGCCTTCCAGACGACGCGCAACGCCACCGAGGAAATCACGGCCGGCTACGTGCAGGGCCAGGCGAAATTCGGCCGGCTCGGCGTGCTCGGCGGCGTGCGCACGGAGAAGACGGACGTATCCGGATTTGGCTATGTGCGCGTGGCCCCGGCCACCGCGGCCCAGATCCCCGATCCCGTCGCGCGGGCGTTGAACGACTGGAACAACCCGGTCGCGAACTCCGGCTCCTATACGCGCTCGTTCCCGAGCATCCACTTCACCTACGACTTCACGGACCGCCTGCGCGCGCAGGCGAGCTGGTCGACGTCGTTCGGCCGCCCGGCGTTCACCAATCTCGTGCCCTCGGCGAGCATCAGCGATCCGAACCGGACGGTGACGATCAGCAACCCGTCGGTCGGCCCGCAGTATTCGAAGAACATCGATCTCTCCCTGCAATACTACCTGCGCCCGGCGGGCGTCGTCTCGCTCGGCTACTTCCGCAAGGACATCAAGGACTACATCCTCACCACCGATATCGGTGTGCTCGGCAGTGGCGCCGACAACGGTTTCGAGGGCAGCTACCCGGGCTACACCCTCCTCAGCTCGACCAACGCCGGCAACGCGGACGTGAGCGGCTGGGAATTTGACTACCGTCAGCAACTGACGTTTCTGCCGGGCTGGCTGCAGGGAATCGCGGTGTCGGCCAACTACACGTTGCTGACTACCGAAGGGAATTTTGGCGGGGCGGCCGTGCGTTCCGACAAGGAAGTCGCCGGATTCGTCCCGCGCACCGGCAACGCCGGCCTGAACTACAGCCGCGGCAAGTATCGCTTCAGTGCGCAGCTCAACTACACGGGCAACTACCTCAACACGTTCTCGGCTACGCCGCAGCGCAACATCTACCGCCACGAACGCACGATCGTGAACCTCGGCGCCGGCTATCAGTGGAAGCCGGCGGTCTCGTTCTTCCTCGATGTGACCAACATCTTCAACGAGCCGCAGAAAACCTACATCGGCTACGAAAGCCGGACGCAGCGCGTGATCTCCACGGGCCAGGCCGTGGTCTTCGGCGTCAACGGGCGCTTCTGAGATGCGCTGGCGCGCCGCAATCGTCGTCGTGTTGTTGGGTTGGGCCGCGGCGGGCCGCGCCGCGGAAACGCCGGCGCGCCCGAACCTCGTCTTCATCCTCGCCGACGACCTCGGCTGGCGCGATCTCCGCTGCGATGGTAATGCCTGGCACGATACGCCGCACCTCGATCGCCTCGCGCGCGAGGGCACGCGCTTCACCCACGGCTACACCGCGGCGCCGATCTGCTCGGCCGCGCGCGTCGCGCTGCTCACCGGCCGCTCGCCCGCGCGGCTCGGCTTCGAATTCGTCACCAAGGAGCCGACCGCCAAGCCGCCCGATGCCCACCGGCTCGCGGTTCCGCCCTATCCGCTGAATCTCCCCCTCGGGGAAGTGACGCTCGGCGAGGTGCTCGGCGCCGCCGGCTACACCACGGGCTATTTTGGCAAGTGGCACGTGAGCCAGCACAACCAAGGCTACCTGAACTGGTCGGCCACGCACGGGCCGCTCCAGCAGGGCTACGCCGAGGGCGATCAGGATTTCGGCAGTCACTCCTACGGTGATGCCGCGCGCGCCGAGGCTGAAAAGGCGCCGCTGCCGAAGGGCGACTACGGCCGCGATGCACTGACGGAGAAGGCCATCGCGTTCCTGCGTGCCCACCGCGGCGATGCGAAACCGTTCTACCTCCACCTCGGGCACTATTATGTGCACACGCCGATCCGCTCCCGGGCCGCGTGGCTCGCCGAAAAATACGCGGCCCGTCTCCCGGCCGGTGCCGATCGGCGTCGCGCGGTTTACGGCGCGATGGTCGAGCTGCTCGATCACTATGTCGGCCAGTTGCTCACCGCGCTCGACGAACTCGGCCTGGCGAAGAACACGCTCGTGATCTTCACCTCCGACAACGGCGGCCACCCCGAGTTTTCCGCGAATGGCCCGCTCCGCGGCAGCAAGTGGAACCTCTACGAAGGCGGCCTGCGCGTGCCATGGATCGTCCGCTGGCCGGGCCGCGTGCCGGCCGGTGCGGTCAGCGACGCGCCCTTCGTCGGGACGGATCTGCTGCCGACGGTCGCCGCGGCGACGGGTGCCGCCCTGCCGCGCGGCGTCACGCTCGACGGTCGCAATGTTCTCCCGCTTTGGCTCGGCGCGCGCGCCGGGCGGGCCGAGGCCGAGCGGGCCTTGACGTGGCATTTTCCGTATTACCATCCCGAGACCGGCTTCGCCGCCTCGCGGCCGACGATCGGCGTGGAGGATTTCGCCGTCAGCCAGACCTTCCCGCAGTCCGCCATTCGCGTCGGCGAATGGAAGCTCGTGCACTTCTACGAGGACGGCCGCGACGAGTTGTATCGTCTCCCGGCCGACCCTTCGGAGCAGAAAGATCTCGCGGCCAGTGAACCCGCGAAAACGCGCGAACTCCGCGCGCGGCTCGACGCCGAGCTCCGCGCCGCAAACGCCCGCCTGCCGTCGCCCGCCCCACGAAAGTAATTTCCCCAACCTCGCCGACCCTTTCTCGTCCTCCCATGAATCTCCGCTCGTTCGCCCTCGGTTTCGCCGCGCTGACCGCCTCGCTCTCGTTGCTCGCCGCCGACAAAGCGCCCAAGAAGGGCAAGGCCGCCCCCGCGCCGAAAGCCGCCGAGGAAGTCCTCCCACGCCTCGCGCACAACAACCCCGGCACGCTCGCCGACCTCGGCGTCGGCCTGTGGGCCTGGCCGCTGCCGCTCGACTACAACGAGGACGGCCTGATGGACCTCGTCGTCGTCTGCACCGACAAACCCTACAACGGCACGTGGTATTTCGAGAACAGCGGCCAGGTCGATTCGCAGCTCAAGCTCCCGATCTTCAAGCCCGCGGTCCTCATCGGCAAATCCGCGCCGTCCACGGGCATCTCCTATGTCGACGGCAAGCCGATGATCACCGCGACCGCCTCGGTCAAAGTCGGCGAAATCTACAACTACCGTGGCAACGTGTTTCCCGATTTCCGCCAGTCGCAGTTCACGCAGCCGACGAAGATCCCGGTGCCCGAAAAGGCGCTGACCGAGCCCGGCAACATCCGTCAGAACCAGTGGAAGTTCGTCGACCTCGACGGCGACGGTGCGCTCGACGTCACGGTCGGCATCGATTTCTGGGGCGACTTCGGGGCGCTGAACGGTGGCGAGGGCGCGTTCAACGCGAAGGGCGAGTGGACGCGCGGCAAGCTCCGCGGCTACGTCTACTATTACCGCAACACCGGCACGACCGCGCAGCCGAGCTACGCGCCCGCCGTGCGCCTTCAGGCGGGAGGCAAGGACATCGATCCCTTCGGCATGCCCTCGCCGAGCTGGGCCGACTTCGACGGCGACGGTGACATCGACCTCATCTGCGGCGAATTCCGCGACAGCTTCACCTACTACGAAAACACGGGCACGCGCACGAAGCCGTCGTTCGCCGCCGGCCGCCAGCTCACGAGCGGCGGCGTGCCGCTGTTGATGGATCTCTGCATGATTACGCCGACGACCGTCGACTTCGACGGCGACGGCGACATGGACCTCGTCGTTGGCGACGAGGACGGCCGCGTGGCCTTCATCGAGCACACCGGCAAGGTCGTCGGCGGCATGCCGCAGTTTCTGCCGCCGCGGTATTTTCGGCAGTTCGCGGCCGACGTGAAGTTCGGCGCGCTCGCCACGCCGTATGCGGTCGACTGGGACGGCGACGGCGACGACGACCTGATCAGCGGCAACAGCGCCGGCTACATCGCGTTCATCGAGAATCTCGGCGGCACGCCGATCCGCTGGGCTGCGCCGCGCTACCTCAGCGCCGGCGGCAAGCTCATCCGCGAACTCGCGGGCCCCAACGGCTCGATCCAGGGCCCCGCGGAGGCGAAATGGGGCTACTCCATTCTCAGCGTCGCCGACTGGGATGGCGACGGCCTGCTCGACATCATGACCAACGGCATCTGGGGCAAGATCGTCTGGTATAAGAACACCGGCACCCCCACCGCGCCCAAACTCGCCGCGGGCCGGCCCGTCGAGCTCACGTTGCCCGCCGGCACCCCGACGCCGAAACCCGCCTGGTTCTGGTGGAATCCCAAGGGCACCGAGCTCGCGACGCAGTGGCGCACGAGCCCGCAGATGGTCGACTGGAACAGGGACGGCCTGATGGACCTCGTGCTTTCCGACGCCGAAGGCTACCTCGCGCTCTACGAGCGCAAGCGCGGCGCTAACGGCGCGCTCATGCTGCTCCCGCCGCAGCGGGTTTTCTGGAGCGAGGGCGCGAGCGTCTTCACCAGCAACGGACAGCCGCAGAACAAGGAGTCGGGTCTGCTGCAATTGAACGACGGCGTCTACGGCCGCAGCGGGCGGCGCACCTTCTGCTTGGTGGATTGGGATGGCGACGGAAAGACGGACATCCTGCTCAACAGCGTGCCGAACGTGAACTTCTTCCGCGCGACGGGCCGCGACGCGCAGGGGCGGTGGGCGTTCAAGGACGAAGGTCCGGTCAGCACGCACATCCTCGCCGGCCACGCGACCAAGCCGACGGTCGCCGACTGGAACAAGGACGGCATTCCCGATCTGCTCATCGGCGCGGAAGACGGCTTCTTTTACCAAGTGAAAAACCCGCGCGCGAAATAGTCTCCCAGGTAGGGCGAGGCGTCCCCGCCGAGCCGTCGCGCCCATCGCGTTCGAATCCCCCAACATCATTGCGCCGCGCTCGCGCGACGGCTCACCGAGGACGGTTCGCCCTACCATCAGCTCTCTCACGCTCACTTTCCCTTTAACTCTCCCTCCATGCACACTCCCTTTCGTCCCAGCGGAATCTTCTCCGCCCAATGGATTCCGACCGACGCGCAAGGCCGCCTCGATCGCGCGAGCCTTTCGGCGCACCTCGCGTTCGAGCGGCGCGCGGGCATCAACGGCGTGCTCGCGCTCGGCAGCACCGGCGAGTTTCCGCATTTCACGGTGGAGGAACGCAAGCAGGCGCTTGCCGCCATCCTCGAGCTGGCCTCGCCGCTGCCGGTCATCGCCAACATCACCGACATCCGGCCGCGGGCCGCGATCGAGATCGGCCGCTACGCCAAGTCCCTCGGCGCCTCCGCGGTCGCGCTGATGCCGCCGGTGTTCTTTCCCGTTTCGCAGGCCGACATGCTGGCGTATTTCCTGCACGTCGCCGAGGCCGTCGACCTGCCGGTGATGCTCTACAATTTCCCCGAGCTCACCGGCAAACGCATCGACCTGCCGACCGTCGCCGCCTTCGCCGAGCGCGCGCCGATGTGCGCGATCAAGCAGAGCGGGGGTGAGTTCGCCTATCATCACGAACTGATCCCGCTCGGCCGCGAAAAAGGCTTCGCCGTGATGTCGGGCGCCGACACGCGGCTGCCCGAGGTTTTCAAACTCGGCGGCTCCGGCTGCATCGGCGGCCTGGTCAACATCGTGCCGGAATTGATGCTGCTGATCGACCGGGTGTGCCGCCAGGGACAGCCCGGCGACGTCACGACGGCCGCTCCCGCGATGGTGGAACTCGGCCGGATCATCGACCAGCTCACATTCCCGCTCAACGTGGCCGCGGGCCTCGAGGCGCGCGGTTTCAATCCCGGCGTGCCCAAGACCGTCGTCTCCGACGAGTCGCGGCGCCTCTACACGAAGATCGTCGGCGAGCTGGTGGCTCTGTTTCAGCGCCACAAGCTTGGGCTCGCCGCCTCCGCGGCGGCGTGATTTCTCGACCGAGGTGCAGCGGCTTGAGGTCAAGCCGCTCCACCTCACACCCTCCAGAACCCCATGCCCCCCGCTGCCAACACCACCCTGCGCTACGCCTGGTTCATTGTCGCGCTGCTCTTTCCCGTCGCGCTGCTCAACTACCTCGACCGGCAGATGCTGGCGACGATGAAGGCATCGATGGTCGGCGACATCCCGACCATCGCCAACCGCGCCGACTGGGGGCTCATCCTCGGCTGCTTCAAGTGGACCTACGCCGTCCTGAGTCCATTCGGCGGATACATCGCCGATCGCTTCAGCAAACGCTACGTCATCGGCGGCAGCCTTTTCGTCTGGTCGGCCGTCACGTGGTGGACGGGCCATGTCACGACGTTCAACGAGTTGCTCGCCGCCCGTGCGGTCATGGGCATCAGCGAGGCCTTCTACATCCCCGCCGCGCTGGCACTCATCTCCGAGTATCACTTCGGCTCCACTCGCTCGCGTGCGGTCGGCGTCCATCAAACGGGCATCTATGTCGGCCAGATCCTCGGCGGCTTCGCGGGTTACGTCGCCGATTCGCCCGATCACGGCTGGCGCTGGATGTTCACGACCTGCGGCATGATTGGCGTGATCTACGCCATGCCGCTGATCGCCGCGCTGCGCGATCCCGTGCGTGCCGCGCCGACGGCCGATGACACCGCCGCGGCCAAGACCGGGGTCGTTCGTGGTTTGCTGACCAACCGCAATTTCCTCCTGCTCGTCGCCTATTTCACGCTGCCCGCGATCGCGGGCTGGGTGGTGCGCGACTGGATGCCGGAGATCCTGCGCGAGAAATTCTCCCTTGGCCAGGGCAAGGCCGGCATGAGCGCGATCCTTTACGTGCAGATCGCCTCCCTCGTCGGTGCGCTGATCGGCGGCACGCTCGCCGACCGTTGGATGAAGGTCACCAACCGGGGCCGGATCTACGCCAGCGCGATCGGCATGTCGCTCTTCCTGCCGGCGCTCTTCGGCGTCGGCAACGCCCCCACGCTCACGCTCGCCATCGCCGGCCTCATCATCTTCGGCCTCGGCTGGGGTTTCTTCGATTGCAATAATATGCCGATCCTCTGCCAGATCGCGCGCCCCGAGTGGC
>CAZENI010000429.1:0-7378 GCA_964513055.1 uncultured Opitutus sp.
GGCGGCAACGCCATCGACGCCGCGGTCGCCGCCGCCTTTGCCGCCGGCGTCGTCGCGCCGCATCAGTGCGGAATCGGCGGATACGGCGGCCACGCCGTTATCGCGCTTGCGGGCGGAAAGAAGATCACCGCGATCGATTTCAACTCCACCGCACCCGCCGCCGCGCGGCCGGACATGTTTCCCCTCGATGCCAGCGGCAAGGTCGCCGGCAACATCAACACCGTCGGCTGGCTCGCCGCCGGCGTCCCCGGCACCCTCGCCGGCCTGGAGCTCGCGCTCACCCGCTACGGCACGCGCTCGCTCCGCGACACCCTCGCGCCGGCGATCGCACTCTGCGAGTCCGGCAGTTACGCCCCGCTCTTCCGCGGCGCCGATCCGGGAGCAAAAGCTGCCGCCCCCGGCGAGAAGTCCGCGACACCGACCGACCTCCGTCGCAACGCCGCGCTCACCGCGCTCTTCCAGACGCTCGCCGCTCGCAACTCCGGCGACTCCTTCTACCGCGGCGACCTCGCCGAAAAAATCGCCGCGGCCTTCCAGCAAAACGGCGGCCTCGTCACCACCGCCGACCTCGCCGCGTATCGCGCCCGCGAACTCGCCCCGCTCTCGCTCGAGCTGTGGCACGGCCTCACCGCGCACACCGCACCACTGCCCGCCACCGGCCTGCTGCTGCTCGAGGCCTTCGCCGCGCTCAAAGCCCTCGACTGGCCGAAACTCGACGCGCCTGCCCGCCTCCACGCCAAGCTCGAGGCCCTCCGCATCGCGTGGGCCGATCGCCTCGCCACCTTTGGCGATCCCGATCAGCTCAGCGTGCCGGTCGCAAAATTCCTCTCCCGCCCCCACGCGGACACCTCGGCCGCAAAGATCGCCGCCGCGGTCAAATCAGGCCGGCCGGTCCCGCTCGCGGTCGAGCCCAGTCTCGCCGGTGGCACGATCCACCTCTCCGCCGGCGACCGCCACGGCAACCTGATCGCGCTCACGCTCACCCACGGCGGCGGTTTCGGCGCGCGGGTCGTCGTCGAGGAACTCGGGATGATTCTCGGCCACGGCATGTCGCGCTTCGACCCGCGTCCCGGTCGGTCCAACTCCGTCGCGCCCGGCAAGCGTCCGATCACCAACATGTGCCCGACCCTCGTCACGCAGCACGGCAAGCCCATCCTCGCGGTCGGCGGCGCCGGCGGCACGCGCATTCCCAACAGCGTCTACGAAGTCCTCCTGCAGACCACCGCGCTCGGCGCTTCGCTCGAGGCCGCGCTCGCCGCGCCCCGGATCGACGCCAACGGCACTCTCGCGATCACCCTCGAGAAAACGCACTCGGCCGCCGACGAGGCCTTCCTCCGCCAGCTCGGCTACCAGGTCAAACGCGGCGGCACCGCCAACGTCAGCGCGGTCTCTTTCGATCCCCAAACCGGCCTCGCCCGCGGGCTCTCCCGGGCTTAATCGCACGCGCCCGTCTTCCTTTCGCCTCATGTCTTCCGTTCGCCTCCGCCGCCGCGCCTCCCTCGCCCTCCTGCTGCTCCTCTCGCTTACGCCCGCCCTCCGCGCCGCCGATGCCACCGCCGCCGCCGGCAACGACGACGTGCGCAAGATCATGGAGACCTTCGTCGGCAAGGGCGTGCAGCGCGACAACACGAAGCCTCTGCCTCCCGCCGAAGCGTTGCAGAAATTCACCCTCCGCGAAGGTCTCGCCATCGATCTCGTCGCCGCCGAACCCGCCGTCACGCAGCCGCTCTACCTGAGCTTCGACTCCCGCGGCCGCCTCTGGGTCACGCAGTATATCCAATACCAATACCCCGCCGGCCTGAAGGTCGTCAGCTACGACCAGCACCTGCGCGCCCAGTTCGACAAGGTCCCCGAACCGCCGCCGCGCGGTGTGAAGGGCGCCGACAAAATCACCGTCTTCGAGGACAAGGATGGCGACGGCACCTATGAGTCGCACCGCGATGTCATCACCGGCCTCAACATAGCCACCGCTGCGATCAAGGGCGGCGGCGGCATCTGGGTGCTGAATCCGCCCTACCTCCTCTTCTATCCCGACGCTAACGACGACGACGTGCCCGACGGCGATCCCAAGGTCTGCCTCAGCGGCTTCGGCCTCGAGGACACCCACTCCGTCGCGAACAGCCTCGCGCTCGGCCCCGACGGCTGGGTCTACGGCGCCGTCGGCAGCACGACCACCGGCAACGTCAGCAGCCGCGTCACGAAAAACGTCACCTTCGTCGGCCAGCACATCTGGCGCTATCATCCGGAGACCGAGGTCTTCGAGATCTTCGCCGAGGGCGGCGGCAACACCTTCAGCAGCGAAATCGACGCGCAGGGCCGCGTCTTCAGCGGCACCAATGGCGGTCACCGCGGCATGCACTACGATCAGGGCATGCATGGCGCGAAAAATTTCGGCAAGCACGGCACGCCCGCGAATCCGTATGCCTTCGGCTACTTCGAGCACATGACGACGAAGGGCGACAACAAGCGCTTCTCCCAGGCCTTCTGCATCTACGATGGCGACCTGATGGCCGCCGAGCTCGGCGGCCGGATCATCGCGCCCAACTCCCTGCACAACTTCGTCTACGTCAGTCGCCGCGTCCCGGATACGTCGACCTTCCAGGCCGTCGACGAGGCCCCGTTGCTCAAGAGCAGCGACCGCTGGTTCCGCCCGGTCGACGCCAAGGTCGGGCCCGACGGCGCGATCTACCTCGCCGACTGGTATGACACCCGC
The DNA here is from genome assembly GCA_964513055.1 of uncultured Opitutus sp. Classification (GTDB taxonomy): domain Bacteria; phylum Verrucomicrobiota; class Verrucomicrobiia; order Opitutales; family Opitutaceae; genus ER46. Next base: position 2,714 of record CAZENI010000429.1, read on the forward strand.
CTCAGCCACGTCAGCCCCATCGACGACTGGAGCAAGCAGGACGGCCGCATCTACCGCGTGCGCCCCGCCCACGCCTCGCTGCGCCGCGAGCCCTTCGACCTCCACACCGCCGCGCCCGCCGCACTCGTGCAATACCTCCAGCACCCGAACAAGTGGTTCCGCCGCCAGGCCACCCTCGAGCTGCACTGGCGCAAGCTCACGGGCACCCTCCCCGCCCTCGAGAAGCTCGCGCGCGATCGCGCCAACCCCTACGCCTTCGATGCCGTCAGCGCGCTCGACCTCCTCGGCGGCCTGCGCGACGCGCTTGCCACCGACCTGCTGCAACACCCCGATCCCTACGTGCGCCGCTGGGTCGTGCGCGCCGCCGGCGACGACCGCGACGTCTCCCTGCCCGTGGCGTCCGCGCTTGTGGAGCTCGGCGGACGCGAGCGCCAGCCCGAGGTGCGCACGCAGCTCCTCGCCACCGCGCGCCGGCTGCCCGCCGTCACGGCGCTGCCGATCGCCCGCGCGATGCTCGCGAATGAAGCCGACACCTCCGATCAACGGATGCCGCTCATGTTCTGGTGGACGCTCGAGTCGAAAGCCGAATCCGACCGCGCTGCCCTGCTCTCATTCTTTTCGGATCCCGCCGTCTGGCGTCTGCCCCTCGCCCGGACGCACGGCGTCCATCACCTCGCGCAGCGCTGGGCGATGGCCGGCGGCCGCGAGAATTTCGCAGCGGCCGCGAAACTGCTCGCCCTCGCCCCGCGGCCCGAGGATCGCACGCTCGTAATCGAGGGGCTTTCGGATGCGTTCGAGGGCGGAAAGATCCCCGAGCTTCCCGCCGAACTCGCCACCGCGCTCAGCACCCACATCGCCGGCAAACTCGACACCGATCTCGCGCTCGGCGTGAAGACGGGCAACGCCGCCTCGATTCCGAAGGCGCTCGCCGTGATTCGCGACACCAGGGCCACGACCGCCAATCGCCTCGCGCTCGTGCAGGCCTTTGCGGAGGCCGGCGACAAGCGCGTCGTGCCCGTCATCCTCCAGATTTTCAACGGCCCCCGGACTTCGCCCGTGCGCCAGGGCATCCTGCCGCTCGCGGCAAAATTCGACGACCCCGCGCTGCCCGCCGCCGTCATCGCCGGTTACGAGGCGCGCTTTTCCCAGACGCAACCGCTGAAGGACGCCGCGCACCGCATGCTCGCGAGCCGGCCCGCGTGGGCGAAGCTGTTCCTCGCCGCCGTCGATCGCGCCGAGATCAAGCCGCGCGAGATCGCGCCCGACGTCGTGCGCCAGCTCGAACTCTACCAGGACCCCGAGATGGACCGCCTCCTCCGCAAGCACTGGGCCGGCGTGAACACGAAGCTGAGCAGCCAGGAAAAGGTCGCCGAGAGCCAGCGCCTCAAGCGCCTGATCGCCACGCCCGGCGACGCCGCGGCCGGCAAGGCGCACTTCGTCCAGCGCTGCGCCGCCTGCCACACGCTCTTCAACGAAGGCGGCAGGATCGGCCCCGACCTCACCGGCTACGAGCGCGGCAACCCGGATTTCTGGCTCCTCGGCATTCTCGACCCGAGTGTCGAGATCCGCGAGGGCTTCGGCGCCTACACCGCGAAACTGAAGGACGGCCAGACGCTCATGGGCATGCTCGTGCAGCAGGACGCCACCAATGTCGTGCTCCAGGACATGTCCGGCCAGAAGCACACGGCGCGCGTGACCGACGTCGAGAAGCTCGAAGCCTTTCCGCAATCGCTCATGCCCGAGGGCCTGCTCGGCGGACTCGATGACGCGGCCGTGCGCGATCTGTTCGCTTACCTGATGAGGCCGTAGCCGGCCCGCCGGTGCGCACCCTCCGAGCGTAGTAGCCCTGAGCGTGAGCTCAGGGACCGGCCAGCCGCGGGGCCTCCCTGCGCTCACGCGCCAGGCTACACTCTCCTCACCACGTCCCTTTCACCCCGATCGTCCACAGCGACGCATAGTCGATCCGCTGGCGGAACTGCGCGTGTTCCGGCGTGTTCGGGCCGAGGATCTCGGTGTCCTCGGTGGCGTCGCCCACGTTGCGCAGGTTCACGAAGAGGCCGACGCGCTTCCAAAAATAATACTCGCCGAGCACGTCGACGTAGAGCCGCTTGGAGCTGTAGTTGAAGGTGCCGGGCTCGATGCCGACGCCGGTGACGGGCGCGTTGCGCTGGCGACCGCGGTAGTTCCAGTTCACGCGCGCATTCCATTTCTCGCGCGTGAGACTGACGCCCCAGCTCGCGCTGCGCGAGATGAAGCCCGCGAGCGACGCCGTCTCGTCGCCCAGCAGCCGCTGCGCGCTGGCGTTGGCGAAGACCTGCACGCCGCGCGCCCAGCGCGGCAGAAACGTGAGCACCTGCTTGTAGCTGAAATCGACGCCCTGCGTGCGCACCGCGCTCGGGAGGTTGTGCTGCGTGACGACGTCGTAGGGATCGTAGACCGAGGGATCGAGGTCGTAGACCGCGAGGAATTCCGGTGTGGCATTGAAGACCGTGTCGCCGAAGAAATTGTCGATCTGCCGGCGGAACGCCCCGATCGAAACCTGCCCGACGCCCTGAAAATACCGCTCGATCCGCAGTGAAAACGTCTCGGCCTGCCAGGCCTTGATCGCGGCGTTGTTGACGACGATCCGATTGTTGCTGGCGGGCAGGACGTTCGTATCCGGCAGGGTGATGCCGCCGGAATACTGGACGAAATTGGGCCGGCCGACGGACTGATAGTAGGCCGCGCGGAGGATGAGATTGTCGCGCAGGTTGAAGCTGGCGTTGAGGCTGGGAAACCAGCGCAGGTATTCCTTCTTCGTCCTGGCCCCGCGGTCGATGAACGTGAGCTGCGAGACGCCGAGGGCGTTGGCCGCGGGCACGATCAACACCGGTTGCACGCCCGCCACCGCGGGGTCGCCATCGATGATCTGGCCGCTGGCGTTGCGCTGGTAGTTGCGCGTGAGGTCGGTGAGCGGCCCGGCGCCAGAGACGTTGGTCTGCTCCGCCCGCAGGCCGCCGACCAGTTTCAGCCGGCGCTCCAGCAGGCTCACGTCGCCGCGCAGGTAGAGTGCCGAGACGACCTCCTTCGAGACCTTGGACGCCGTCACCTGATTGCGGTAGGTCGTGTTCTCGTTCACGGCAAACTGGTTCGGGTTCGCCGCGAAGTGTTCGTAGACCTTGCGGTTGCTCGGCGTCTCCAGCTTCGGGAAGCCGTAGGGCAGCACGCGCTCCGAATAGATCGGATCGAAGAACGGCACCGGGCTGTCGTCGCTGCCAACCGGCGTTGTGCTCGTGCGCCCATCGCGCCCGTGGTAGTTGTAGGTAATCGTGCCGCCGCGGAACTCGCGGATCGACTCGCGCAGATCGAAACCCGCCTTCAACGAGAAGGGAATGCGCGTGAAGAAATCGCGCCGCAGGTTGCCGTAGGCCGTGCGCTGCTGGTCGTAGTTGCGCGTCGCCTGCCGCGTGCCGGACACCATCGCATACGTCGAGAGCGCGAAGGGATCGATCGGCGCACCCGTCGCGCCATCGGTGACGCGAATGCCGCGCGGCCGCAGATAGAAGATGTCGTCGAACCCGATCGTCACGTTCGTCCGCTGCATGTTCACGATCCGGAAGTAGCCCTGGTCGGTGTCGCGGTTGTAGTCGATTTGCTGCGACAGACCCATGCCCAGATCCCATTTCCACACCGGACCGTCGTGCCGCCAGACGAACGTCGGCATGTAGGTGCGGTTGAAACGATTTCGCTCCTGGTGGTTGGAGTTGAGGGTGCCCGCGCCCACGGCGCCCTGCGTCGAGGTCGGCGTGAAGCCGGTCACGGGCACGCGCACGGTGTTGAAATTCACGTTCGAGACGACGAAGCGCCCGTCGAACGACGAGTATTGGAACGCCAGCGTCACGCGGTCGCGCGGCGTGAACTTGTAGTCGACGGTCGCCCCGACCGAGCGGCGCGTCGTGACCTTTGGCGCATCCTGGATCAGGAACTGGGAAAGGTAGGGCCGGTCCGGCGTCGTATTCGGAAAGGCATTGCCGTTGGTCACCGCGCCCGCGCCACGCCAGGTCATCTGGATGTTGTCCTGCGGCGAATAGTTGGTCGAGACGCCGCCCGACAGCGTGTAGCCGAAGGTCTTGCTGACCGGCGCCACGTAGGAGAAATCGAGGCCGGGATGCACGTTGCGCGTCCGGCTTGGCTTCGGGCCGGGCACCCGGTCGAAGTCGCGCGCGTTGTCGCGCATCAGGAGATACGTGCTGAGGTTGAACACCGGCCGCACGCGATCGAACGAGCTGCGCGGCACCATGTTCACCGAACCGGCCAGCGCGGCCCCCTGCGAGTCCGGCGTCGGCGAATACGACACCTCGATGCGCGAGAGATTGTTGATCGAGATCATGTCGGACTGCACCGCGCGCGTGGTGCCACCGTCGGACGTCGCCGTCGCCACGCTGAAGCCGTCGACCGTCACCGGCACGAAGTCCGACGGCACGCCGTTGAGCGAGATGTCGCGCGCGTTGCCGCCGGTGTAGTCGATGCTGACGCCGGGGAGAAATTTCAGGAACTCCGCGACGTTGCCCTCCGCGACATTCCCGAACTCCTCGGTCGAGACGACGTTCTTGATGTTCGAGGCGAAGCGCTGCTCGTTGATCGCGAGCGCCGCGGCGTCCATCTCGCGCGACGTCACGACGTGGA
>CAZENI010000430.1:0-7359 GCA_964513055.1 uncultured Opitutus sp.
GGATCGACTTCATCAGCCACACGTTCGAGCCGATGATCGAGTGCGCGCCGACGCGCGTGTCGCCGCCGAGGATGGTGGCGTGCGCGTAGATCGTGACGTGGTCGCCGATGTCGGGGTGGCGTTTCACGCCCTTGATCGGGCGGCCGTCCTCATCGACCTCGAACGACTTCGCGCCGAGGGTGACGCCCTGGTAGAGCTTGACGCCGGCGCCGACGGTCGCGGTCTCGCCAATGACGACGCCGGTGCCGTGGTCGATGAAGAAGTGGCTGCCGAGCTGCGCGCCGGGATGGATGTCGCAGCCGGTGCGCTCATGCCCGTATTCCGTGAGCATGCGGGGCAGCAGCGGCACCTTCAGGTGATAGAGCACATGGGCGAGCCGCTGTAGTGAAATGGCCAGGACGCACGGGTAGGCGAGGATGATCTCCTCCACGCTGCGGGCGGCGGGATCGCCGGCATAGGCGGCGTCGACGTCGGTCTTGATGATGCGGCGGAGCTCCGGGAGCTGGGCGAGAAACGCGGTGGCGAGCGTGCGGGCGGCGGCCGCGGGCTCGGCGTGCTGGGCGAAGCGAAGGCATTTCTCGATCTCGGCGACGAGGCGCCGGTCGATCTGGAGGAGCAGGCGGTCGACGAGCGCGGGCACCTCCCGGGCGGTGAGGGGGCTCTCCTCGAAGTAGCCGGGGAACAGCAGGTGCATGCAGTCGCTCGCGAGCTGGTTGACGGAGGCCTGCGACGGGAGGTTGACGCCGTCGAGGTGGTTGATGCCACCGTGGCTGCGATACGAGGCGAGGAGGGCCTGCTTGATGGCTTCGAGGTGCATGGCGCGGGACCGGCGTGCCGTGAAATAGATCCCCGGCGCGACACGCGAGCATGAATCTCGGCGCGGGGGCACAGCGCGTGCTCTGGCGGCAGGTCACAACGCGGCGGCGGAGCGGCGCAGTCTGTGACGAACCGATGAAATTTGCCGCGGTCCAAGTTCTGTCATCGACAACGGTCCGGAGTTATTCACAACTATTCACAAGATATCCACACCCGATGGAAAACCTGCGCGGAGCGACAGCTCCAATCTCGCGGATCAAGGTCTCGGCAAAAGTGAAGACCTTCGTGCTCGATACGAACGTCCTGCTGCACGATCCGCAATCGATCTTTAAATTCGAGGACAACAACCTCGCCATTCCCGTGGAGGTCCTCGAGGAGCTCGACGCGATCAAGGGGGAGCAGTCGACGGAGCGCGGGCGCAATGCGCGGCGGGTCCATCGCATCCTGCAGGAACTGCTGCCCGACGCGCGCGCCATGCACGAGGGCGTCGAACTCGAGAACGGCGGCACGCTTTCGATCATCATCAATCCGTATCTGGTCGACCCGAACCGGCGCTCGCCGGCGATGGATCGACTGCGGGCGATCCTTCCGGATCTGACGAAGAAGGACAACCGGATCATCGCGGCCGCGTTGTTCGTGCAGGAGCGCTATCCACCGCCGACGATCCTCGTGACGAAGGACGTGAACGTGCAGCTCAAGGCGCGCGCGGTCGGCCTCGAGTCGGAGGATTACCTGAACGACAAGGTGCCGGCGCTGGACGAGGAGGCGAGTTATCGCGAGCTGAGCGTCAACATCTACGAACTGCAGCGCTTCTGCTCGGAGGGCGCCTTCGAGATCGGCACGGCCGCCGCAAAGCCGCTCTACCTGAACGAATACGTGCTGCTCCGCTCCGACGAGGGGAAGACGATGCCGGCGCGTTACTACGGCGACGGCCTCGTCCGCCGGCTGAAGCTGCCCGATTTCGTCAAGGCGCCCGGCGGCATCCCGATCCGCGCGCGCAATCTCGAGCAGCAATTCCTGATGGACGCGCTGCTCGACGAGAGCATCGCGATGCTCACGTGCTACGGCAAGGCGGGCACGGGCAAGACGCTGCTGTCGACGGCGTGTGCGCTGCACCAGACGCACGACGATCAATCGCGCTACGATGGCGTTTCCATTTCCCGCCCGGTGATCGCGCTGGGCAAGGACATCGGCTTCCTGCCGGGATCGCTCGAGGAGAAAATGAAGCCGTGGTTGCAGCCCTATCACGACGCGCTGGAGGTGTTGATTCCCTCGAAGCCGCCGAAGGAGCCGCAGTTCGCCGCGAAGAAAGTCTCGAAGAAGAAGCACAAGAAGCGGGACGAGCACTTCGCGGCGTCGATGACGGCGGCGCAGCCGAGCCACGCGAGCCACAACGGGGGACACGGCAACGCCGGGCTGGTGAAGCCCTATGAGCGCCTGCTCAAGAGCGGCCTGGTGGAAATCGAGGCGCTGGCCTTCATCCGCGGCCGGTCGATCGCGCGGCGGTTCTTCATCCTCGATGAGGCGCAGCAACTCACGCCGCACGAGGTGAAGACGGTGATCACGCGCATCAGCGAAGGCTCCAAGATCGTGCTGATCGGCGACCCGGCGCAGATCGACAATCCCTACGTCGACTCACGCAGCAACGGGCTCGTCTACTGCCACAACCGGATGAAGGGCCACGCGATCGCGGCGCACGTGAAACTCACGAAGGGCGAGCGCTCCAAACTCGCGGAACTCGCGGCGGATTTGCTCTGAGCCGGGCGGCCGGGGTCGGAGGGCACGCGGTGGAGCCGCTCTCGGCTCCGCCGCGGGGATGGCGTCAATGGAGCGGTGGACGCCGCGCGGGCGTCAGGCCTTCGCGAGCAGGCTCGGGCGCTTTTCGCGCAGCGCGGCGAACTCCATCGCGAGGGCGAATGCGCCGGTGAACAGGAGATCGCTCACGAGCGTGTTGCGGAAGAAGAAGAGCGTCGGTGGAAATTCGGGACGGCCGATCGTCATGGCCTGCCACCAGCCGGCGGCGGTCTTGACGTAGAAGGGATCGCGAATCCACGCGTCGGTGTTGGTTGCGAGATAGAAGAAGAACGAGCCGGCGAGCGCGCCGCTGAGGAGATTGAGCCAGCCCTTGTGCTCCGACACCCAGCGGCCGAGCGGCAGGGCGAGCGCGAAACACACGAGGCGCACCGCCATGCTCGGCCAGCTCCAGGATTCGCCGTAGGTCGTCGCGTAATGATAATTGAGGAAGAGATCCGACAGCAGCAGGGCCGCGAAGGGCACGAGCCAGGTGCGCTTGTCCTTGAAGTAAACCGCGGCGCAGAACGTGAGCGCCATGAGCGGGGCGAAATTGGAGAGGGCCGGCGCGTAGATCGCGAGCACGCGCCACGCGGCGGCGAGAACCAGGATGACGAGGGCGAGGACGAGAGGCATGGGACGCACTTTGGGTCGAAAATCCCGCGAGACAAGCGCGGCTTCTGCTCGTTTATTGCTCCGCTTCGCGCGCCAATAGCCACAGGCAGTCGGAGAGCCGGTTGATGAAGTGGCGGACCTCGGGCCGGAGCGTGCGGCCGTGCGCGGGCAGCGCCGAGAGCCGGCGTTCCGCGCGGCGGGCTGCGACGCGCGCGGTGTCGAAGGCGGCGGCGGGCGCGTTGGCGCCGGGTGTCGCCCAGCCGTCAAACTTCAGGCCGCGGGCCTCGAGGGCGGCGACGGCCTCGTCCAGCCGCCGCACGTCGTCGGCGGAGACGCGTTCGAACTTCGAGCCGGCGTGACGGGCCGCGTCCGCCTCGGCGCAGGCCACCTCGCCCATGAGCGCGACCAGCGTGCGCTGCGTGCGGAGGAGCAACTCGCCGACGTCCTGCCCGCGTGGATGCGAGCCGAGGTGGGTGCGGGCGGCGCCGAGCGCGACATTCAGCTCGTCGCAGGCGCCGACGGCCTCGATCTGCGGGTGATCCTTCGGCACCCGCTGGCCGTAGAGCAGGCTGGTGGTGCCGTCGTCTCCGGTGCGGGTCGCGATGGAGCGTGACATAAAGAACGGACGGGCGGGCCGCCCGTCCCTGCCTCACGTGAGCTTGCGGGCGGCGAGCTGGGCGCGGAGGCAGAGCTCGGCGGCCTTGAAGGCGTGCGCCTGCGTCATGGCGGTCTCGGTGCGGTTGAGGCAATCGAGGATCAACTGGCCGAAGAAGCGGAAGCCGACCTGGCCGGTGACGTTGACGTGGCGCTCGCCGGCATCGTCGACGATGTAGACATTGTCACCGGTGCGATCGCGGGCGACGTCGACGTATTTGCGCAGCTCGATGTAGCCCTTCGTGCCGAGGATGACGGTGCGGCCGTCGCCCCAGGTGCAGAGGCCGTCAGGCGTGAACCAGTCGACGCGGATGTAGTTCGACGTGCCGTTGTCGCCGAGGAGCGAAGCCTCGCCGAAGTCTTCGAATTCGGGCTTGTCCGGATTGGCGAAATTGCCGACCGCGGCCTGCGTGACGGTGGCGTCCTTCGCGCCGGTGTAGGCGAGGAACTGCTCGAACTGATGGCTGCCGATGTCGGTGAGGATGCCGCCGAACTTGGCCTTCTCGAAGAACCACGCGGGGCGGTTGGCCTTGCCGAGGCGGTGCGGGCCGAGGCCGATCACCTGGATCACCTTGCCGATGGCGCCGCCGGCGACGAGATCCGTCGCATACATGGCGGACTCCACGTGCAGGCGCTCGGAGAAATACACCATGTATTTCCGGCGCGTCGTGGCGACGGCGGCCTTCGCGGCGTCGAGCTGGTCGAGCGAGGTGAACGGCGTCTTGTCGGTGAAGTAGTCCTTGCCGGCCTGCATGACGCGAATCCCGAGCGGGCCGCGATCGCAGGGGACGGCGGCGGCGGCCACGAGCTTGATCGTGTCATCGGCGAGGATCTCGTCGAGCGAGCGCGCGACCTTGACCTGTGGATACTTCGACTGGAAGGCCGCGACCTTCGTCGCGTCGGGATCGTAGACCCACTTGAGCTCGGCGCCGGCCTCGAGGAGGCCGTTGCACTGGCCGTAGATGTGGCCGTGATCGAGGTGCGCGGCGGCGAAGGCGAACTCACTGGCCTTGACGACCGGGCTCGGCTTGCCCTGGGGCGCGTAGTTCATGCCGTCTGCTTTTTGGGTCTGGCTCATGAGTAGTTTTGGGAGGATTCGATCCTCGCGGTCACTTCTTCGCCGCGGCCTTGGTGGCCTTGGCGAGTGTCTTCACGGCGTCCTCGACCTCCGCGCGCGTGCGCTTGTCCATGCGATCGATGAAGAGCACGCCGTTGAGATGATCGACCTCGTGCTGGATGCAGCGCGAGAAGAGCCCGTCGCAATTCAACACGTGGGGCACGCCGCGCTCGTCCTGGAACTTCACGGTGATGGCGTCGGGGCGATCGATGTCGCCGCGGATTTTGGGAAACGAGAGGCAGCCCTCCTCGTAGAGCGTCGTGGTCGTGCCGGGCGCGAGGGTGATCTTCGGATTGGCCAGCACGAGCGGCATGAAGAGGTCGAGCGGCGGGCGCGCGCCGTCGAGTTCCCAGGAAAACTCCGCCTCGGACTCCCGCAGGTCCACCACGCAGAGCTGCAGGGCGCGGCCGACCTGCTGGGCCGCGAGACCGATGCCGCCGGCGGCGTGCATGGTCGCAATCATGTCGGTGGCGAGACCGGCCAGTGCGGCATCGAAGGAGTCCACTTTCTCGCCCTTCGCGCGTAAAACCGGTTCGTTGTAGTGAACTATTCGGAGCGGCATCGGTCGGAGGAGGGGCAGCGTGGGTTTGCCCATTCCCCCCGGCAAATAAATACTTCGTCTGATGCGCGATTCCCCCCCGAACCAGCGTTCGCACTCCGCGTTTTCGGCGCCGATGCTCGTCATCCTGGGCGGCGCGCTGGCGGTGGTGGCGTGGCTGCTGCCGGTGAATCTGAAATCGGTGAGCCCCGCGCTGCTGCGGGCGGCGGGCAAGGGCACGCCGACGCTCGGCGCCTATGGGCGCGATCTCGTCGACGTGGAGAAGATCGGTCCGGCGGCGCTGGTGCTGGCGGCGGCGCGGGCGAGCGGCGATCCGCGCGCGCCGGCGCTGGCGGGTGCGATCGAGCAGTTCGCGGCGCGGCAGCCGGGGTTGATGGCGTGGGGCGGCTGGGATCCGTTTCTCGATCCGCTGTTCAACCTGCGCACGGACGCGGGGCATCGCGGCAGCACGCCGGTGCTCACGTTCTTCATTCCGGAAAAAGCGCGCGCGACGCTGCGCGCGTATCTCGCGAAGTCCGGCTCGGAGGGCGTGCAGTCGCTCCTGAAGTTGCGCGAGCTGACCGGGACGGGGCGGTTTGTGCCGGCGATGCGGCCGGGCGGCCAGCCGCTGGAGGCGCTGGTGCTGCTCACCGGCCTGCTGTATCAGGGCCAGCATCTCTCGGCGTCGCTCCAGCGCGAGTTGCGCGGGCTGGCGGAGCTGGCGCTGCAGAACAAGGAGCTCGGCGAGCTCGAGGGCTTCTTCGTCAACCTGCTCTCGCTGGGGCGCCGGCTCGACTGGGCGCAGCTGGCGGAACTCGTGCGCCGGACCGACAGCAGCAAGACGCTGGGCGAGTATGCGCACCTGGCGCGGGTGGCGCCGGATCAACTGCCGCTGTTCTATGCCGCGGCGCTGTTCTCCGGGTCCGCGGATCGCGTGGCCGGGTATCTGATCGAGTTTGGCAAAGCGGGGCTGGCCGATCTGAAGCTGGCCCTGACGCACGGGCAGGGCGCGGTGAAGCAGCTCCTGCTGCGGCAGGTGCCGGTCAACCGCACCGGAGCCGCGGGCATCAGCGCGGGCGCGGAGCTGGCGTTGCTCCATCCGCAGCTCCTCCTGGGGCTGAAATATCTCGGAGTCCTGCTCGGCGTTTTCCTGGTCCTGCGCGGCCTCGACCGCTGGCTGGTGGCGCCGGGGAGCGGACTGCCCGGACTGCCCGCGATGGCCGGACACATGAAGGCGGGCGTGCTTTCCGTCGTCCTCGCGCTGCTGCTGATCGTCGTGAGCGAGCCCTTCCTGCTCAAGGCCGCACCGCCCTCGGAGTTCCAGTTCCGGCTGCCCGTGCTCGTCTCCATCGCCAATTCCCCCGTCGCTCCTCCGCCTCAATCCACCACCACCATGGACTCATCCACCCTCCTCTCGATCGGCTTTTTTGCCGCGCTGCAAATCGCGATGTATTTCGCATGCCTGATGAAGATCCGCGAGGTGGCTCAGCGGCCGGTGCCGTCGCCGGTGAAGCTGCGCCTGATGGAGAACGAGGAGAACCTCTTCGACGGCGGACTTTATGTCGGCATCGGCGGCACCGCGATGGCGCTCGTGCTGCAGGTGCTCGGCGTGATCGAGCCGAATCTGCTCGCGGCGTATTCCTCGAATCTCTTCGGCATCGTCTGCGTGGCGCTGGTGAAAATCGTCCACGTCCGGCCCTACAAGCGGCAGTTGATCCTCGACGCCCAGGCAGGGCTGCCGGTTGGCCGCGAAACCCCTGAGTCCGTCGTCGCCGCCGTGCGCGGGGCTGCTGCGCCATGAACCGCACGCTGCTCCTTATCCTCTGCG
>CAZENI010000431.1:0-552 GCA_964513055.1 uncultured Opitutus sp.
TTCAAGCCAAGCTGAATTACTACAATTCAGAGCAAAATCTGCTCACCCGTCTTTTTACCGCCGAGTATTCACTTTGGTTTGATCTTATACTACCTGGTTTACAGTCACTCAATGCACCAATCCCGCTCGGAGGTACCTCCAATCATTTTAAAGTCGATAAGCTCCGCGAAGTAAAGGGTTGGGATTCATTCAATGTCACCGAAGACTGCGACCTGGGGCGTCAGCCTCGGCCGGCCGCGCTACAGCCTGAAGGTGAACTGGAATTACAAGAGCCGGCACCGCCGCGCCGAGATCGTCTCCACGCCCACCAACAGCATCGAGCCCGGCACCTATGCGTGGGGCTCGAAGCGCCTTTTCGTCGACATCATCGCCGACTGGAAACTCACGAAGCACTTCACGCTCTTCGGCAACATCCGCAACCTGCGCGACACCCCCGAGGATTTCTCCCGCGAGGGCCCGAACACCCCCGACATCGCCAAATTCCGCCAGCGCGACCGCTACGGCGCCCTGTGGATCTTCGGCGTGAAAGGGACGTTTTAGAACCTGCGCTAA
>CAZENI010000431.1:562-4584 GCA_964513055.1 uncultured Opitutus sp.
CCCGCCGAGCCGTGTAAACCTTGATGCGCGACGGCTCGGCGGGGACGCCTCGCCCTACCTCCAACAATCGTCCGCCATGTCACTCCGCACTCTTTCCCTGTGCCTCTGCGTCGCCAGCGTCGCGCTGTCCGCCGCTACCGTCCCGCTCCCTTCCCTCGACGAGGCCCTCGCCGCGCGCCGCGACGTCTGGGGCGAGGCCGCGATGGCGCAGCCCAACGGCGCCAGCTACGAATTCTTCGCGCCGCTCCTCCCGCCCCCACGCTACGTCAACGCCGACTTCCGCCACTACCCGATCGTCCTCAGCGCCCCCGACGCCAAGGTGAAGGCCCGCCTCATCTCGAATGGCAGCGGCGTAAACCTCCGCGGCGGCGCGCGTGCGTGGAACGACAACGGCACGCCGTTCACGTTTCGCGTCGGCCCCGATGAGTTGATCTTCGGCACGTTCCCCGAGCGCACGAGCGAGCCCACGCTCGCCGAGGGCTACCTGCCGATCGTCGAGATTCGCTACCAACACATCTCGCCGATTCAGTCCGAGGGCGCGGTGCCGCTCACGCAGGTGCGGCCGCAACGGATGCCAGAGATCTACACGCTCGAGGCGTTCGCGAGCACCGATCCCACCCTCGCCGAACACGGCGTGGTCTTCGTCAAGTTCGCCCTCGCCCAGGGGACCACCGGCGCCGTCTCGATCGACCTCGATGCGAAGTCGGCGCTCACACTCGCCGACCGAAAACTCACCAACGACCAGGGCGAGGTCCTCGCCGTGTTCGACAAAAGTTGGCGCTGGGAGCGCGACGGCGCCCGCGCCCGCCTCACCGGCTCCAGCCACGCCACATTCGCCCTCGCCACGAAGCCGTTGACCGCCGCGGCCGTCGCGTCCTTGAAAATCGACTACGCCGCGCAGCGCGCCGCCTGCGCCGCCACCTGGCAGCGGCTCCTCACCGCCGGCACCAACGTCGAGACGCCCGAGCCGCTCGTGAACCACGCCTGGCGCCACCTGCTGCTCCAGAATTTCAGCCTGATCTCCGGCGATCGCATGCACTACAGCGCCGGCAACCAATACCAGCAGATCTACATCGGCGAGGGCAGCGACACGATCCAGGCCCTCATGAATTGGGGCTACACCGGCGATATGCGCCGTCTCTTGCTGCCGATTCTCGATCAGACACGCCGCGGCCTCGAATACCACCAGGCCGGTTTCAAGCTCATGAACGTGTGCCGCCTCTACTGGCACGCGCCCGATCCCGGGATGATCCGCGCGCTGCGTCCGCGCTGGGAAAAAGAGGCGAAGCTCCTCGTCGAGGGCCGCACCGGCCCGCACGGGCTCTACCCCGCCGAACGCTACGCCGGCGACATCAGCACGCCCGCGCAGTCGGTGAATGTGAACGCCCACGCGTGGCGCGCCATTCGCGACCTCAGCGCCGTCCTCGCCGACCTCGGCGAGACCGCCGAGGCCGGGCGCTACGCGGCCGCCGCGCGCGAGATGCGCTCGACCGTTCTCGCCGCGATTCAGCAGAGCGCGCGCCGCGAAACCACCCCGCCCTTTGTGCCCGTCGCCCTCCACAGCAACGAGCCGGCGCACACGCCGATCATCCGCAGCCGCATCGGCAGCTACTGGAACATCATCATCGGCTACACGATTGGCAGCGGGATCTTCCCGCCCGGCAGCGCCGAGGAAAACTGGATCCCGCGCTACCAGGAGCAGCACGGCGGCATCTTCATGGGCATGACGCGCTCCGGCGGCGATGAGTTCAATTTCTGGACCGGCTCCGAACGCGTGAACCCGCTCTACGGCACGCGCTACGCCCTCGACACCCTGCGCCGCGACGACCCCGAGCGCGCGCTCGTGAGTTTCTACGGCATGCTCGCGCAGGGCTTCACGCGCCACACCTTCATCGCCGGCGAGGGCTGCGCCCTCACCCCCGTCGACGCGCGCGGCCGCATCTTCTACCTGCCGCCGAACAGCGCCGCCAACGCCCACTTCCTCTCGATGCTCCGCCACCTGCTCGTGCAGGACTGGGACCTCGACGACGACGGCCGGCCCGACACGTTGCGCCTCCTCCACGCGACGCCGAAGCGCTGGCTCGAGGATGGCAAGGCGATCAAGGTCGAGCGCGCCCCGACGGCCTTCGGCGAAGTGTCCGTGACCGTCCGTTCGCGCCTCAGCGCCGGAGAGGTCGTGGCCGACCTCACGCTCCCCGACCGCTCGCTGCCGCGAAAGACCTTCCTCCGCATCCGCGTGCCCGACGGCTGGCGCGTCGACTCGGCGCAGGGCGGCGCCACGCCGCTGACCGTCGACGCCCGCGGCACCGTGGACATCTCGGCGTTGCGCGGCCGCGCCACCCTTGCGTTCAAGGTGTCGGCCCCGTAGCTCACCCTCCCTCCACCGATGGCCGCCCTCCCGAAGATCAACCTCAAGGCCGAGATTCCCGAAGCCCTCAAAGCCGAGGTCGCGACGACGCGCTTCGGCAAAATCCTCTCGCTCACGCCCGTCGTGATGACGGTGATCGCCACGATGCTCGCCGGCCTCTCCTCGAGCGAGATGACCCGCGCGCAATACGATCGCTCGCTCGCGGCGCAGCGGCAGTCGAAGGCCGGCGACCAGTGGAATTTTTTCCAGGGCAAACGCCTCCGCGCCGTGATGCTGCGTGGCACGCTGGACTTGCTGGGTGGCTCCGCTGAGCTGCGCTCCCTCGACGCCGCCGCCCTGCGGCGCGCCTTCGCGGGCACCCCGTTCGCGGCGGAACTCGACGCCGCGTCCGCCCCTGCCGCCCTCGCCGCGCTCGCGGGCGGCGCGTTGCCACCGCTCCCGTCCGCGCTCGCCCTCGACGCCGGCGTCAAGGCGGTGCTGCTCGCGATCGAAACGGGCCAGCCCGACGCCGAAGTCGCGCGCCTGCTGTCCGCGCTCGACGGCGCGACCCTCGACGAGGCCCTGCGGCTGGGCCAGGCGCAGACGCTCGCCTTCGACGAACTGACGAAGCCGATCAACCAGGCGATCGAGCGCTGGGAGAAAGCCCTGCCGCGCACGCCGGAGGCCGCCGCGCTGCGCCGCGATTTCACCGCGGCGCGCCTCACCTATAACGCCGCCCGCTACGATGCCGAGGCGCGGCTCAACCAGGCGATCGCCGAGCTCTTCGAATTGCAGGTGCGCCGTAGCAACCTCTCGGCCGAGCGGCACCACCGTCGCAGCTCACGTTTCTTCTACGGCATGCTCGCCGCGCAGATGGGCGTGATCGTTGCGACCCTCGCGCTCGCCGCCGCGCGCCGGAATCTCCTCTGGGCCATCGCCGCCGGCGCCGGCGCCGTGGCGCTCGCGTTCACGGTCTACGTGCTGCTCTACGTCTGAGCGCGCTCACTTCCCCGGCGGCTGCCACGGAGTCGCTCCGCCGCGCTGCACGTGCTGTCGCAACGCAAGCTGCAGCTCACGCGCGAGCCGCGGGTTGTCCTTGATCACGTTCCTCCGCTCCTGCGGATCGTTCTTCAGGTTATACAGCTCGAGCGGTGAATAGGGATCGTTCTGCAGTAGCTTCCAGTCGCCGCGGATCAGCGCCTCGTAGCTCTTCCCGCCATATGCCGGCCCTCCCTCCCGGCGGGTGAAATACAGCTCCCGCTCCCCGCCCGGCGCCGCGCCGCCCCGCAACACCGGCAGCAGGCTGACCGCATCCATGCCGGCAGGACGCGGCACGCCCGCCGCCTCGAGACAGGTGGCAAACACGTCGAAGGTCAGGCCCGCATAGTCGCTCTGCGCGCCCGCGGGAACCGTGCCCGGCCAGCGCGCGACGAACGGCACCCGCAGGCCGCCCTCGTAGTGGCTCTGTTTGCCGTCGCGCCACGGATCGTTGTTCTGCGCGTGCGGCAGCGAGCCGCCGTTGTCCGACGAAAAGAAGACGAGCGTGTTCGCCGCGAGCCCCGTCTCGCGCAGGGCCGCCAGCACGCGGCCGATGCCATCGTCGACGTGCTCCACCAGCGCCACGTTTGCCGCGCGCTTCGGGTCCATCTCCGGCGCGCGCGCCTTCACCCGCTCG
>CAZENI010000431.1:4594-7358 GCA_964513055.1 uncultured Opitutus sp.
GCTCGATCGGGAAATGCGGCGCGTTGTAGGCGAGGTAGAGGAAGAACGGCCTCTTCGCCGCGGCGCGCTCGCGCAGGTAGTCGCACGCCCACGCCGTGAAGAGCTCCGTCGCATGCCCCGGCGGATCGATCACCTCGGCATTGCGGCGCAGGTAGTTGTTCCCCTGGCGGAGATGCGTCGTGTAGCTGTCCATCATGTCGCCGAGGAAGCCGTGGAAAAACGCGAAGCCGCGCTCGTTCGGGAGATTTGGCGAGGCGAGGCCGAGGTGCCACTTGCCGATGATGGCCGTGTGATAGCCGGCGCCGCCGAGGTGGTTCGCCAAGGTCGGCAGGCCGGGCGCGAGATAGCCCCACGACTCGGCCGCATGAGTGCGAATCACGCCCGGCACGCCCGCGCGATCCGCGTAGCGCCCGGTGAGCAGTGCGGCCCGCGTCGGCGAACACACGGTGCAGTTCGCCCGCATCGTCGTGAACCGCATCCCCTCCGCCGCCAGCCGGTCGAGCTGCGGCGTGCGGACGTCGCCACCCGGCCGATACGCCGACACGTCCCCGTAGCCGTGGTCGTCCGTCAGGATCACCAGGAAGTTCGGCCGGTCGGCGGCGCGGCCGCCGACCGCGACCACCAGCGCGATCAGGAAAGTGCCCAGCGGGCGGCGCAGCGCACTCATGGAAAACTCTTCTGCGCCCCCACCGCATCCGCGCGCACCGTGCCGTCGAGCGCGATCAACGGCTGCGGCTCCGCCACCCGGCCGAGGGGACGGCAGCCGGGGCCCACGCCCTCCAGCCCAAGGTCGCCGCGCATCGCCTCCGCCAGCGCGCCCAGGCGCTTCACCTCGGCCGGATGCTGCGCGGCCACATTCTTCGCCTCCGCGATGTCCTCGCCGAGGTGATACAGCTCACCCTTCGCGAGGTGGAGCTTCCACGGCCCCGACCTGACCGCCTCCAGCGCCAGCCCACGGAAATAGTGAAACGTCTCGCGCGGCGCCTGCGCCGGATCGCCCGCCAGCACCGGCCAGACATCGACACCGTCGAGCTTCCGGTCCGCCGGCAACGCGGCCCCGGCCAGCCGCGCGAACGTCGGCAGCACGTCCATCATCGACGTCATCGCGGCCGTCGCCGTGCCGGCCGGAATCCGGCCCGGCCACCAGGCGATCGTGGCGACGCGCACGCCGCCTTCGAAGGTGCTCGCCTTGCCCCCGCGCAGCGGGGTGTTGATCGCGCCCTGCTGCAGCGGGCCGCCGTTGTCCGACGTGAACAGCACCAGCGTGTTTCGCTCCAGCCCGGCCTCGCGCACCGCGGCCAGCACCCGGCCGACGCTCCAGTCCACCTCCTGCACCCAGTCGCCGAGCAAGCCATTGCCCGACTTGCCCATGAACTCGTCGCGCGGATACAGCGGGAAATGCACGGCGTTGTGCGCGAGATAGAGGAAGAACGGCTTGGTGCGTTTCTCGCGGATGATGCTCACCGCACGCTCCGTGTAGCGACGCGTGAGCTGAAGGTGCTCCTCGACTCGGATGCGGCCGACGACCTGGTCGTTCTCCAGCAACGGGAGCGGCGGCTGCGCATTGCCCGGGATGCCCGCGTCGCCCGGCTGGGCGGCTTTCTTCTTCACCGCGTCGCCCTTCGGCGCCGGCAGCGGCGCGCCGCGATTGCTTTTGATTCCATCGGCGACGGGTCCCATGTCGTTCGAATACGGCAGCCCGAAATACGTCTCGAAGCCCTGTTGCGTCGGCAGGAAGGCCCGCTGATCGCCGAGATGCCACTTGCCGACCATCGCCGTGGCGTAACCAGCGTCCTGCAACACTTCCGCGATCGTGCGCTCGGCCGGATGGAGTCCGATGGCTCCGGCGGGAAACAGCACATGCGGGATCGGCAGCGCGCGCTTCGGATAGCTGCCGGTCATCAGCGCTGCCCGCGATGGCGAGCACACCGGTGCGGCGTAGTGGCTCGTCAGCTTGCGGCCCTCGCGCGCCATGCGATCGAGCTCGGGAGTCTTGTTCCTCCCGCCGAACGGCCCGATCTCGGCGTAGCCGAGGTCGTCGATGTTGATGATGATCAGATTGGGCCGCGGTGCGTCGGCGGCCGTCAACAGCCGGAGCGAAAGCAGGCCGGCGAAGCAGAGGCGGAGGATCAATTTCATGGGGTCGGTGGCCCTATCTGGAACCGACGCGCCGTCGCAGCGCGAGTCAAACTCTCCGAGTCCGATCCCGTCGCGACGCAAACAAGCGCCCTCAACGCCGCGGCAGCGCCGCCGCGATCGCCTGCGCGACCTGCCGGCCGAGCGCCTCGTAGCCGCGCGCGTTGAAGTGCACGTCGTTCGGCGGCATCAACGCCTCCGCCTGCGGCGCGACGAACGCGTGGAGGTCGTTCACCGTAATCCCGTGCTCGCGGGCGAGCCGCGCGGCGACGGCGTTGCGCTCCACGATCGACTCGGGAAACTGCTTCTTCGCCTCGTCGCGCGGGATCGGCGTCGTGCTGGCCCAGATCACTTTCGCGCCGGTCGCCTTCAGCCGCGTGATAATCTGCGCGAGCCGCTGTTCGTAGTCGGCCAGCGGCGTGGCGCGATCATGGATCCCGAAGTTGAAGTGGATCACGTCCCACTTCCCGGCGCCGAGCCAGACGTCGAGTTTCTTCAGCCCATTGGCGGTCGGGCCGCAGTTCTCGGGGGCGCGGTGGACGCTCGCCCGGTCCGCCAGTTCCTTCCGCGTCGCCAGCGTGTAACCTCGCGAGACGGAGTAGCCGATCAGACGCACCCGCTGGCGGCC
>CAZENI010000432.1:0-7347 GCA_964513055.1 uncultured Opitutus sp.
GCCGCTCTTGCCCAACGGCAAGGTGGACCGCAAGGCGCTGCCGGCCCCGGCGGCCGAGGCGATGATCACCGAGGCGGCCTACGCGCCGCCGCGCGGCCCGGAAGAGGAGATGCTGGCAGCCATCTGGGCGGACGTGCTGGGCCTGCCGCGCGTCGGCATCGAGGACAATTTTTTCGCGATCGGCGGTCACTCGCTGCTGGCGGCGCAGGTCGTGGCACGCGTGCGCGACGTCGCGGGGCGCGAGGTGCCGCTGGCGCTGCTGTTCGAGAAGCCGACGATCGCGGCGCTGGCCGAGGCGATCGGCGCCGCGGGCACGGCGGACGCGGCGCCGCCGTTGCGGGCCGGGTCGCGCGAGGGCGCGCTGCCGCTCAGCTTTGCGCAGGAACGCCTGTGGTTCATCGAGCAGCTCGCGCCGGGGGCGACCACCTATCACGTGCCGGTGCTCCTCCGGTTGACCGGCGAAGTCGACCGGACCGCGCTGAGCCGCGCGCTCGGCGAACTGCGCCGCCGGCACGAGGCGCTGCGGACGGTGTTTGCGACGGAGAAAGGGCGCGGCGTGCAGCGCATCGTCGCGGCCGAGGTCATGGCGCTGCCCTGCGAGGATCTGTCGGCGTGGCCGGAGACGGAGCGCGCGGAGCGGGCGGTGGCGCGCGCGAAGATGGAGGCGCTGCGGCCGTTCGACTTCGCCGCCGGGCCGCTGCTGCGCGCGCATCTCTTCCAGCTGGGCCCGCGCGAGCACTGGCTGCTGGCGGCGACGCACCACATCGTCTCGGACGGCTGGTCGATGAGCGTCATCGTGCGCGAGCTGGGCGGGCTGTATTCGGCGTATCGGCACGAGCAGGCGCCGGCGTTGCCGGAGCTGGCGCTCCACTACGCGGACTACGCGCGCTGGCAGCGGGACTGGCTGCAGGGCGCGGTGCTGGAGCGGAAACTGGCGTTCTGGCGCGAGCAGCTGGCCGACGCGCCGCAACTCGAGCTGCCGACGGATCTGCCGCGGCCGGCGGTGCTGAGCGGCCGCGGTGGACGCGTGCCGTTCGCACTCTCGCGCGAAACGTCCGACGCGCTCAGCGCCGTCGCGCGCGCGCAGGGAGCGACGCCGTTCATGGTGCTGCTGGCGGCGTATGCCGCCTGGCTGCGCCGCGAGACCGGGCAGGACGATCTCGTGATCGGGACGAGTGTGGCGAACCGGCAGCGCCGCGAGTTCGAGTCACTCGTGGGCTTCTTCGTCAACACCCTCGCGCTGCGCGTGCCGACGGACGACGAGGTGGCGTTTGATGCGCTCGTGGGCCGGACCAAGGGGATTTGCCTCGGCGCATATGCGCACCAGGAGCTGCCGTTCGAGGCGGTGGTCGAGGCCGTCGTAGAGCGGCGCGATCTCAGCCGCACGCCGCTGTTTCAAGTGCTGCTGGTGCTCCTCAACCTGCCGCCGGCCGAGCTGGTGCTGGAGGATCTCGCGATCGCGGAGGTGCCGCTGTCGGCGGAGACGGCGAAGTTCGAACTGATGCTGCTCCTGCAGGAGACGCCCGAGGGCTTGAGCGGCGCGTGGGAATTCAGCACCGACCTGTTCACGGCGGAAACGGTGCGGCGCTTCGGGCGGCATTTCGGCACGCTGCTGGAAGCCGCGGTCGCGCGGCCGGCGGCGCGGCTGCGGGAATTGCCGCTGCAAGCCTCGGACGAAATCCGCCGCCGCACCGACGAATGGAACAGCGCGGCGCGACTGCCCGTGCCCGCGACGACGGTCGTCGCGGAATTCGAGGCCGCGGTGGCGACGCACGGCGCGCGCGTGGCGCTTTCCCAGGGCGATGTGGCGCTGCGCTACGACGCGCTCAACGCGCAGGCGAACCGCCTCGCGTGGCATCTGCGCGGCCTGGGCGTGGGGCCGGATGTGCCGGTGGCGCTGATGCTGGAGCGTTCGCCGGAGGCGGTCGTCGCGATGCTCGCGGTGCTGAAGGCCGGCGGGTTCTTCGTGCCGCTGAATCCCGACGATCCGCTGGAGCGCGTGAGCCAGTTGCTGACGGAGCTGTCGCCGGCAGCCGTGCTGGTGCAGGAGCGCCTGATGGATCGGCTGCCGTCGCTGTTCGCTTATGTGCTGGCGGTGGACGCGAGCGCCACGGCGTTTGCCGACGAGCGCGCGGACAACCCGCCCGCGGTGAATGGCCCGGACGATCTCGCGTATGTGATGCACACCTCGGGCTCGACCGGGACGCCGAAGGGCATCGCGGTGCCGCATCGCGCGATCGTGCGGCTCGTGGCGCAGCCGAACTTCATGACGGTGAGCGCGGACGACGTGGTGCTGCAGTTCGCGCCGCTGTCGTTCGATGCCTCGGTGTGGGAAATCTGGCTGCCGCTGCTGCACGGGGCGCGGCTGGAGATCATGCCGGCGGGCGCGGCGTCGCTGGCGGACTTGGGCGCGACGCTGACGCGGGCCGGGGTGACGGCGGCGTGGTTCACCGCCGGCCTGTTTCACCAGCTGATCGATCACCAGCTGGCGGCCCTAGGCGGGTTGCGGCAGGTGCTGGCGGGCGGCGATGCGTTGTCGGTGGCGCACGTGCGCAAGCTCGCGGCGGCGTATCCGGCGCTGCGGATCATCAACGGCTATGGCCCCACGGAGAACACGGTCTTCACCTGCTGTCACACGGTGGGCGCGGCGGAGGCGTTGACGACCAGCGTGCCGATCGGGCGCCCGGTGAGCGGAACGAGCGTGCAGATTGTCGACCGCCGCGGCGAGCCGGTGCCGGTGGGCGTGCCGGGGGAATTGATCACGGGTGGCGCGGGACTCGCGCGCGGCTATTTCCGGCAGCCGGAAGCCACGGCGGAGCGCTTCGTGCCGGATCCATTTTCGGCGACGGCGGGCGCGCGGGTGTATCGCACCGGGGATCGCGCGCGGTGGCTGCCCGACGGCACGATCGAGTTTCTCGGCCGGTTGGATCAGCAGGTGAAGCTGCGCGGCTTCCGCATCGAGCTCGGGGAGATCGAGGCCGCGCTGCGGCAGCATCACGCGGTGCGCGATGCCGTGGCGCACGTGCAGGGTGCGGGCAGTGACAAGCTGCTCGCCGCGTATTTCACCGCGGCCGAGGTGGAAAACGCCCCGACGGCCGCGGAACTGCGCGGCTTCCTCGCGGAGCGGTTGCCGGACTACATGGTGCCCGCGGCCTTCGTGCGCCTGGACGAGCTGCCGCTGGGCCGGAACGGAAAAGTCAACCGGCGCGCGCTGCCGGCGCCGGACGGGCTGGCGCTGGTGCACGCCGGCGGACTGGGACCGCGGAGCGCGCTGGAGGCGCGGCTGACGCGCATCTGGCAGGACGTGCTCGCGGTGCCCGTCGTGGGCGTGCGGGATCACTTCTTCGAGCTGGGCGGACATTCGCTGCTCGCGACGCGGCTGCTGGCGGAAGTGGAGAGCCGGCTCGGCGCGCGGGTGTCGCTCAATCTCCTGTTCGAACACGGCACGATCGAGGCGATGGCGGCGGCGATCGAGGCAGGGCAGGGCGACGAAGTATTTTCGCCGCTCGTCGCGCTGAAGCCGGAGGGCGCGCGCGCGCCGTTCTTCTGCGTGCACCCGGGCGGCGGCTCGGTGTTGTCGTATTTCGACCTCGCCGCGCACTTCCCCGCGGAGCGGCCGTTTCATGGCCTGCAGGCGCCCGGGCTCGACGGGAAGACGCCGCCGCTCCGCTCCGTCGAGGCGCTGGCCGCCCATTACCTGGAGGCGATCCGGCAGAAGTTTCCGGCGGGTCCGTATCATTTCGGCGGGCACTCGTTCGGCGCGAGCGTGGCCTTCGAGATGGCGCTGCAGCTCGAGGCGTCCGGCGGCAACCCCGGCGGCAGCCTCGTGCTGCTCGATCACTTCGCGCCGGATCGCGCGCGGGCGATGATCGACCACGAGCCGACCGACGTGGAGGCGCTCGAGTTCATGGCGCACCAGATCGGGGTGCATTTCGGGGTGGAGTTTGCGCTGCCGGCCGCGGAGCTGGCGGCGCGCACGGCACCGGAGCGGCTCGCGTTCTTCCTCGAACAGGCGCGCGCCGCCGGCATCGCCCCGCCCGGCGCCGACGTGGCGATGATCGCGGGGCTGGTCGCGGTGTATCAGGCAAACCTGCACGCGCTCCTGCATTATCGGCCGCAGCCGGGGTCGTTGCGGGGCGGGCTTACGCTGTTGCGCACGGGCGGCTTCGCGGCGGAGACCGCGGACCAGCCGACGGCGGGCTGGGAACGGCTCGCGCGCGGCGGGATTGCGGTGATCGACGTGGCGGGCGATCACAACACCATGCTGCGACCGCCGCACGCGGCCGGGCTTGCCGCGGAAATCGCGGCGCAGCTTGATGCCGCGGAAGCGCGCTGACAGCCGACCGACTTTCCTCCGTTTCAACTTATGTCTGACAACCTCTATCTCCGACAGAACGTCCAGGTCGAACCGCTCATCGAATCCTGGTATGCCTGGTCGCACCTGATTTCGCCTGCGACCGCCGCGATGAACATCGTGGATCGCCACCTGAAGATCATGCAGTCCTACGTGCAGTCGCCCCAGGTGCACGCCGCCGCGGTGAAGAATCCGGCGATGCTCGGCGGGCCGTTCATCGATTACGACGGCAAGCGCGTGGACGAGATCCAGGCGTTGATCGAGAAGACGAAGCGCGACCAGGCGCAGATGATCGCGTTCAGCGAGGCGGTGAAGCAGCTCGACCAGATGCTGCGGCTGGAGGCGAAGGGCTTCTCGCTGGAGCCGCTGTATGCGAAAGTCCCCGACATCCTCCGCGGCTACGTCGAGCTCGTCTACGATTTGAACAACCAGCCGTCGTTCCGGCTGGTCGAGCCGCTGCTCTACCAGAGCCCGTTCTACGATCCGGCGCGGCAGAGCCTGATGCTCTCGCTCATCCGCAGCGACGACCGGCCGTTTATCCTGAGCACGCCGCGGCTGCGCACGCCGGGCGACGTCCACGTGGCCATCCCGTTCGCGAGCCCTGTGATCGACGAACTCTTCGCGATGAAATGGCAGCCGGGCCCGGTGGCCGCGATCGCGGACAAGCTCGGCGTGACGGCGGAGGACCGCGACGCGTTCGGCAAGCTCTTCACGGCGGATGCCCCGCGGCCCTACCAACCCTACTCGGGCAAGGGCGCGCGCTGGCGCTACTTCGGCCACGCGTGCATTCTGGTGGAGGCGGGCGGCACCTCGGTGCTGCTGGATCCGGTGCTGAGCTACACCTACGACCACGAGATCGCGCGCTTCACCTACGAGGATCTGCCGGAGGTGATCGACTACGTGCTCATCACGCACAACCACCAGGATCACATCCTGTTTGAAACGATGCTGCAGTTGCGCGGGCGCGTCCGGCACATCGTCGTGCCGCGCAACGGCAACGGCGCGCTGCAGGATCCGTCGCTCAAGATGATGCTCGAGAAAGTCGGCTTCAAGAGCGTGCTCTCGATCGAGGAGTTCGAGGAGATCATGACGCCCGACGGCAAGATCACGGGCATCCCGTTCTTCGGCGAGCACGGCGACCTCGCGATCCGCACGAAGAGCGCCTACCTGCTCGACATGCATGGGCATCGGCTGCTGTTCGCGGCGGACTCGTGCAACACCGAGCCGCGGCTCTACGAACACGTGCAGAAGGCCACGGGCAACGTCGACGTGCTCTTCCTCGGCATGGAGTGCGACGGCGCGCCGATGTCGTGGATGTATGGCCCGCTGCTGACGAAGCCGCTCGACCGGAAGATGGATCACTCGCGGCGGCTCGCGGGCTCGAACTACGAGCGCGGCATCGACATCGTGAAACGCTTCGGCTGCAAGGAGGCCTACGTCTACGCGATGGGCCAGGAACCGTGGCTCAACTACGTGATGAGCATCAAATACACGGCCGAGTCGAATCCGATCAGGGCGTCGAACCAGCTGGTCGCCGAGTGCCAGGCGCGCGGGCTGCCGGCGGAACGTCTCTTCGGCGAGAAGGAGATTCTGCTGGCGTAGGCCCGGCGGACACCGCGTATGGGCAAAGGCGTTTTCCTCAATGTCTCGGCTCCAGGCCACGTCATCCCGACGCTCGGCCTCGTGGCGGAGCTCGTCGCGCGGGGCGAGGAGATCGTCTATTTCGAGGTGCCGCCGTTCCAGGCGGAGATCGAGGCGTTCGGGGCGAAGTTCCGGGCGTATCCCCCGATCCGGCCGTATCCGGGTCCTGGAGGCGCGAACCAGTATTACCTCGCGCCGGTGAGCGCGTGGTGCGCGCAGGAGTGGGTGCCGCAACTGCTGGAGTCCGTGCGCGCGGAACGTCCGGACTACATCGTGCACGACTCGCTCTGTCTCTGGGGCCGGATCATCGCGCACGTGCTCGGCGTGCCGGCGGTGGCGTCGGTCGCGACGGCGGCGTTCTGCGCCGCGAGTTTCCACGGTTGTCCGCGCCTGCGCGGGCGGCGGCGCGCCTGGATCGCGGAGGCGCAGGCGGGACTGCGGCTGTTCCGCGACTGGCGGCGCGAGCTTGAGGCGGCGTATGGCCTGCCGCGCGGCATCTCGCTCGTGGACGTGTTCAGCAATCCGCAGCCGCTGAATCTCGTCTACCTGCCGCGGGCGCTGCAGCCCTACGCGGAGAAGTTCGGGGCGAGCTATGTGTTTGTCGGCGCGTGCACGCCGGCGCGGGCGAACGCGGCGAGCTTTCCCTTCGCGCGCCTCGATGGGCGGCCGCTGGTCTACGTGTCGTTCGGCACGCTGCACAATCCGGGGCTGGCGTTCTTCCAGGCGTGCGGCGCGGCGCTGGCGGATCTCGCGGTGCAGGTCGTGCTGGTGCTGAGCCCGGGCGTGGAGGCGGCGGCGCTGGGTGCGGCGCCGGAGAATTTCTTCGTGCTGCCGACGGGGACGGCGCCGCAGCTGCGGCTGCTGGAACGCGCGGCGGTGTTCGTGACGCACGGGGCGGGCGGCGGCCTGCGCGAGGGCGCCTGGCACGGCGTGCCGATGGTGGCCGTGCCGCAGACCTACGAGCAGGAGATTCTCTCGGCGCGCCTGGCGGAGCAGGGCGCGGGTGTCATGCTGCTGCCGGCGGACGTCACCACGGCGAGCCTGCGCGCGGCCGTGGAGCGCGTGCTGGCAGAGGAGTCGTTTCGACTGCGCGCCCGCGAACTCGCCGCGGCCTCACGCGCGGCGGGCGGCGCACCGCGGGCGGCGGACGCGATTCTCCAGTATGCGGAAAGGAGCCGGCGATGAACTCAGCCCAGCACGCCGGCCGGCACGAGATCGCGCGCGACTTCTCGGAAGCGCTGCACGGTGAAATTCTGCGCCGTGCCGCCCGCGGCGAAATGGCGGCGAAACGACTCGCCGAGCACCCAGGTGTAGCCCGCCATGATCGCGGGGCCGGTGCCGAAGCGCACGAG
>CAZENI010000433.1:0-7334 GCA_964513055.1 uncultured Opitutus sp.
CACCCAGTCCTTCGACACCTCGACCTCGATGGGGCGGATAGTGGTCAGCCTGCTCGCGACGTTCGCGCAGTTCGAGCGCGAGACCATCGCCGAGCGCGTGCGCGACAAGGTGCAGGCGACGCGCCGGCGGGGGATGTGGACCGGCGGGCGCGTGCCGCTCGGGTACGACGTGGTCGAGAAGCGGCTCGTCGTGAACTCCGCGGAGGCCGAGCGGGTGCGGGCGATCTTCGCGCTGTACCGCGAACTCGGCTCGCTCATGGCCTGCGTGCAGGAGCTCGCCGCGCGCGGCTGGACCACGAAGGGTTGGGTGACGCAGGACGGGCGAGTGCTCGAGCCGCGGGCCTGGAACACGACCTCGCTGCACGCCTTCCTCACGAACCCGCTCTTCGCGGGAAGGATCCGCGCAGGCACCGAGGTCGTGGGGGGCCAGCACGAGGCGATCGTGGACCAGGCCACCTGGGACGCGGTGCAGGCCCAGCTCGCGAGGAAGGCCCCGAGGCCACGCGGCTGGAGGGCGCCGAAGCGCGACGGCGCCCTCCTCTCGGGGCTCCTGAAGTGCGCCTGCGGGTCGAGCATGATCCGGTCCTCCACGAAGAAGGACGGCCGTCGCTACTACAGCTACGTCTGCGCCCGCGTGCTCAAGCACGGAGCGGCGGCCTGCCCGGGGAGCCGGGCGCCGGCGGGGGAGCTGGAGGCCTTCGTGATGGACCGTGTCCGCTCGGTCGGGCGCGACCCGGCCGTGCTGCGGGCCACGCACTCCGCGGACCGGGAGGCAGGGGAGGCCCGACGCGCGGAGCTCGAGGCCGACCTCCAGCGCCTGGCCCAGGAGCGCGGCCGGCTCGAAGCCGCGCGCAAGAGCGTCGAGGACGCCATCGCCGAGGGCGCGGGGGGCATGGTCGAGCGCCTCACCTTGGTCGAGGGCCAGCTCGCCGAGGTGGACCAGCAGGTTGCCGACGCTCGGCGTGACCTCGCCGCGTGCGCCGCGGGCGCGCTCGACCCCGAGGAGCTACAGCGCGCCCTGGAGGAGTTCGAGCCGCTGTGGGCCGAGCTGTCGACCCCCGAGCGCGCCCGCGTCCTCGCGCTGCTCCTCCTTGCGCCCCTCGCCCACGCCGATGTCGAATTCGTCGGCCTGCTGGTCACCTCGCACGGCTCGCGCTTCGCGCTGACCGACACTGAAACCGGCCGCACCGAGTGGCTCGCGCCGGGCGAGGCGCTGGCCGGCCATGTCATTCGGTCCTTCGACGCGGCCAGCGACACGCTCGTGGTCACGACTCGCGGCGGCGAGCGACGGATCAAACTCAAGGACGACGCCCGGGTGAAGCCCTCGCGACTCGAACTCACCGGCACGATCGCGCTGGGCGGCACGGAGAAGATCGAAATCGAGCACGCCAGTCTGATCTTCGGGCAGGAGAATGTCTTCACCCTGCCGGGCGGCCTGACGTATCGCATTCACCCGAGCCTCCTCGCCGACGGAAACATCCAGTTCGCCGCCGTCATCGAGCGCACCCTCGCCGGGGGCCAGGCCGAGCGTATCGCGGCGCCGCGGATGATTGTGCGACCCGGCATGAGTTTCCATCTGCAACTCGGCGAACAACGCCTCTCCTTCCGGCCGCGTTCGCCGTAACCACCCCACTCGCCTGCATCACGCTGGCCTCCCCATGAAACACCTCCGCTCCTTCGTTCGGCTCTCTCTGCTCGCCACCTCGGCGGCCCTCGCCGCTGATCAACGTCCCGTCGTCCCGCTCTGGCCCGCCGGCGCGCCCGGCTCCGAAGCCCGCAAGGCCGAACCCGAGAAAGTCGCCGGCAGCAACGTCTCCAACATCCATCACCCGTCGCTCACGCTGTATCTGCCGCCCAAGGACAAGGCGACCGGCGCCGCCGTGATCGTCGCCCCCGGCGGCGGCCACGCCCGGCATGCCATCCAGCACGAAGGCTGGAACGTCGGCGAGTGGCTCGCCCAGCACGGCATCGCCGCCTTCGTCCTCAAGTATCGACTCGCCAAGGACGACGCCAACCCGGCCGGCACGCCCCAGCCCTACACCGTCGATCGCGACGCCCTCGCCGACGCCCAGCGCGCCCTCCGGCTCGTCCGCAGCCGCGCGACCGAATGGAACGTGAACCCCGCCGCGGTCGGCATCCTCGGCTTCTCCGCCGGTGGCGAGGTCGCGCTGCTCGCCGCGACGCGCGGCGCCGACGGCAAGCCCGACGCCGCCGATCCCATCGAGCGCCAGAGCGCGCGCGCCAACTTCTACTCGCTCATCTATCCCGGCGGCCTGCCGCGCACCGACATCGTCGTGACCAAGGAAACGCCGCCGACCTTCCTCGTCGCGGGCTACGGCGACCGGCAGAACATCTCCGAGGGCCTCGCCGAATTCTACCTGAAATCCAAGCGCGCCGGGGCCAGCGCCGAGTTGCACATGTATGCCGGCGCCGGCCATGGCTTCGGCGTGCGCGACACCAACAAGTCCCCCGCCGGCGCCTGGCTCGCCCGCTTCCACGAGTGGCTGGCCGATCGGAAATTCCTCAACACACCGAAATCGTGAAGCCGCGTTCGCACCCTCCTTGCGCTCCCCGCGCTCAAGCGCAGGGCTACTTTGAACGTGTAGCCCGCTCCGTTAGGAGCGGGACCACGCTCGCATTGCTCGTCGCCGCTGCCGCCGCCGCCATCGCGTCCGCCGCCACGCCCCCGCCCATCCCCTCCACACCCGCCCAGGAGAAAGCGCACCCGCCTTCCCTCCCGCTCTGGACCGGCCCCGCCCCCGGCTCCGAGGCGAAGCACGGCGTCGCCGAATCCGTAGACTGGAGACAGGAGCCCGACATCGTTTTCCCCGTCACCTTCAACATCCACCGTCCCTCGCTCACGCCCTTCCTCCCACCGAAGGAACGCGCAACGGGCTGTGCCGTGATCATCGCGCCCGGCGGCGGACACATGTTTCTGACCACGGATCGCGAGGGCTATGACTTCGCAGAGATTCTCGCCCGCCGCGGCATCGCCGCGTTCGTGCTGAAATACCGCCTCGCCCGCGATCGCGCCGGCGGCTCCACCTACGCGATCGATCGCGAGGCGCTCGCCGATGCTCACCGCGCCATTCGCCTGATCCGCGCACGCTCGGCGGAGTGGAACGTGAAACCCGATCGCGTCGGCCTCCTCGGCTTCTCGGCCGGCGGCGAGGTCGCCCTGCTTGCCGCCTCGCGCCACGACGCCGGAAAACCCGACGCCGCCGATCCCGTCGAACGCCAGTCGTCGCGGCCCGATTTCTTCGCCCCCATCTACCCCGGTGGCCTGCAACGCAGCGACTACACGTGGTCGAAGGACGCCACGCCGCCGGCCTTCCTCGCCTGCACGCACGACGAT
Organism: uncultured Opitutus sp.; assembly: GCA_964513055.1. Classification (GTDB taxonomy): domain Bacteria; phylum Verrucomicrobiota; class Verrucomicrobiia; order Opitutales; family Opitutaceae; genus ER46. Next base: position 3,356 of record CAZENI010000433.1, read on the forward strand.
CGCATGCCCGAGCTGCTCGCCGCGTTCTACACCACGCTGCGCAAAGCCGGCGTGAACGCCGAACTCCACGTCTACAGCACGGGCGGCCACGGTTTCGGCGTCCGCGATCGCCCGCTCGCCGTCAGCCAGTGGCACGCGCGCTTCGTCGACTGGCTTGGGGATCGCGGGTTCTTGAAATGAGGATACGCTGCACCACCGTTCGTCGTCCCGCCTTCAGGCGGAATCCGATCCAGCACCGCCTGAAGGCGGAACTACGAGCAACACGCCGATGAGACGGATTCTGTTCTTCGTCTTTGCGTTGATCGGCGCGCGGATGGTGTCCGCTGCCACCGCCGCGCCCGTTTCCTACGAGAAAGACATCGTCCCGCTCTTCCGGAAATACTGCTACGAATGCCACGGCGATGGCATGCGGAAATCCGGCATCGCGCTCGACGACTACAAGACCGCCGCCGATGTGCGGGCCGCGCGCAAACACTTCGCGTCCGTCCTGCGCGTCATCGCGCGCCACGAGATGCCCTCCGACGACGCGTCGTTCTTCCCCACGAACGCCGAGCGCGAGCGCATCGCGGAGTTTCTCGAGCGCGAGCTCTACCAGCTCGACCCGGCGCGCCCCGACCCCGGTCGCGTCACGCTCCGCCGCCTCAATCGCGCGGAATACAACAACGTCCTCCGCGATCTCGTCGGCGTCGATTTCAAGCCCGCGGCGGATTTTCCGCCCGACGACTCCGGCTACGGCTTCGACAACATCGGCGACGTGCTCTCGCTGCCGCCCGTGCTGATGGAAAAATACCTCGCGGCCGCCGACAAGGCGCTCGACCAGGCGATCGTCACCGAGCCGATCCAAAGCCGCGTCGTGCGCGTGCCCGCCAGCCTCGCCCAGATCGGCTTCAACGCCGTCGGCGATCGCGGCGACGGCTGGGTGCAGCTCATCAGCCTCGAGGAGGACGACGTCGCGGTGGAACTGCCGATCACGGCGGCCGGCGACTACCTCGTGCGCTTCCAGGCCTTTGCCACCAAGGTCGGCGGCGCGCTCGTCGGCCAGGGCAGCGAGAAGCCGATCGAGTTCAAGGAGGACCCGGGCCCCACGCGCATCGCCGTCGCGCTGAACGACGCGTTTGTCCGCGACTTCGTCGTGACGACCGACGAGTCGAAGCCCGAGATCTACGAGGCGCGCGTCGGCGTGCCCGCCGGCAAGCAGAGTTTCCGCGCCGTCATGCGCCGCAAGCGCTACGGCGAAAACGAACTCACCATGCTGAACGGACGTCTCGGCAAGCAGCAGCCCGGCATCGTCTACGTGAAGTGGCTGGAGATCGAGGGGCCGCTGCCGGCCGCCACGCGGCGCCACCGGCCCGACCGCAGCCAGGTCAGCGGCGACGGACGGTTTCTCCCCGACGGCGCGCGCCTCCTCGACGGCCACGGCGCCGTCGCGACCACGATCGACGTGCCGCGCGACGGCGAGTTCATCCTGCGCGCCCAGGCCTACGCCTACCAGGCCGGCGCCGACCCCGTGCGCATGGAGTTCCGCGTCGATGGCCGCCCGCTGCGCACCTTCGACGTGCTCGCCCCCGGCACGATGCAACCCATCGCGCGGCAGCGCGTGTTCTCGACGATGCTGCTCGTGCCGCAGCCGGAGATTTACGAAACGCGCGCGACGCTCACCGCCGGCCGCCACACCTTCGCCGCCGCCTTCACCAACGATCTCGTCGACGCGGCCAACGCCAATCCCAATCTCCGCGACCGCCGCCTCGTCCTCCAGCACCTCGAGGTCGTCGATCTCGCGGCACCGGTGCTCACCCCGCCGCTGCCCGCGCCGCTCGCCGAGGTTTTCGCCCGTCACCCCGCCCCGGCTCCCGCCGACCGCGCGCGCGCGATCCTCCACGACCTCGCCCGCCGCGCCTGGCGCCGACCGCTCGCGTCCGGCGAACTCGATCGGCTGATGCGCCTCTACGCGCTTGCGCGGGACAACTGCGACTCGTTCGAGGCCGGCGTGAAACTCGCGCTCAAGGCCACCCTCGTGTCGCCACACTTCCTCTTCATCGGCGACCTGGTAGGGACGGGCGGCCCGCCCGTCCGTGATCCGCACCCAACGACCACCGCCTCCTCCACGCCGCCCGCCAGCGCCGCCGCCCTCGCCGTTCCCCTCTCCGAGTTCGCGCTCGCTTCGCGGCTCTCGTTCTTCCTCTGGAGTTCCCTGCCCGACGAGGAGTTGCTCGCGCTCGCCGGGCGCGGCGAGTTGCGCGCGCAGCTCGAACCGCAGGTGCGCCGCATGCTGCGCTCGCCCAAGGCCCACGCGCTCGTCGAGAACTTCGCCGGCCAGTGGCTGCAGATTCGCAGCCTCGAGTCGATGCAGCCGGACCGGAAGCTCTTCGCCGATTTCGATCCGGCGCTCCGCAGCGCGATGCAGCGCGAGACCGAACTCTTCTTCGAGCACGTCCTGCGCGAGGACCGCAGCGTCTTCGATTTCCTCCGCGGCGACTACACGTTCGTGAACGCGCGGCTCGCCAAGTTCTACGGCCTGCCCGCGCCCGCCGGCGACGACTTCCAGAAAGTCTCCCTCGCCACGACCCAGCGCCGCGGCGTGCTGACCCATGGCAGCGTGCTGACGCTGACCTCGAACCCGACGCGCACCTCCCCGGTGAAGCGCGGCAAATGGGTCCTGGAAAATCTCCTCGGCACGCCGCCACCGCCGCCGCCGCCCGACGTGCCGGAACTCGACGACTCGTCGCGGAAGCTCGGCGGCACGCTGCGTCAGCAACTCGAGCAGCACCGCGCCAATCCCAACTGCGCGTCCTGCCACGCCCGCATGGACCCGATCGGTTTCGCCCTGGAGAACTTCAACGGCATCGGCGCGTGGCGCGAGAAGGACGGCGCCGAAGTCATCGACGGCTCCGGCCAGTTCGCCGGCGGCGACTCGTTCACCGGCGCCGCGGCCTTGACCGAACTGCTCGCGACCAAGCGCGCCGACGACTTCCGCCGCTGCCTCGCGGAGAAGATGCTCACCTACGCCCTCGGCCGCGGCGTCGAGTATTACGACCGGCCCGCCGTGCAGGCGATCGCCGCCGCGCTCGCGTCGGGCGAAGACCGCTTCTCCGCGCTGATCGGCGCCGTGGTCCGCAGCTTCCCCTTCCAACACCGCCGCGCCGATTCCCTGCCTTGAGGCGGAGCGCATTGTCCCCAACGCGCCTTCAGGATCACCGCACGCCGCCAAGACCAGCGCCTTCGGGACAAGTCGCTCCACCTTCACACCACGGACTGTCAGTTTCCCGCCTCGATGGCATCGCGCTCTCCCTCTCCCACCTTTCCCCCACCCCATGAGTTCCCCCACGCCCATGCCCCGTCGGACGTTTTTGCGCGGACTCGGCACCGCGGTCGCCCTGCCCGTGCTCGACGCCATGCTGCCCGCGAAGGCCCTCGGCGCCAGCGCGCCCGGCGCGTCGGGCTTCCCGAAACGCATCGCGTGGATCTACGTGCCCAACGGCAAGAACATGGCTGACTGGACGCCCGCCTCCGTCGGCACCGACTACGCGCTGCCCTCCATCCTCGAGCCGCTCGCCGCCCACCGGAAAAATTTCTCGGTCATCTCCGGCTTCGCGCTCGATCCCGCCAACGCCCACGGCGACGGCGGCGGCGCCCACGCCCGCGCGTCGGCCGCGTTTCTCACCGGCTGCCATCCGCGCAAGACCGCCGGTGCCGACATCAAGCTCGGGATCTCCGCCGATCAGATCGCGGCCAACCGCATCGGCGAACAGACCCGCCTGCCCTCCCTCGAGCTGAGCTGCGACAGCGGCCAGCGCGCCGGCTCCTGCGACTCCGGCTACAGTTGCGCCTATCAGTTCAATCTGTCGTGGCGCTCCGAGACGCAGCCGATGAACCCCGAGGTGGATCCGCGCGCCGCGTTCGAGCGGCTCTTCGGCGCCCCCGACCAGGTCGGGGCTTCGCTCGAAGCCGCCGCCCGCCGCAAGCTCTACCGCAAGAGCGT
>CAZENI010000434.1:0-7317 GCA_964513055.1 uncultured Opitutus sp.
GCCGGAGCGGACGGCGACGAGGAGGGGCATGCCGGAGGTGGCGCCGAACTTCGTGCCCATGATCTTCTCCATGTTGGCGACGCCGGCCTCCATCTGAGCCTGGAGCTCGATCGGGTAGGTCCGCTTGTGCGCGTAGTAATACGTGCAGACCTCGGTGGTGATGGTGAAGCCGGGAGGCACCGGGAGGCCGATGCGCGTCATCTCGGCGAGATTGGCGCCCTTGCCGCCGAGGAGAGCCTTCATCGAACCGTCGCCGTCGGCGCGACCGGCGCCCCACGTGTAGACGTATTTCGTGCGCTTGGCGGCGGCGGGCTTGCCCGTCGTGGCGGGTTTCTTGGCGGAGGACTTCGCCTTGGCGGCGGGTTTGTTGGCTTTGGATTTAGCGGCCATGATGAGGGTGATTTGAGTGCAAAATCGAACGCGTGCGCGGGCCCGCGAAAGGCGAGAGGCAATAGGGTGGGGGCCGGGCCTGTCAACGGTGCAGGCGGATGCGTGGTGCCCTTGGGCGACTGCAGCCGGTTCTGAATGGCGGTTTGAGCGGCATCGATTGTCATAACGCGGCATGAAGATCGCCGTTCTGATGGTCGTGCTCATGGCTGCGTTCGTCGGGGCGCGCGGTGCACCGCCGGCCAGTGTCGCCAACTACGCCGTGACTTGGGTGGAGTCGGACGTTTCGAACCTCTTCAACACCACGCAAACCCAGGTGCTGCTCAACCCAAACGGGACCACGACGGGGCTGTTGTTGACTGAAACGCGCGAAGGCAGCGTGGGGGCCACCCTGGCTGGGCTGCTGGCAAACGTGAGCATTCCGAGCGATGGCACGTGGTCGTATCGCGTGGGCAGCGGTGACACCGCCGAGCTCGTCGTGAATGGGCGCACGCTCCAACTACTTTTCGACGAGACGGGTTTCGCGGGGCGAATCACGAATTTCCGCAGCCTGCTCGTGCCTCGTTTCGCTCTCCGGGCCTATGCGGGCGCGGGGGCGGTGGTGAACTGCGCCACCCGCGCCTATGTGGCGCCGGGCCGCAGCGTATCGTTTGGATTTGTCCTGGCGACGGGTGACCGTCGGGTCCTGGTCCGGGCCGTCGGGCCCGGGCTGCGTGCCTTTGGCCTCACGGAGGTGCTGGATCAGCCCGTTCTCGACGTGCGGCGCACGGACAACGCGCTGCCGCTGACCTTCACGCTGCCCGCGCCTTGGTTTGCGCGTGAGACGCTGGAACAAGCGGGGCGACGGGCGGGCGCGTTTCCCCTGCCATCGGCCGGCGATCGCGGGGTGTTCATGCGGCTCGGCGAGGGCGCCTATACGGTCGAAGTGAGCGGCGTCGACAGTCGATCCGCCGGCGAGGTGCTGATCGAAGTCTATCAGCTGCCGTGAGGGCTGCCCGGCGCGACGCGGCGGGACTCGGTGTCTGGCTGGCCGGATAGTGGCGACCCGGAGGCACGCGCGCAGCGAGGCCGCTCAAGGAGGGGGCGCCCTCGAATCGAGTTTGGTCCCAGGCCGCGAGATGGGGAGTCAGCGAAGCTCGCGCGATGCGTCGCGCGCGGGAGCAAGCGGCGTGGGGACAAGCCGCTCCACCCCGATGCAACCAGAGCGGTGGAAAGCCCGACCGGTATTACTTCAGCATCGCCGCCAGCGGCTCTTTGATCGCGGCGGCCCAGATTTCGTAGCCCTTTTCGCCGGGGTGCAGGAGGTCGGGCATGATGTCGCGGGGCAGCGTGCCGTCGGGGGCGAGGAACTTGGGGCCGAGGTCGAGGAAGCGGACGGTCTTGCCGTCGGCGAGCTTCGCGATCCGGGCGTTGACCTCGTTGACTTGGACGCGGAGCGGGTCGGTGGATTTCTCGGCACGGGGGAAGACGGCGAGCAGGAGGATTTTCGCGGACGGCAGCTTGGTGCGCAGGGTCTGCACGATGAGCGCGACGCCCTCGGCGGCCTGGGCGGCGGTGTTGCGGGGCGTCTTGCCGTCGCGCTCGAGGCCGAGGTTGTTGGTGCCGATCATGAGGACGACGGCCTTGGGCGAGATGCCGTCGAGCTCGCCGTTCTGGAGGCGCCAGAGGACGTGCTGCGTGCGGTCGCCGCTGATCCCGAAATTGGCGGCGCGGAGCGGCGCGAACTGGGCGTCCCAGATTTTCTTGCCGCCGGTGTGGGGCTCGGGGCGGCGCCAGAAATCGGTGATGGAATCGCCGACGAAGAGGACGTCGACGCCGCCCTGTTTCGCAATTGCGACGAAGCCCTCGTGGCGCTTGACCCAGTTGGCGTCGCGCGGGGCGGGCTCGATCGCGGGGTGGGCGAGGGCGAGCGTGGCGCTCGCAAGCGCGATCGAGAAAGCGAGGGCGAGGCGAGGGAGTTTGAAACGCGAAGGAATCATGGGGAGCAGTGAGTGAAATTCGAGGTTCGAGGTAGCCCGCTTCGTGAGAAGCGGGACGCGGCAATACCTGGGGCCGGGCGTTCCGTGCGCTCACGCGCAGGGCTACACCAGACCGGGATCAGAAATTGAACTGGTCGATATTCCCCTTGTTGAAGGCGAAGGGCTTTCCGAGGAGGATGTTGTCGCCCTGGATCTGAAAGGTGCCGAGCGAGCCGGCTTTGAACTCCTTCGCGCCTTTCTTGAGCTGATCCTTCGCGAGCGCGACGCCGGCGTAGATCGTGAGGTAGCCGAGGTCGGTCGTGTTCCAGAGGATCACGGTGTCGGTGATGCCGTCCTTCACGTAGCGGCGGTTTTCGTTCGGGAGGCCGAGGCCGATGTTCTTCACCTTGCCGGCCTTGCCAGCCTGCTTGATCGCCTCCGCGGCGCCGGGGACGCCGGGCGAGCAGATCGACATGATGAGCTTCAGATTCGGGTTGGCGCTCATCAGCGCGGTGGCCTCGGACTGGGCCTTGTCCTTGAGGTCGTCGCAGGGGCGGACGGCGACGAGCTTGATCTTCGGATACTTTTCCTTGAGGCGGGCCTCGATGTGCTTCTGCCACTCGCGCTGGTTGGCGGCGGTGAGCGAGGCGGTGATCATGGCGAACTCGCCCTCGTTGTTCATCAGGCGGGCGGCGTCGTCCATCAGCGCGTGGCCGATGCCCTCGGGCGTGGCCTGGTTGACGAAGAACGAGCGCGCGTCAGGCATGGAGTCGGCGTCGTAGGTCACGACCTTGATGCCCTGCTTCTGCGCCTTGCGGAGGGCGGTGGAGATGCCCTCCTTGTTTTCCGCGGCGACGGCGATGACGTCGACGCCGAGCGTGATCCAGTTTTCCACGATCTCGTTTTGCTTGGCGGCGTTGGAGTCGGTCGGGCCGTCGAAGAGCAGTTCGACGCCGAGCTCCTTGGCGGCCTTCTCGGCGCCGCCCTTGCAGGAGATGAAGTAGGCGTTGCCCTTGGATTTCGGGAGAAACGCGACGACGAGCTTGGACGACGCGGCGGCGTGGGCGCCCGCGGCACTCGCGAAGAGGAGCGCGGTGAGGAGGGTGAGGCGAAGGAGGAGTTTCATGGGGTGAGGAAGGGAGGAATTTCGATCAAAAGGCATTAAATGTGGAAATCAGGAAAGCGGGAAAAGACCAGCAAGTCGGCTCTGTTTCCCGGTTGGTTTCCAGCTTTCCACATTCAACATTCCGGGTTCATGGCTTGGGTTTCGGCGTTTTTTTCCACGTCGACAAGAGCTTGGGCAGGACGCTGGCGGTGAGGGCGAGGAGGAGGAGGGCGCCGGTGAGGAGGCCGGACATCTCTTCGGCGGCGTTCATGCGCATGACGACGGGGAGGCAGGCGAGGCCGTTCTTGAGGACGGCGATCGCGGCGACGCCGAGCAGGGTGCCATACACGCTGCCGGTGCCGCCGAAGATGCTGGTGCCGCCGAGGACGACGGCGGTGATGGCGAAGAGTTCGTAGCCGGTGCCGGCGTCGGCCTTGGCCTGGCCGAGGCGCGCGGTGTAGATGATGGCGGCGAGCGCGGCGATGACCCCGGCGACGGTGTAGGCGAGGGCGAGGCGGCGGTTGACGGGCAGGCCGGCGTAGCGCGCGCCCTCGGGTGAGAAGCCGATCGCGCGCCAGGAGCGGCCGAAGGTCGTGCGGTGCACGAGCAGCGCGATCACGACGGCGACGGCGAGGAAGAGCCACGCCTGCGTCGGCAGCCCGAGCAGGCGTTCCTGGCCGAGGAAGAGAAAGCTCGCCGGAAAATCCGTGTAGGTGATCGCGCCGCGCGTGATGGCCTCGGCGAGGCCGCGGAACAGCGAATACGTGCCGAGCGTGACGATGAGGGGCGGGAGCCGGAGCGTGGTGATGAGCGAGGCGTTGAGCGCGCCGCCGATGCCGCCGAGGACGAGGGTGAGCGCAGCGGCGAGGGGGATGGGCAGGCCGCCGTCGTGCCAAAGCTTGCCGAAGAGGATCGCGCAGAGGCCGAGGAGGGAGCCGACGGAAAGATCGATGCCGGCGGTGAGGATGATCGGCGTGAGCGCGAGGGCGAGGAGGCCGATTTCGCAGGAGTGGCGAAGGATGTCGAACTGGCGGTCGATCGTGCCGAAGCCCACGACCACGCCGCGGCGGTTGGTGGTCGTGCCGGCGAAATAGAAGAAGAGCCACTCCGCGATCAGCACGTAGAGCAGCAGCATCTCGTGGCTGAGAAGGCGTGATTTCCACGTGCGAGCGTTGGCGGAAGAAGACATGGGAAACCGCTAATGGGCGCTGATGGACGCTGATTTCTCCGGAGCAGAGATTTTTGATTTCATCGATTAGCGATTATCAGCGGAAATCAGCGGTTTCGTTTCAATGATTGGTCTTCCGGCTGCGCACGCCATCGGCCACGACGGCGAGGAGGATGATGGCGCCCTGGATCGCTTTTTCCCAATACGCCTCGATGTGGAGATGCGTGAGCGCGGGCGAGACGCAGGCGAGCAGCAGGAGGCCGGCGAACGCGCCCCAGAGGTTGCCGCGGCCACCCGAGATCGCGACGCCGCCGACGACGACGGCCGCGATCACTTTCAACTCGAGGCCGTTGCCCGAGAGCGGCTGCACCTGCGGCGACTGCACGAGGTTCATCATCGCGGCGAGGCCGGTGAGGGCGCCCATGAAGACGAATACGCCAAAGGTCACCCACTGCGGACGGATGCCGGCGAGGCGTGACGCTTCGACGTCCGTGCCCACGGCGTAGACGAAGCGGCCGGCCGCGAGATGCCGCAGGGCGAGGCCGAGCAGGACGAAGAACGCGAGCGACAGCAGCACGAGCGTCCACTGGCCGGCGGCCTGGCTGAGGCCGAACCACTGCACGCCGTCGGGGAGATTCACGAACTCGCCCTGGCGCACCAAATTCAGGCCCTGCCGGAGCGTGACGAGCGTGGCGAGCGTCACGACGATGGACGGCAGCCGCAGGCCGGCGACGAGCACGCCGTTGAGCGCGCCTAGCAGCGCGCCGAGGACGGTCGAGGCGAGCAGCACTGCGGGCAGCGGCCAGCCGCGGGCGGCGAGCAGGCCGGCGCACACGCCGCAGACGGAGAATTGCGAGCCGACGGAGATGTCGATCTGCCGGCAGATGATCACGAGCGCCATGCCGCACGCGACGATGAGCGTGGGGGCTTCGCGCGTCGCGAGCGAGAGGAGCGGCTGCGGCTGGAAGAACGCGGGCGCGAAGATGCCGAGCGCGAGCAGAACGACGAGCAGCGCGCCGGCGACGGAGAGTTCGCGGAAGTAACGCGTCATCGCAAGGTCTTCCTGGGTAGGGCGCGGTGTCCCCGCCGAGCCGGCGCGCGTTCCTGGCCCGACGGCTCACCCGGAGGGTTCGCCCTACCAGCTACAACGTTGCTCACGCCGCACCTTTCTCGGCCTGCCCGAGTGCTGCCGTCATCACCGTGTGCGCATCGCTGCCGCCCGGCAGCACGGCGGTCAGCGTGCCGCCGCGCATCACGCCGATGCGGTCGCTCATGCCGAGGACCTCGGGCAGGTCGCTGGAGATGAGGATGACGGCGAGGCCGTCCTTCGCGAGGCGGCGGACGATTTTGTGGATCTCACTTTTCGCGCCGACGTCGACGCCCTGCGTGGGTTCGTCGAGGATCAGCAGCTTCGGTTTCGTGGCGAGCCAGCGGGCGAGGGAGACTTTCTGCTGGTTGCCGCCGGAGAGGCTGCCGCCGGGTGCGGTCGGGCCGGTGCATTTCACGGCGAGGTCGCGGATGAAGTCCAGCGCGAGGGAGCGCTCGGCGCCGAAACGCAGCCAGGTGCCGGGAAAGAGCGGGCGGTGGATCGCCATGGTCATGTTCTGCTCGATCGGCAGCTCGAGCACGACGCCGTGACGACGCCGATCCTCGGGGACGTAGGCGATGCCGTGGGCGACGGCCTCCTGGGGCGAGCGCGGGGCGATCGGCGCGCCGTCGAGCCGGATCTCGCCGGCGTCGGCCGGCGTGAGGCCAAACAGGATACGCGCGAGCTCCGTGCGCCCGGCGCCGACCAGTCCGGCGAGGCCGAAGACCTCGCCGGCGCGCACCTCGAGGCTGACGCCGCGGACCTGTGAGGCGGCGCAGCCGACATCGCGGAGCGAGAGCACGACCGCGCCGGGCGAGGCCTCGCTGGGCGGGTAGATCTGCGTCATCTCGCGGCCGACCATCATGCGGATCAGCTCGGCCTCCGTAAGTGCAGCGGCCGACGCAAGGAGGCCGGAGGCGTCAGCCTCGTTACCTCGGCTGCTACGAACCTGCCGGGTGCCGACGCTTTCGCCGTCGCGGAGCACCGTGACGCGGTCGGCGAGCGAGAAGATTTCCTCGAGGCGGTGGGAGATGTAGATGATGCCGACGCCGTTCTGGCGGAGGTCGCGCACGACGGCGAAGAGCAGGTGCTGCTCCTTTTGCGTCAGCGAGGCGGTGGGCTCGTCCATGATCACGATGCGCGCGCCGGCGCCGAGGGCGCAGGCGATTTCCACGAGCTGCTGCTCGGGCATGGAGAGCGAGCGCACTTCGGCGTCGGGCGCGATGGCGGCGCCGATGCGCTGGAGCAGTTCGCGGGCGCGCGTCTGGCGGGCGGCCCAGCCGACGCGGCGGAGGGCGGCGCCGGGTTCGAGGCGCAGGCCGATGTTTTCCGCCACGGTGAGATCGGGAAACAGGGCGGGCTGCTGGTAGATGCAGGCGATGCCGAGCTGCTGGGCGAGGGTGGGGGTGAGCCCGCGCAGGGTCCGGCCGGCGACGGTGATCTCGCCGTCGTCGGGCGTGTGCGCGCCGGTCGCGACCTTGATCAGCGTGCTCTTGCCGGCGCCGTTCTCGCCGAGCAGCGCGTGCACCTCGCCGGCCGCGAGTTCGAAGTCCACCCCGCGCAGCGCGCGCACGCCGCCAAAGCTCTTGGCGATGCGCCGCAGCGTCAGCAG
>CAZENI010000435.1:0-7272 GCA_964513055.1 uncultured Opitutus sp.
GGTTTGGCCTTCCCTACTCCAACGACCTCGGCCCGCTGCATCCGGTCACTCCCGGCCTGCCCTCGCTACCGCTCTACGATCAGGAGGAAATCGTCGAGGCCGATCCGGACCAGTCGCAGTTCACGGCCCGCTTCACCGCGCGCGCCGTCTCGTTCATCGAACGCCACCGCGACCGGCCGTTCTTCCTCTATCTGGCGCACGTCATGCCGCACGTGCCGATCTTCGCGTCGGCCCGATTCCGCGGCACCAGCGCCCGCGGCCTCTACGGCGACGTCGTGCAGGAACTCGACGCCTCCGTGGGCGAAATCATGGCGACGCTCCGCCGCCTCGGTCTCGACGAAAACACGCTCGTCCTCTTCACCTCGGACAACGGCCCCTGGACCTCTTACGGCGAACACGCCGGCTCGGCCGGACCGTTTCGCGGGGGCAAGCTCACCGTGTTCGAAGGCGGCCAACGCACGCCCTTCATCGCCCGCTGGCCCGGCCACATCGCCGCCGGCCGTGTCACCCCCGACCTGTTCACGGCGATGGACCTTCATGCCACCCTCGCCGGAATCATCGGCGCGAAACTCCCGGAGTCGAAGAGCGACGGCCTCGATCTCACGCCGCTCCTGCTTGGACAGCCCGGCGGGAAGGGCCGCGACGAGTTTTGCTATTACTCGACCGACGAACTCCACGCCGTGCGCCAGGGTGACTGGAAACTCCACCTGCCGCACGAGTATCTCACGCTCGCCGCCGCTCCCGGCCGCGGCGGCAAACCGTCCAACTTCGGCCAAATTCAACCCGGCGCCTCCGGCACGATCGCCAATTCCGGACTCCGCGGCATCGCCAGCCGCCACGGCTACACGTTCGACCGCATCGGCCTCGCGCTCTACCATCTCAAGGACGACCCCGCCGAGTCGCGCGACGTCGCCGCCGCGCACCCCGAAGTCGTCGCGCGCCTGCAACAGGTCGCCGCCGCCGCCCGCGCCGACCTCGGCGACGCCCTCACCGGCACAAAACCCACGCACGCCCGCGCCGTGGGCGACGCCCGGCCCGCCCTGCCCGCAGGCGTGCGGCTCCTCGCGAATCTCGACTACACGCGCACACCGTCCGGCCACCTCGCGCTCGATCTCTATCTGCCGGAAAAGCCGCCCGCCGCCCCTCTGCCCGTCGTGGTCTGGGTGCACGGCGGCGGCTGGAAGTCCGGCAGCAAGCTCAACTGCCCGCTCACCTGGCTCGCCGCCGAGGGCTATGCCGTCGCGAGTCTCGATGTCCGGCTCCTGCACCAGGCCGGCTGGCCCGCGCAACTCGAGGACCCGCGCGCCGCGATCCGCTGGCTGCGCGAGAATGCCGCCCGACACCAGCTTGACGCCTCGCGGATCGCCATCGCCGGCGGCTCCTCCGGCGGCCACGTCGCCGCCCTGGTTGGCACCACGAGCGCACCCGCCGGCGAAACCGTCTCCAGCCGCGTCCGAGCCGTGCTCGATTTCTACGGACCCGCCGACCTGCTGGCGATGCCGCCCAACGTCCCCGGCCCGTCGCGGACCGACGCCGATCTCGCCCGGGCCAACGGCGCGCGCCTCCTCGGCGGCATCGTGCGCGACCGGCCCGCGCTCGCCCGCGAGGCGAGCGCGCTGTATCAAGTCTCCCGCGACGACCCGCCCTTCCTGATCCTGCACGGCGACGCCGACCCGCAGGTGCCGCTCGACCAGAGCCGCCGGCTGCACGCCGCCCTGCAGGCCGCCGGCGTCCCCTCGGAGCTGCACGTGCTTCCCGGCGCCGGCCACGGCGGCAAGGCATTCGACACACCCGCGGTGCGCGCCGCGATCCGCACGTTCCTCGCTCGCACGCTCACCGCCAAGGCCCCCTGACCCGCCCCGCCTGTTCCGCCCATGACTCCCGCCGTGCCTCCGCCTGAGCCCACCCGCTCGCCCGCCCCGGCCGAGCCCTCCGCCCGCCTCCAATCGCTGGACGCCTATCGCGGTCTCATCATGGTCGCGCTGGCCTTCAACGGCTTCGGCCTCGCCGCCACCGCCCGCAACCACCTCAAGGCGAATCCAGATTCCGGATTCTGGCAGGCCGTCCATCATCAGTTCGAGCACGTCGAGTGGGTCGGCTGCGGCTTCTGGGATCTGATTCAGCCGTCGTTCATGTTCATGGTCGGCGTGTCGATGGCGTATTCCTACGTGAACCGCCAGCGCGCCGGCCATTCGTGGGGCCGCATGCTCGGCCACGCGACGTGGCGCGGCGTCGTGCTCGCAGCGCTTGGCATTTTCCTCATCTCCAACTCCGCACGCTCGACCACCTGGTCGCTGATGAACGTCCTCACGCAGATCGGCCTCGGCTATCCCTTCCTGTTCCTGCTCTGGGGCCGCTCGCCGCGGACGCACGTCATCACGGCAATCGCACTGCTCGCCGGCACGTGGCTGCTGTATGCGCTCCACCCGACGACCGGCGTCGATCCCGCGAGGGGCGCGCCGGAGGTGGGCGTCTCTGCCACTTGGGCCCGACAGCATCTCGCCGACGTCGGCCCCGCGTGGCACAAGAACGCAAACGCCGGCCACGCCATCGACACGTGGCTCCTGAACCGGCTGCCGCGGCGCGAGCCGTTCGTCTTCAACAGCGGCGGGTATCAGACGATCAACTTCATCCCGTCGCTCGCCACGATGCTCTTCGGCCTCATGTGTGGCGAACTGCTGCGCTCCGGCCGCGCCCCGCGGCAAAAGCTCCTGCTGCTGCTGGCGGCGGGAATCGGCGGTCTCGTCGCCGGCCTGATCTGGGCGCGCCTCGGCGTGCCGCTCGTGAAGCGCCTCTGGACGCCGTCGTGGGCGGTGTATTCGACCGGCTGGTGCTGCCTCATCCTCGCCGCGCTCTACGCTGTGATCGATCTGCGCCAGTGGCGCGCGTGGAGTTTCCCGCTCCTCGTCGTCGGCATGAACTCGATCGCGATCTACTGCATGGGCATGCTGCTGCGCTCCTGGACGGCGAAGACCTTCCAGACCCACCTCGGCGAGGACGTCTTCAAGTTCCTCGGCGCGGACAACGCACCCTTCGTGCAGGCGACGCTCGTCGGCCTCGCGTTCTGGCTCGTGTGCTGGTGGCTGTTCCGCCGGAAGATTTTCCTCCGGATCTGAAGTCCGCCACCGCGCCCGAGCCCCGGTTTCGCTACCCCTTTTCCGCACTGCTCGTGCCGAAGACCTGCCGCGGATCGCCCGGATGGGAGTTCTCGCCCAGATACATCCGCACGAACCCGCGCTGCACCGTGAAGCCATGCCTCGCGATCAGCGCGCAGCCGGCCCGGTTCGGGTGCGGCACATCCACGAACACCCGCCGCCCAACCACGCGCCGGAAAAACGCGCGCAGCAGCGCCTCGGCCACGGCCTCCTCCCGCGCGATCCACGGGCCGATCTGCGCGGCGTCCCTCCCCTCGCGCGCAATCAGATATCCCGCGATCGCCCCGGATGCGGCGCGCGCCACGAAACACCAGGCCCGATTCCGCCGGCTCATCGAGCGCAGCACCCCCGGCCGCTCCGCGCCGAACGCCGCCGCATCGAAGGCCGCCAGCTCCGGCAGATCGCCCTCCGTGAGAAACTGCACCGACGCCGGCGTGCCGTCTATATCCGCTGGCACCGGCGCGATCCCTTCGTAACGCGACAACTCGTATTCGTCGCGAAACCCCAGCGGCACGTAGACCTTCCGCCCCATCGGTGTCGCATCGAGCTTCACCGCGGCCACGCCCCGGCCCTGAAGATGTTTGATCGCCGCCTGCAGCAGCCGCGAACCAATGCCCAGCCGGCGCGAGTCCGGATGCACCAGCACCATGCCGATCCAGCCGAACCGTTCTCCGTAGGCGATGGACGTCGCCGTCCCCGCGCGCCCGCCCGCGACCTCGGCCACGAAGCAGCCGTCCGGCTCATACTCCAGATAACCCAGCCAGTCGCGCTCCGTCTGGTTCCAGCCCGCGAGATTCTTGAGCTCCATCGCAAATGCGACGTCGTCCCGCTCCATGCGGCGGAGGATCGCTTGAGGTGAAGTGCTCACGAGCGCCATTCCGACAGATTCACCGCGACACACGAACCAAAAGACCAGGCCCGCAAAGCGCCCCAAGGAGCGCCACGCTTTTGCCGCGATCGGCGATCTTCCGCTCGCCTCACTCGGCGCGATTCGCCGCCTCGGCGTGCTTCAACCCCAGCAGCACCAGCTCCGGCACGATCTCGTCGAAGAGTTTCTCCGCTTCGAGCAGACGCGAGAAGCCGCCCGTGCCGACCACATACGGCCGCTCGCCGGCAAACGCCTCGCGGCTCAACTCGCCCACCAACTGCCGGATGGCCCCGACGTGCCCGTGATAGACGCCCGACTGGATGCTCTCGATCGTGGATCGCCCCAGCGCGACGCCCGGCCGCAGCAGCTCGACCGTCGGGAGCTTCGCGGTGCGGCCGGCGAGCGTCTCCACCGAGATGCCCATGCCCGGCAGGATGGCGCCGCCAAGGTAGTCCCCTTCGGCCGTCACCACGTCCAACGTCGTCGCCGTCCCGCAGTCGACCACGATCACGTTCGATGCCGGCCGCCGCAGCGTCGCCCCGATCGCGCCGGCGATGCGGTCCGCGCCGACCTCATGCGGGTTGCGGTAGCGCACCTTCAGCCCCGTCTTCACCCCCGCCTGAAGCACGAAGGGCTCGGCGTGGAAATACTTCAGACAGGCTCCACGAATCGGATACAACGCCGGCGGCACGACCGAGCAGATGGCGATCCGCTTCACCGCGCGCGGCTCCACCCCGTTCTCCCGCAGCACCGCGG
Organism: uncultured Opitutus sp.; assembly: GCA_964513055.1. Classification (GTDB taxonomy): domain Bacteria; phylum Verrucomicrobiota; class Verrucomicrobiia; order Opitutales; family Opitutaceae; genus ER46. The sequence continues at coordinate 4,780 of CAZENI010000435.1, forward strand.
TGAAGAAAACGCCGAACTCGTCCGATGAGCCGAGCGGATGCGTCGTCTTGCGAAACTGGCACCGCAGGCCGCCGTCGAACACGCCGCCGTGGATCTGGGTGTTGCCGATGTCGAGGCAGAGGAGCATGGCGAAGTCAGTCGATGGCGCGGCTTGACCTCAAGCCGCCGGTTCCGGCACGCGTTCCGCAGCGTCCGCCCGTGCTTCGAGTCCGGGCGGTTCCACCGCCCGTCCGCCCAGCCAGGTTTCGATCGCCACCGCCAGCGCCCGGCGATCCGCACAGTGCTCTGCCCGCCCGCCCTCGCGCCGCCAGAGGTCCGCTGGAAACGCGTCGCCGGCGCCGCGCGCGGTCAGGTCATTGTGCACGACCAGGTCCGCGATCCCGCGCTCGAACCAACCCGCCACCGCCGCCGCCACCTCGCCCGCCGCCGCCCCGTTCGTGAGCTTGAACGCCACGACCCGGATCCTCGCATGGCGGCTCCGCGCGCGCAGCGTATCCAGAAGCTTGTGATTGCGCCGCAGGCGCAGCACCGGCGCGACGCCCGAGGGCAGTTTCGGCGCGCCCGGCGGGATCACGACGCCGTCCACTTCCACCGCGTGCACCGCGAAATCGCTCACCGCCGCCGCGTGGATCACCGCGTCGAAATCGCTCCCGCCCAGCAGCCGCGTCAGCGCGGCGTCGAGTTCCGCGAACGTGCCGAACGTCTCCTCGCGCCCCCCGCCGGCCGCCCGCCGGGCACCGTGCGCGCGCAGCAGCACGACCTCGTGTCCGCATCGCGCCAGGTGCTCCGCCATCAGCGCCCCGGTCGCCCCCGTGCTCAGGTTCGCGATCACCCGCACACCGTCGATCGGTTCCACCGTGCCGCCGCTCGTGATCAACACGCGCAGCCGTCGCGCCGGCCGGGCCAGCGCTGCCTCCACCGCCGCGACGATTTCCTCCGGCTCGGCCAGCCGGCCCGCGCCGATCTCGCCGCACGCCGTCCGCCCCTCGCCCACCGCCACAAAACGCACGCCCCATCCCTCCAGTTTTTCCACCGCCGCCACGGTCACCGGATGACTCCACATCGCCGGGTTCATCGCCGGCGCCATCAGGAGCGGTTTCTTCCAGTCGTGCGCGAGCAGCAGCGCGCCCGCCAGATCGTCGCCCAGCCCGGCGGCGATCCGGTTGAGGGTGTGCGCCGTGGCCGGACACACCAGCACGAGATCCGCCCAGCGGCCAAGCTCGATGTGCTCCAACGCCGCGCCCGGCGCGAAAAGCTCCGTCGCCACCGGCTCGCGGGTCAGCCCTTCGAGCGTGGCCGTCCCCACGAAGCGCAGCGCCGCCGCCGTCGCCACCGTGCGCACGCGGTGCCCCCGCTGCACCAGCCGCGAGATCGCGTCGCACGCCTTGTAGCACGCGATCGAGCCGGTGAGGATGACGAGGACGTTAGAGCCGGACATTGTCGATCAGCCTCACGCCCTCCAGCCGCACGGCGCCGATGCGCACGCCCTCCACGTCCTCGACGTAGTCCACCTCGAAGCTCTTCGCCCGCAGCGTCTCCGCCGCCGTCGCCGCATCCGGCGCGGCGCGCAGCACGCGGGGAAACGCCGCCGCCCGCGCGCGCGCCAGGGGCGACAGCCGCTGGTTGCGCGAACTCAGCGCGAGCCCGTCGGCATCCCGCACGGTCTCGCACGCGACCACCTCCACCGGCAGCAGCAGCGCGTCGACCATGCCGCGCACGAGGCGGAGTTGCTGCCAGTCCTTCTCTCCGAAATACGCGCGCGCCGGCTGCACGGCATTCAGCAGCTTCAGCACCACCGTGAGCACGCCGTCGAAATGCCCCGGCCGGTGCGCCCCCTCCCACCGCCGGCTCACCTCCCCCTCGGTCACGCGATAGCGATAGCCGTCGGGATAAAACTCCCCGGGCGTCGGTGCGAGCACCGCATCGACCCACGGCTGCGCCAGCTCGAGATCGGCCGCCAGCGTGCGCGGATAGCGCGCAAGATCGCCGGGGTCGTTGAACTGCGTCGGATTGACGAAGATGCTCAGCACGACGCGCTCGTTCTCGGCGCGCGCGCGCTCGAGCAGTGCGAGGTGCCCCGCGTGCAGCGCCCCCATCGTCGGCACGAAGCCGATCGAGGCGCCCGCCCACTCGGGCGACCGCCGCAGCGCCTGCCAGGCCGGGAGATTCAGGCTGCGCCCCTTCATGCCAGCACCTCCTCGCGCGCCGGAAACGTCGCCGCCCGCACGTCGCGCACGAACGCGTTCACCGCCTCGCGCACCACGCCGTGGCCGTCGAGATACCGCCGCGCAAAGCGCGGCTTGAACTGCGCATCGAGGCCCAGCAGGTCCGACAGCACCAGCACCTGCCCCGCCGTCCCCGCGCCCGCCCCGATCCCGATCGTCGGGATCGCCCGCGCCGCCGTGATCGCCGCCGCCAGCGCCGCCGGCACGCATTCCAACACGACCGCAAACGCGCCCGCCTCCTCCAGCGCCTGCGCCTCGCACGCCAGGC
>CAZENI010000436.1:0-7254 GCA_964513055.1 uncultured Opitutus sp.
ACTGCCTTGCCCATCCGCCCGCTCCTCCACACCTCCCCCAGCCCATCATGATTAAAAAACTCAGCTCACTCCTCGGCGCCGGCGCGATCGCGCTCGGTGCCACGGTCGGTTCGGCCTCGGCCGCCGACACCGTCAAAGTCGGCGTCCTCCACTCCCTCTCCGGCACGATGGCGATCAGCGAGACCTCGCTGCGCGACATCCTGCTCTTCACCTTCGACGAAATTAACGCCAAGGGCGGCGTCCTCGGCAAAAAGATCGAGCCCGTCGTCGTCGACGGCGCCTCGAACTGGCCGCTCTTCGCCGAGAAGGCCAAGCAGCTCCTCGAGCAGGACAAGGTCGCCGTGACCTTCGGTTGCTGGACCTCCGTCTCGCGCAAGTCCGTCCTTCCCGTCTACGAGAAGAACAACGGCCTCCTCTTCTACCCCGTGCAATACGAGGGCGAGGAAGAGTCCAAGAACGTCGCCTACACCGCCGAGGCCGTCAATCAGCAGGCCACGCCCGCCGTCGACTACTACCTCGCGGAAGGCAAAAAGAAGTTCTACCTGCTCGGCTCCGACTACGTCTACCCGCAGACCACAAACCTCGTGCTCCTCGAGTATCTGCTCTCCAAGGGCGTGAAGCTCGAGAACATCGGCGGCGGTTTCCGCAAGGACGGCTCCGGCAAGATCATCTCGGCCGGCAAATACACGCCCTTCGGTCACACCGACTACCAGCAGATCATCGCCGAAATCAAACAGTTCGCCGCCTCCGGCAACGCCTGCGTGATCTCGACGCTGAACGGCGACACCAACGTCCCGTTCTTCAAGGAATACGCCGCCGCCGGCCTCACCGCCGAGACCTGCCCCGTCGTCTCGTTCTCGATCTCCGAGGATGAATTCCGCGGCCTCCCCGCCAAGCAGCTCGTCGGCCAGCTCGGTTGCTGGACCTACTTCCAGTCGATCGATACGCCCGCCAACAAGAAGTTCGTGGCCGACTTCCAGGCCTGGCTGAAGAAGAGCAACGTCCCCGGCATCGTCAAAGAAGGCCGCGTCACCTGCTCCCCGATGGTCCTCAGCTACGTTGGCGTTTACCTCTGGAAACTCGCGGTCGAGAAGGCCGGTTCCTTCGATGTGGACAAGGTCCGCGCCGCCTACCAGAGCGGCATCTCGTTCGATGGCCCCGGTGGCAAGGTCACCACGCAAAAGAACATGCACGTCACGAAGAACGTCTTCATCGGCGAGACCAAGGCCGACGGTCAGTTCAAGATCGTGAAGTCGTTCCAGAACGTCTACGGCGAGCCCTGGCTGAAGGGTAAGTTCAAGTAAGCCGCCGCCGGCCCATCTGAATTCGTAGAAGAAATTCTTCCCGGGGCGGGCGTCATATCGGCGCCCGCCCCTTTTTGTTGGCACGGCTTTAGCATTAATGCGCCGCCCCTTAATGATGAATCGTATTGCTCGATCGGTCCGCTTCGCGCTGCTGCTCGCATCGACCTGCCTCACCCTTTGCGCCGCGACGCCCACCGCGCGGCAATTGATCGCCAGCGCCGCGCTCACCGACGATGCCGCGAAGAAACGCGAGCTGATCGGCCAGCTCATGGGCCAGGCCGATCCCGCGATTGCGCCGCTCCTCGAAGCGTGGCGCACCGACGCCCTCTTCGTTTATTCGCCTTCCGCCGGCGAGAAAGTCGCCGTGCAGCTCGCCGGCGAAAAGGACGAAGCCGGCACGCAAACCGCCGTGCGCATCGACACCGGCGCACCCGTCACCGACGCCGCCGGCAAACCCCTGCGCCTCGTCGTGGCCGAACTCACCGCCGTCGACCACAACTCCTCCCTCCGTCGCGCGATGAAGGCCGTGCTCGACCTCGCCGACCTCGCCGCGCCCGAACCGGAAAAGCGCATCAAGGCCATTCTCACGATCGGACTCACCCAGGACGTCGAGAAACTCCCCGCCCTACGCGCCCGTCTCGGCGTCGAGCCCGACGAAAAGGTGAAGCGCGCCCTCCGCGAGTCGATCGCCATCGCCCAGCTCAAGGACGAGAAGGACGAGATGAAACTCGCCGCGCTCGTCGAGTTGAAGGCGCTCCGCTCGCTCGCCAGCACCGACTTCATCACGCGGTCGCTGAAGGAATCCGAAGAAGCGAAGAATCCCGCGCTCGCCAAGGCCGCCCGCGAGGCCCTGCGCGCTGTCGAGACCCACCGCTCCACCGTCGATTTCTTCGGCACGATCTTCCGCGGCATCTCACTCGGCAGCATCCTGCTGGTCGCCGCCCTCGGCCTCGCCATCACCTTCGGCCTGATGCGCGTCATCAACATGGCCCACGGCGAGATGATCGCCGTCGGCGCCTACACGACCTACCTCGTCCAGAATATTTTCGGCACCGGGATCACGATCCCGTTCTTCGGTTTCAGTCTCCCGATCTTCGGCCTCAATCTCACCGGCGCGGCGTATCAGTGGTATTTCATCGCCGCGCTGCCGCTCAGCTTCCTCGCCGCCGCCCTCGTCGGCATCGGACTCGAACGCAGCGTCATCCGCTTCCTCTACCGCCGTCCGCTCGAGAGCCTGCTCGCGACCTGGGGCGTCTCGCTCGTGATGCAACAGGGCCTCCGCCTGATGTTCGGCGCGAACAACGTCCAGGTTTCCAGCCCCAGCTACCTCAGCGGCAACTGGCTCGTGAACGACGTCATCCTCGGCTGGAACCGCGTCTTCGTGATCGGCTTCGCCATCCTGATCGTCTTCGGCATGTGGCTCGTCCTCACCAAGACGCCCCTCGGCCTCCTTATCCGCGCCTCGATGCAGAACCGAACCATGGCCTCCTGCATGGGCGTCCGCACCGAACGCGTGAACATGCTCACCTTCGGCCTCGGCAGCGGCCTCGCGGGACTCGCCGGCGCGTTTCTCAGCCAGATCGGCAACGTCGGTCCGTCCTTGGGCCAGGGATACATCATCGACTCCTTCATGGTCGTGGTCGTCGGCGGCGTCGGCAGCATCGGCGGCACGATCATCAGCGCCTTCGGCATCGGCGGCATCGACCAGGTGTTGCAGCAATACCTGCCCTACGTCGCCCCGGCCTCACTTGGGTGCCCGGGATCGGCAGCTTCCTCCAGAATCTCGCGCAGGACGCCGCCGTCTTCGGCAAGATCCTCGTCCTCGCCGGCATCATCCTCTTCCTGCAATGGAAACCCGCCGGCCTCTTCGTCACGCGCAGCCGCAGCTTGGAGGATTGATCCGATGAGCGCCCAACACGTCCGTCGCATCGAACTCATCGCCGTCGCCGTCATCGCGGTGCTGCTGATCGTCGTCGTCCCGCTGCTCCACGCCAACGGCGTGATCAGCAACTTCACCATCGGCGTCTGGGGCAAATATCTCTGCTACGCGCTCCTCGCGATCTCCGTCGATCTGCTCTGGGGCTACACCGGACTGCTCAGCCTCGGCCAGGCGCTTTTCTTCACGCTCGGGGGTTACATGCACGGCATGTATCTCATGCGCATGATCGGCGATCTCGGCCAATACAAGAAGCCGATCCCCGACTTCCTCGTGTTCCTCGGCTGGGAACGCCTGCCCGCGTTCTGGGAGCCGTTCGCGAGCTTCCCGTTCGCACTCGCGATGGTGTTCATCGTGCCGGGCGTCATCGCCTACATCTTCGGCTTCCTCGCCTTCCGCTCCCGCATCAAGGGCGTGTATTTCTCGATCCTCACGCAGGCGCTCACCTATGCCGCGTCGATCATGTTTTTCCGCAACAATCTCCTGCTCGGCGGCAACAACGGCTTCACCGATTTCAAATTTATCCTCGGCCACAGCCTCGCGAATCCCGCCACCGGCCGCTGGCTCTACATCGCCACCGCCGTCACGGTGCTGCTCGCGTATCTGTTCTGCCGCTGGCTCAGCAAAACAAAGTTCGGCCTCGTGCAGCAGGCGATCCGCGACGGTGAGAACCGCGTGCTCTTCAGCGGCTACGCCACGGCGCACTTCAAGCTCTTCATCTTCGTCGTCGCCGCGCTCATCGCCGCCGTCGGCGGCGCCCTCTACACGCCGCAGGTCGGCATCATCAACCCCGGCGAGATGCAGGCCGACAAATCGCTCGAGGCCGTCGTCTGGGTCGCCGTCGGCGGCCGCGGCACGCTCCTCGGACCCATCGTCGGCGCCATCAGCATCAACGCCCTCAAGAGCTGGGCCACCCGGGCGTATCCGGATCTCTGGCTCATCATCCTCGGCGGCCTTTTCATCCTCGTCGTCCTCTTCCTCCCCGGCGGCATCGTCAGCATCCCCGCCCGCCTCAAAGCCCTCTGGCAGAAATTCCACGCTGCGCCGCCCACGTCCGAGACTAAATCTGCCGCGCAATCACAGCCCACCTCCGCCTCCGCGAAGCCATAATTCGGCAATCGCCAATCGTCACTCGGCAATCCCATGCCTCATCCCCTGCTCAGCGTCGAAGACGTCTCGAAAACCTACGATGGCTTCAAGGCCATCACCAACCTCACGTTCTATCTCTACGAGGGCGAGCTCCGCACCGTCATCGGCCCCAACGGCGCGGGCAAATCCACGTTCTTCGACCTCATCACCGGCCGCGCCAAGCCCGACAAAGGCAAGCTCGACTTCGGCAGCGATCCCGCCGCCAGCCACGACCTCACCGAGCTCAACGAATACGAAATCAACCGTCTCGGCATCGGCCGCAAATTCCAGACGCCCAGCGTCTACACCGAGCACACCGTCTGGGACAATCTCGTCCTCTCGCTCAAGGGCCCGCGCGGTGTATTCGCTTCCCTGTTTCACCGCCTCAACTCCACCGACCGCGACCGGCTCGACGAAATCCTCAAGACCGTCCGCCTCGACGCCAAACGCGAATGGAAGGCCGGCCTCCTCGCGCACGGCGAGAAGCAGTGGCTCGAGATCGGCATGCTCCTCGCCCAGGAACCGAAGGTGCTCCTCGTCGACGAGCCCGCCGCCGGCATGACCGACGACGAGACCGATCGCACGGGCGAACTTCTCCTTTCCCTCGCCGGGAAGCACAGCCTGATCGTGATCGAGCACGACATGGCCTTCGTGAAACAGATCGCGCGCAACGGCCAGGTCACCGTCCTCCACCAGGGCACCGTCCTCTGCGAGGGAAAATTCGACGAGGTGCAATCCGACCAGAAAGTCCGCGAAGTCTACCTCGGCCGCGGCAAACACGGGACGCGATGAAACCAATCGAATCTAACCACAGAGACACAGAGGCACAAAGAACAGCCTTCTTCTTTGGTCTTTCTCTGTGCCTCTGTGTCTCTGTGGTTCATTCCGAATGACCGCGCTTCTCCAACTCAGCGGCGTCGAAACCTACATCGGCGGCTCGCGCATTCTCCGCGGCGTCGATCTGGAAATCCATCCCGGCGAAGTCGTCGCCCTCATGGGCCGCAACGGCGTCGGCAAAACGACGACGCTCCGCTCCATCACCGGCGTCCTCCCCATCCGCTCCGGCTCGATCACGCTCGCCGGCCAGCCGATCGACAAGCTGCCGATGGATGTCCGCGCCCGCGCCGGCATCGGCTATGTGCCGCAGGGCCGTGACATCTTCCCGCACCTCACCGTCGAGGAGAACCTCCAGATCGGCCTCGTCGTCCACGGCCGCAAGGGCGCCGAAGCGCGCGCGGGCCTCGACCGCGTTTTCGGCCTCTTCCCCGTCCTCAAGGAAATGCTCTCCCGCAAAGGCGGCGTCCTCTCCGGCGGTCAGCAGCAGCAACTCGCCATCGGCCGCGCCCTGCTCACCAACCCGAAGCTCCTCATCCTCGACGAACCGACCGAAGGCATCCAGCCCTCCATCATCGATCAGATCGGCGACACGTTGAAAAAACTGAAAGCGCCCGCCGCCCCTGCCGCCGTGATCGATCGCGCCGCGCAGGACGTGCAGGAAATCACGCACGCCGTAAAGCAGCTCAAACAGGAGCACTCCCTCGCCATCCTGCTCGTCGAGCAGTTCGTCGATTTCTGCCGCGAAGTCTCCGACCGCTTCTATGCGATGGATCGCGGCGTGGTCGTCATCTCCGGCCCCATCGCCACCCTCACCGACGACGTCGTGAAGGAGCACCTGCAAGTTTGATATTCCAAAGACAATAATTCAGAAGCCAGAAAGCCATGAACCCATCTTCCGATTCCTGGTTTCCTGGCTTCTGAATTAATCCCCCTTTCGTCGAATGCATCTCACGCCCCGCGAACGCGAAAAACTCCTCATCGTCGTCGCCGCCGATCTCGCCCGCCGCCGCCAGGCCCGCGGCGTGAAGCTCAACTACCCCGAGTCGATCGCGATCATCACCTATGAGATCATCGAAGGAGCCCGCGATGGCCGGTCCGTCGCCGACCTCATGAGCTACGGCACGACGATCCTCAAGCTCTCCGACGTCATGGAGGGCGTCGCCGACATGATCCACGAGGTCCAGGTCGAAGCCACCTTCCCCGACGGCACGAAACTGGTGACGGTCCACAATCCGATTCGTTAAAAGTCCGAAGTCCGAATGCCAAAGTTCGAACTACGAACCCATCCTGGATTTCCCTCACTTCGGACTTCGGCATTCCTACTTCGCACTTCTCCTCATGATCCCCGGTGAAATCATTCCCGCTGAAGGCGAGCCGCTCCCGGCCAACCTGAATCTCGCGACCGCGACCCTCGACGTCACCAACACCGGCGATCGTCCGATCCAAGTCGGCTCGCACTATCATTTCTTCGAGACCAACCCCGCGCTCCGTTTCGACCGCGCCGCGTCGCGCGGCTTCCGCCTCAACATCCCCGCCGGCACCGCCGTCCGCTTCGAAGCCGGTGACACCAAACGCGTCGAACTCGTCGCCCTCGCGGGCCTCCGCGAAGTCTACGGCCTCAATGCGTTGGTGAACGGCAAGCTCGATGTGAAAAGACCGGCCAAGCCAAAGAATGTGGAAAGCAGGAAAGTAGGAAAAAAACGCTGAGCCCTTCCGTTTCCTCCTTTCCCGCTTTCCACATTCATCCCCTTCCGCATTCGCCATGGCTCTCCATCTTTCCCGCCGCCAATACGCCGAGATGTTCGGCCCGACCGTCGGTGATCGCGTGCGGCTCGCCGACTCCGACCTTTTTGTCCAGGTCGAGCGCGACCTCATCGCCGAGGGCGGCGGCTACGGCAACGAGATCAAATTCGGCGGCGGCAAGGTCATCCGCGACGGCATGGGCCAATCTCCCACCGCCCTCGACAAGGACTGCCTCGACCTCGTCATCACCAACGCCCTGATCCTCGATCCGCTGCTCGGTATCATCAAGGCCGATATCGGCATCAA
>CAZENI010000437.1:0-7251 GCA_964513055.1 uncultured Opitutus sp.
GTCACGGGAGCCGACGTCGGCGCGCAGATCGTCAACCTCAGCGGCGCAGAAAACCAGGTCGAGGGCTCCGTGATCGACGGTCTCGGCGTCCTCATGACGCAGGAACTGAACATCGAGCGCGGTCGCGTCGTGCAGAGCAACTTCCACGACTATCCGCTGATCCGGATCACGGATGCGCCGGTGAAAATCGAGACGCACTTCCTCAAGACCAACTACCCCACCACTGGCATGGGCGAACCCGCCCTGCCCCCGGTCGCGCCCGCGATTTGCAACGCGATCTTCGCCGCTACCGGCAAGCGCGTCCGCCAGATGCCGCTGTCGCGGACGGATCTGCGGTGGAGTTGATCGCCGTGTAGTTCCTTCTAACGTGGGGCGGGCCTTCGGGTCCGCCCCTTTTTTTATGATCACCTCCCGCCGCGACTACATCCTCCGCATCATCGACGAGGTCGGACGCCTGCTGGCGCGGGTCATCTTCAAGCGGCGCGGCGGCCACCCCGAGGAGGCGCTGCAGACCATCGTGCAGGCGTGCGAAAGCCTGTTCGCCCTGGAAGCCGACAAGCTGTTCCAGTTCACGCCCGAGCAGCACTTCGTGATGCTTTCGGAGGGCGAACCGCCCGAGATCGCCCGCGACAAGATCCTCCTCTACGCTGCGCTGAACGCCGAGGCCGGCCAGGTTTACACGCAGCTTGGCAATCGTCCGATGGCGCGCGCGAGTTTTCTCAACGCCCTGCGCCTCACCTTGCGCGCGAAGACCGAGTTTCCCGTCGAAGGGTGGCCCGCGCACGCGCCGAGCGTCAGCGTGCTGCGCGAAATCCTCGCGGATGAGCCGCTCGATGCCGCGACTGCGCAGTTGCTCCAGCAGGTGCAGTAGCGTCCGTCAGAACGCCAGCTCCCCCTGCGGTTGATCCGGCGGCGGCTTCGTCACGCCGAGGAACACACCGTAGCGCTCGATCCAGTCGTCGAGTTTCGCCGCGTAGTAGTCCGCGTCGTAGGGCGCCGTCAGCGGATCGTAGTGCGCGAGCGGACGCGCCCGTTGCCAGTCGCTCGTGCGCCCCTTGCTACGCGGGGTCACGTAATAGGTCACGCGCTCGCCCATCCGCGGCCGCGGTGACATCTGCAACGCCGCCTCCGCCGCCGCCCGCCGCGGCTTGCCGCCCTCGGCCATCAACCGCTCGTAGGCGTCCGGGTTCTGGCTGAGCGTCTCGCTCTTCGCGAGTTCGGCCACTGGCACAGCCCGCGTCGCGAGTCGCTTCCGGTAGTCCTCCAGCACGTCCACCGGCGACTCCGTCGACGCGCCGAGCAGGAAGCGGATCAAGCCGCTGGACAGTTTTTTCAGGAACGGCTCGATCCCGCGCGAACGCAGCGCGCTGCCGCGCAGCGTGATCTTCTTCCCGTCGTAGAGCGCGTAGTTCTTCGCCTTGTAGCAGAACATCGCGCGATAGCGGCCGTCGTGTTCCAGTTCGATCCCCGGCGGCAGGATCGGCGCGACCAGCGCCAGCAGCGCATCAGGGGTCTCGAAAAACTTCTCCGACGACAGGTAGATGCCGTCCGTATCCGCCTCGAGGATCGTGCAGCCGTGCTTCGAAAACTCGTCGATCAACGCCTGCAACAACTCGCGGCCACGGCGCGTGACCTCCGCCGCCAGTTCGCCGTCGCCGAAGCGCGCCCCGGAGAAACCGAGGTAGCCGTAGAAGGAGTTGATCAGGATCTTGAAGTTCGTCTGGCGCGCCTGCGCCTCCGCCCGCTCCTCGGCCGTGGGCGCGGTCCGCGCCAGCAGCTTGTATTTCAGCCGATACTCGCGCAGCCGCCGCAACAGCGGGATGAAGACCCCGAGCGTGTCCGTCCCCGGGTTGCGCCCGATCGCCAGCAGCAGGCTCGGATACAGCGACGCGACGTCGAAGTGCAGCACGTGCCGGAACACGCCTTCCTGGAAGCTGCGCGTGTAGCCGCCCTCGAATGGCTTCACCTCCGGCGGCACCGGGCACGCCTGCCGCGCGTGGTAATATTCCTCGAGGAACAGTAGATCGATCTTCGAGGTCGCCCCGCGGAGCGTGGCCTCCTGCAGCAGGATCGGAAACGTGCGCGCCTGCTCGAAATACGTCGGCAGCAACTGATCCGCGAGGCCCTCCGTCTCGCGCAGATCGTCCTCGAGGTAGGCGCAGAAACGCCCCCGATCCGTCGCGAACACGTGCTGGATTTGATCGCCGTGGATGTAGGTGCGCTCGCTGTCCTCGTCGGTGATGCCGAAATAGACCGCGACGTCCTTCAGGCCATACGACGTCAGCTCCCGCGTCGTGATGTCGAAAAGCTGCACCAGCAGATACGTGTCGACCACCGTGCGTCCCGGGAGATCGCAGCGCGGAAAGTCCACCCACCGCTCCGCCACCTTCAGCTTGCTATTGCGAAACGACGCCTTCTGCCCGTAGCGCCCCCACGCGCACGGCAGCTTGTGCCGGCGACAGCGCTGTCGCAGGTAGTCGAGGTCGAATTTGAAGATGTTGTGCCCCTCGATCACGTCGGGATCGACCTCGACGAGCGCGGCGGCAAACGCCTCCAGCAATCGCTTCTCCGCGGCGTCCGAAAAATCCTCGAGCAGCAGCAGCCGGTTCTCGCTGCGGCAGCGCAGCCCGATCGCGAGCACGCGATCCTCCGCGCGCGTCGCGTCCGGAAACCCGCCGCCGGGCGACGCCACCTCGATGTCGAGCTGGCAGCGCCGGACCTGGCTGAACGTCAGCTCGCGATACAATCGCTCCCGCTGCTGCAGCAGAAACTGGTTCTCCAACGGCCGCACCACGTCGACGGCCACCCCCTCGCGCGTCGACCGCACGAACGCGTCAAACGTCCCGATCTCCTCTGCGTGCGCCAGCCGCGCAAAGGGCCCCTCCCCGTTCAGCGCCTCGACCGCGATGCCCGCCGGCGGCGCCCCGTCCGCGGCCACTCCGCCCAGCCAGGCAAACGGCCGCAGCACCGCTTCTCGCGTCGCCCGGCCACCGTCCGCGGTCGCCACCGTGGTGTGGACGCGCCCGGCGTCGTCCACCCACACCCCGCACAGCGATTCCGCCATGACGCGGTGCCGTCAGAACGGCTTGTGATACACCATCACCACCGCGATGACCGCCAGCAGCAGCACGATGACCATCAGCGCGTTGACCTTGTCCCGCTTGCGATAGGCCACACCCGTCAGCGCCGACAACCCGAGCCAGCACACCAGCTTCACGATGATCCAGCCCGCCGCCGCGAAGCCAAACATCCCCTGCCACATCCGGATGCCGGTGAGCAGGGCAAGCACGCTCGCCACTCCCGTGATCGCCAGCACGCGCTTGCGGGTCTCCGGCGCGCCGGCGAAACCGAAGAACGTATACGCGATCAGGACGACGACCGCGATGACGTGCACCGCGTGGAGGAGATTAACTTCGTGGATATTCATGGGAGGCTGCGCCGAACGCGCGCCCCTTCTTCACCGAAACTCTCCACCGGGAGAAGGAAAAAGAAAAAGTGACACCCCACCTGTGCCGTATGCCCAAAGGCTCAAGACCTTTTTTAGTTAAGGTGGACGCCTCCGCCGCAGCTTCGGCCCTCCGGTTTACGGCCTGGCCTGTTCCGCGTCGGTTTCAACGTCCGTGATTTTCCTAAGGCAAAGAGCAGTTATTGAAAGCACCTCGAACACTGCAGGGTGTCAGCGCCACCGTTACGCGCCCCCTCGCCGCCGTCAAACGCCGATTCGGGATTTCAGGTCCCGAGGATGCTCTCGTCCAGGTGCTGGATGATCAGTTCCTGGATCGTCGCGAGAAACAGGTAGCACATGAACGCCTTCCGCAGGGGCTCGTCGAGGGCCAGCATGTCGACATCGCCGGACTCCAGCGTCTCGTCGCCCAGCGGTTTCAGGAACTTCTCGCGCAGCCGCAGTCGCACCGCCGCGCAGGCGCGCACGATAATCTCGGCGTTCTCCTCGTCGAACGCCACGACGCCTTCGCGGAAGAACTCGTCGTCGAACAGCCCGAGCAGCGTGCGCACCTCCTCGTTCTGCGTGTGCAGCAACTCCTCCACCCACGCCTCGTGAAACTCCGCGTCGAGATCTTGGAGCGCGATCGGCGCCGCGAGGTTCTGCTTCAGGCTCTCGGCCAGTTCCCGGATGACATCGAGCAGCGGCGCGACGACCGGGAGGGCGAGCTTGACGTCAATGCGTTTCATCAGGTTCGAGCACGGCGGTGAGATGCCATTGCTGCAGCGTAAAGACATAGGCCTCGGCCTTCTCGCGCAGGCCGCTCCAAACCACGGAGCGCCCCTGTTCGTGCACTTCCAGCATCTTCCGGCGCGCGGTGCTTTCGTCGAAGCCGAAGACTTTTTTGAAGACCATCACGACGTAGGACATCAGGTTGACCGGATCGTTCAGCACCACGACGCGCCAGAGGCCGCCGAGCGCGACTTCGGTGCGCGTCGCCTCTTTCGGCTGGGTGGACGAGTGGATGGTGGTCACGAGGTGGGAGTGAACGAGTCGGGTCCGCGCGTGCAAATCGGATCGCATGACCGGATGACTTCGCGGCTTTCTTCCGCCGCGAAGTCATCCGCTGATTTCGGCGGGCGCAACGATTCTCTTGCCCGACCGCGGAAATTCGCCGAGTTGAGAACCGGTCTGCATGTCCTTCCGTCGAAACGCCGCGTCGCTCCCCTGTCATGCCTGACCGGCCTCCGCCCGCGCCCGACGCCGCACCGCCGCCGGGGCCCGCCGCTCCGTCACGCCGGTTCCTTCCGCTCGCCCTTGGCGCGCTCCTCGTGGTGCTCACGATCCTCGCTTACATGCGCGTGGGCGAAGGCGGCTTCATCAACCTCGACGACGACGCCTACGTCGAGCACCAGCCGCTGGTGAACGGCGGGCTGCGTTTTCCGGCCCTGGTCTGGGCGTGGACCGGCACGCACAGCAACAACTGGCATCCGCTGACCACGCTGTCGCACCAGCTCGATTGCGAGTGGTTCGGGCTCCGCCCCGCGCCGATGCACTGGATCAACCTTGGCTGGCACGTCCTGAACTCACTGCTGGTGTTCCTCGTCTGGCGCTCCTTGAGCGGGGCGCTCTGGCGACCGGCAGTGGTCGCAGCCTGCTTTGCCCTGCATCCGCTGCACGTGGAGTCCGTCGCGTGGATCTCCGAGCGGAAGGACGTGCTCTGCGGCTTCTTCTGGCTGCTGTGCCTCTGGAGCTACGCCGCCTACGTGCGCCGCCCGGGCACCGCCCGCTACGTCGTCGTGCTGACCCTCGCGGGCTGTGCGTTGCTGTCCAAGCCGATGGCCGTCACCCTGCCCTGCACGCTGCTGTTGCTGGATTTCTGGCCGCTGCGCCGCTGGCCGGACCGGCCCTGGCGCGCGCTGGTCTGGGAGAAGGCGCCCCTTTTCGCGCTGGTCGGCCTCCACAGCCTGCTCACGTATTCAGTCCAGCATGCCACCGGCGCCGGCCGCTTCGGCGCGACGCTGGAATTCTGGCCGCGCGTCGCCAACGCCCTCGTTTCCTATGTGCGCTACATCGGCAAGACCCTGTGGCCCGAAACGCTTTCGCCACTCTATTTCCATCCTGGCACCTGGCCCGGGCTGACGGTCGCCGGGGCCGCCACGCTGCTGCTCGCGTTCACGGCGCTCGCCTGGTTGCAGCGCCGCGCGCGGCCCTGGCTGCTGTTCGGCTGGCTGTGGTTTCTCGGCACGCTGGTGCCCGTGATCGGGTTGGTCCAGGTCGGGGAACAGGCGATGGCCGACCGCTATATGTATCTGCCGATTCTCGGCCTGTTCACGCTGGCGGTCTGGTCCGGCGGCGCCGTGCTCGAAGCCCGCCCACGTTGGCGTCGGCCGGCCTTTGTCGTGTCCGGCGCGCTGCTCGCCCTCATGGCGATCCTGACTGCGCGGCAAGTTCCCGTCTGGCGCGACAGTGTCACGCTCTTCCGGCACAGCATCGCGGTCGGCGAAGACAACCCCGCCATCCGCTACCTGCTCGCCCTCGCTCTGCAGGCGGCCGGACGCCCCGAAGCGGAGGTGGCGGCGGAATACCGGCGCGCGCTCGCGTTGCAGCCCGGCTATTTCAACGCCCACACCCAGCTCGCCGCCCTTGCGCTCGCCGGCCAGCGCTTCGACGAAGCGCGCGCCCTGATCGAGGAGAGCATCCGGCACGCGCCGCGCGAGGCCTCCCTCCGCGTCAATCTCGGCGCGTTCTGGCTGCGCGCCGGCCGGCCCGACGAGGCCGTGCCCCACTTCGAACACGCCCTCCGGCTCGATCCCGCGGCGGTGCGCGCCCACCTCGAACTTGGCCAGGTCCGCGTCGCGCAGCACCGCCTCGCCGACGCGCTCCCGCACTATGCCGCGCGCGCCCGGCTGGATCGCTGGAACCCCGACGCCCTCGCCGAATACGGCACGCTGCTGCTGCAGGTCCGCCGCCTCGACGAGGCGCGAGCCCATCTCGCCCGCGCCCTCTGGCTGCGACCGGATCTTCCGCTCGCCCGGACGAGCCTCGCCACCGTCGAGAAACTGCTGCGCGAACGAGGCTGACGCGCCCGCGCGTAGCCTCGTTCACGGTGCTCCCAGATTTCAGCCGGCCGCCCGCGCCCGCGCCTCGCCGACAGCCGCCGCCACGCGCGCCTCAGCCTCCGTGAGCGGCACCTTGGCGACGTCTTTCTGCGCGCGCCACTTCAGCTCGATCACGCCTTCCTTGAGGCCCTTGCCGCCGATCGTCAGCCGCAGCGGAATGCCGATCAGATCGGCGTCCTTGAACTTCACGCCAGGCCGCTCCGCGCGATCGTCGACGAGCACGTCGGCGCCCGCGCTCTCCGCCGCTGCCGCGAGCTTCTTCGCGAGTTCCATCGCTTCCGGCAGTTGGGGATCCAACACGCAGATCAGCACGTGGAACGGCGCGCAGTTCCACGGCCACACGATGCCGTCGGCATCATGACTCTGCTCGATGACGGCCTGCATCGTGCGGCTGATGCCGATGCCGTAGCAGCCCATCACCATCAGGTGGGATTCCTTTTTGTCGTCGGTGTAGACCGCGCCGAACTTCTCCGAGTATTTCGTGCCGAGCTTGAAGATGTGCCCGACCTCGATGCCGCGCCGCACCTGCAGGGGCTGACCCGATTTCACGTCCGGCTCCCCGGCCCGCACGCGCCGGAAGTCGCCGAATTTCGTGACCGCGAGATCGCGCGCGACATTCACGTTGCGCAGGTGGAAACCGTCCTTGTTCGCGCCCGTCACCATCTCGCGCCGTCCGTTCAAGGCCTC
>CAZENI010000438.1:0-7245 GCA_964513055.1 uncultured Opitutus sp.
GTTGAGCTGCGTGCTCGAGAGGGAGGCGCCATAGGTGATCGCGGCGGGCGCGGTCCAGGCGATCGCGGGCGTGGCCTTGTCGACGGTGAGCGTGGTGGTGACCGTGGTGGGGTCGTAGTTCGCGACATCGGTGGGCGTGAACGTGACCGAGAGGGTCTGATTCGGCCCGGCGTTGAGGACGGTGCCGGCGGCGGGGGTGTAGGCGAACGTGCCGGCGACGGGGCTCGTGGCGCTGAGTTGCGTGGCGGAGAGCGCGGTGCCGAACGTGATCGCGGCGGGCGTGGTCCAGGCGACGGCCGGGATCACCTTGGTCACGGTGATCGTGGTCGCACCGGTGGCGACGTGGTAGTTGGCCGCATCGGTCGGGGTGAACGTCACGGCGAGGCTCTGATTGGCGCCGACGTTGAGGATCGTGCCGCTGGCGGGCACGTAGGCGAAGGTGCCCGCGACGCCGCCGGTCGAGGCGTTGAGCTGCGTGGCGGAGAGCGGCGTGCCGAACTGAATGGAGGCCGGCGCGCTCCAGGCGACCACGGGCGTGGCCTTGGCGACGTTGATGGTCGTGGCGCCGGTCGCGGTGTTGTAGTTCGCGGCGTCGGTCGGGGTGAAGGTGACGGACAGCGGCTGATTCGAGCCCGCATTCAGGATGCTACCCGGGGCCGGGACGTAGGCGAAGGTGCCGGCGACGCCCGTGGTGGCGCTGAGCTGCGTGCCCGAGAGAGCGGTGCCGTAGGTGATGTCGGCGGGTGCGGTCCACGCGAGCACGGGCGTGGCCTTGTTCACCGTGATCGTGGTGGTGGCGGTCGCGTTGTTGTAGTTCGCGGTGTCGGTCGGCGTGAGGGTGACCGAGAGGGTCTGGGCAGCGCCGGCGTTGGGCACGGAGCCGGAGGCGGGCGTGTAGGCGAAGGTGCCGGCGACCGGGCTGGTGGCGTTGAGCTGCGTGCTTGAGAGTGCGTCGCCAAAAGTGATCGCGGCGGGCGCAGTCCACACGATGGCGGGCGTGGCCTTGTCGACGGTGAGCGTGGTGGTGACCGTGGCGGGCAGGTAATTCGCACCATCGGTCGGGGTGAACGTCACCGAAAGGGTCTGGCCCGGTCCGGCGTTGAGCACCGTGCCGGCGGCCGGAGTGTAGGCGAACGTGCCGGCGACCGGGCTCGTGGCGCTGAGCTGGGTGGCCGAGAGGGCGGTGCCGAAGGTGATGGGAGTCGGCGCCGTCCAGGCGATGGCCGGAACCGCCTTGTTCACGGTGATTGTGGTGGCACCGGTGGCGTTGTGGAAATTGGCCGTATCCGTCGGGGTGAAGGCGACGCTGAGGGCCTGGTCGACACCGACGTTGAGAATCGTGCCGCTGTTCGGCGTATAGGCGAAGGTGCCGGCGACGCCGGTCGAGGCGTTGAGCTGCGTCGCGGAGAGCGGCGTGCCGTAGGCGATCGCGGCGGGGGCGGTCCAGG
Source organism: uncultured Opitutus sp. (assembly GCA_964513055.1). Classification (GTDB taxonomy): domain Bacteria; phylum Verrucomicrobiota; class Verrucomicrobiia; order Opitutales; family Opitutaceae; genus ER46. The sequence continues at coordinate 1,449 of CAZENI010000438.1, forward strand.
AGACCACGGGCGTGGCCTTGGCGACATTGATCAGGGTGGAGCCGGTCGCACTATTATAGTTCGCGGCGTCGGTCGGCGTGAAGGTGACCGACAAGGGCTGGTCCGCGCCGGCGTTGAGCTGCGTGCCGGCCGCCGGGGTGTAGGCAAAGGTGCCGGCGACGCCGCCGGAGGTGGCGTTGAGCTGCGTCGACGAAAGCACCGTGCCGTAAACGATCAGGGTGGGCGTGGGCCACGTGATGGTGGGTGTGGCCTTGTTGACCGTGATCGTCGTGGTGACGGTCGCGTTGTTGTAGTTCGTAGTGTCGGTCGGCGTGAGCGTGACCGAGAGCACCTGGTCCGCGCCGGCGTTGAGCACCGTGCCGCTGACCGGCGTGTAGGCGAAGGTGCCGGCGACGGCGCTGCTGGCGGTCAATTGCGGGCTCGCGAGGGCCGTGCCGTAGGTGATCGGGGCCGGAGCGGTCCAGGCGATGGCCGGCGTGGCCTTGTTGACGGTGATGGGTGTGGTGACCGTGACGGGGTCGTAGTTGTCGAGGTCCGTCGGGGTGAAGGTGACGGAGAGGACGTGGCTGCCGGCATTGAGGAGGGCGCCGGCGGTCGGAGTGTAGGAAAACGTGCCGCCCATATTGGCCACGGCGTTGAGCTGGGTGGCGGAGAGTTGCGTGCCATACGTGATCGCGGCCGGGGGCGTCCACGTGACGACGGGCAGCGCCTTGGTGATGGTGACCGTGGCGGCAGCGGCCGTGGTCGTGCCACCGGTGTTGACCATCACGATGCGGTAGGCACCGGCGTCGGTGTTGGCGACGGAGGGGATCGTGAGCGTGGCGGCGGTCTTGCCGTCGAGGTTCGAGCTGGTTTTCTGCCACTGGAACGTGGGCGCGGGCTTGGCGACAAACGGCGCGGCGAGGTTCAGGGGCGTGCCGACGACGAACGACGCGTTGTGCAGCGGAGCGAGGAGCGCAGGTGCGATCGTCGCGGGGCGCAGCCCGTCGACGAGGAAGATCTCCGTGGCGACGACGCCGAGGCCGCCGGTCGCGCCGAAGACGCTCGCGGTATAGGTGCCGGCCGGCAGCGAGACGAGCAGCGCGGCATCACTGGTGGCGAGGGGCATCGCTCCGACGGCGGCGGTGGCGGCGGCGAGATCGGCGAGATTGGTGTTGGTGCCCCAATCGTCGTTCGAAGCGAGCTGGGTCGCGCCTTGGGAGAGCGAGAGATTCGGATTCGGGCTCGCGCCGATCACGCCGAGGCCGGGACCGACCGCGCGGATCAACACGGTCTTGGTGCCGGTGCCGGTGAGGGTGAACTCGGTGTTGCTGGTGTTGGAGGCTTCGGTCAGCGGCGCGCGGCGGGCGAGGTGCGCGAGGCGGTTCGCATCGGCGCCCACCTCGAAGACCTCGATCGACCCGATGCCAGTGGTGCCGCCGAAGCCGGTGACGCGCGCCGTGTAGGTGCCGGGAGCGAGAGTAAGCTGGAGCGCGGCGTCCTTGCTGTCTGTCGCGAGTGGAACGGCGCCGACGGCGGTGAAAACGGAGGCGAGCGACGTCGGCGGTTCATTCCAGTTGTTGTTGCTGCCGCCGCTGACAATCGTGCCGGTGGCATCGTAGATGGAGAGAAAAGGATCGGCCATGCCGCCGGTGCCGAGCGCGGGCCCGAGGGCGCGCACGAGGACGGTCTTGGAGGTCGTGCCCTCGATCGTGAAATTGGCCAGGAGGGCCGACTCGCCGCCAAGCGCCGGCCCGATCGAGCGGAGGCTCGCGAGCTTGGGACCGAAGGTAACGGTGAACGGCGTCGCCGACGTGAGCACGGTCGTATCGGCGCGCGTGACGGTGATCAGGCCCGACACGGCATAGGTCGGCACGACGGCGGTGATCTGGGTGTTCGAGACGACGGTGAACGAGGCGGCGGCGAGGCCGTTGAAACGCACTGCGGTGGCGCCGGTGAAACCGCTGCCATTGATGGTCACAAGCGTGCCCTCCCCGCCCGAACTCGGCGCGAAGGTGCCGATGCCGGGATTCACGGTGAGAGTCAGCGGCGCCGTGGTTACGCTGCCGCGGGCATTCGTAGCCACCAGGCGGTAGGCGCCGGCATCGGTGCCGGCGACGGCGGCGATCGGATACGACGAGTTGGTGGCGCCGTCGATGGGCGAGCCGTCCTTCGTCCATTGCAGCGTCGGCCCGCCCGTGCCGAGCTGGCCCGCGTTAAACGTCAGTGCCGCGCCGATGCTTACCACGGGGGCCGAGGGCGTCGGGTTCGTCGGCGTCACGCCGATGACCGGAGTCGTGACGGAAAGGACACCCGCCTTGGAGGTGGTCGTGCCGACCGGGGTGCCGCCGACAGTGTCGGTGACCTCGACGGTGTAGGCGCCGGTGTTGGAGACGGAAAGATTGGAGAAAACCCGCGAACTCGTGGTCTGACCGGATTCCACGATTCCATTTTTGAGCCACTGATAGCTCAGCGTGCCGGTGCCGGTGGCCGCCACGGTCAGAGTGATGCTCTGAGTGCTGAATAGCGCGTGGCTGAGTGGATGCGTCGTGATGACCGGCAGGTTATTATTCACCGCGACGCTGAAGTTGGGCACCGGGATATCCGGCGGGGTCTCCGCGCCTGACTCGCGAAACGTCACCACAATCTGATTGAAGGTCTGCGGCGTGCCCGTGACGCCCGAATATTCGGCCGAGAAGAAAAACCTCGCCTCGCCGGGCGGAGCGATTTGGTAGGCGAACTCGAAGGCATTGGTGATGCCGCGAGCCGGCACGGTCTGGGGCACGCTAGCGAAATCACCTTCTTTGGGGAACACACCGCCGAACGACCAACCTGGTGGCACCCCGGCGATCTTCAGACTGAGAGCACCGAACGGTCGATCACTCGGGTAAGTGATCGCCACCTCGAAGGTCATCGTGCCGGCTCCGGAGGAGTAGGTCGAGGCGACTGGCGTGATGGTGGCGGAGGGCGTCTGCGCAAATGCGACGACTGAAGACAGCGCTGCCAAGGCGAGGAGCAGGAGACGTTTCATGAGAGGTTGGATCTGAAAACGAGCGGACCGGACGATGGAAAATCGGAGACGCCGGCCCACGGGCCGGGTGACAGCGGGGACTGTCGCAATCGCGTGACGCGCGAGCCAAGCCCAGCGTCTACCGGAATTCCGGTAGGGCGACCGCTTGCCTCACGGAGAGCGGACTGAATCACGACTGACAATGCACCGGAGCAGGAGGACAAGGGGCGAAGTAAGGGAGTCGACATCAGGGAACACGCCAATCGCTGTCAAACCTCGTAGTGCCGGGGATATGACACTACAGCGCGGCGAAACCACCCTGTGCGTCCGGTTAATACCACATTGGCTCCAGCGGTCAGGGCAGTTCGTAGACTTCGATCAGCGCGACGCCCGTCGCGCCGGAGGGGCCGCTGACCTGCGCGGTGTAGGCGCCCGGGGCGAGATGGAGGAGCAGCGCGGCGTCCGCACTGCCGGGCGGGAGGGCAAATGCCCCGACCTGCGCGGCCGCGGCGGCGATGGCGGCGGCGTCCGCCGAGGCGGACCAGCCGGCGTTCTGCGCGAGCACCGTCGCCCCGGACGTGAGCGAGAGCTGCGGGCGGGCGAGCGCGCCGCTGACACCGAACGGCGCGAGCGCCGGCCCCACGCCGCGGACAAGCAGGCGTTTCGGCACCGTGCCGCTGACATAAAAGCCCGCGATCAACGCCTCGTCGCCGGCGCCGGCGGTCGCGCGCGTCGCGATGTTGACGATCCGCCGGGAGCGCGGGATCGCGCCCTCGGTCGCATCATAGATCTCCACCAGGCTCACGCCGCTCGCGCCGCCCTGCCCCGTGACCACGGCGGTGTAGGCGCCGGGCTCGAGCGTGAGGAGGAGCGTGGCATCGCGGCTGGCGGCGGGGAGCGCAAAGGCCCCCACCCGCGCCGCGGTCGCGGCGAGCGTCGCGGCGCCCGGGGCGCCCGCGACCGGCGCGCCCCAGTCGTTGCCCACCGCGATGGAGGTGGCCCCGCGGAATATTTCCAGGCGCGCGGCGCTGAGGGCGCCGCCGACGTTGAAGGCCGTGCCGAGCGTCGGGCCGATGGCGCGGATGAGGACGGGCTTGGGCGCGTCGCCGGTGAGCACGAAGCCGGCGATCAGCGTGCTGGCGGCGGTGCCCGTCTGGCTGCGCGTGGAGATGTTGATCAATCTCTCGACGTCGGTGCGCGCATCGTCGTTGGCGCCGGCAAACGTGGTGCTCGCTCCGCCGGCCGCGACGACGGTCAGCACCACGAGGCCACTGCCCGCGCTGACCGTGCCGGTGACGGTGCCGCCGGCGGCCGTGGCCACGCTGAGCGCGCCGGCCGCGGTCACCGTGCCCACGCCGCCGTCGGCGTTCGCGCCGCTGGTGCTGACGACCAGCGCCTGCCCGCCGTGTCCGAGCAGCGCGTAGCTCTGCGCGGAGCCGCCAGCCGCACCCGCCTGGTAGAAGCCGGCCACGGAAGTCGCCGGTCCGGCGTCGGCGCCGGGCGGCGCGGAAAACGCGAGTTCGAGGCCAGAGACGGTGCCGGCGAGCGAGCCGTCGGCCGCGATCGCGCCGTCGAAGTGAAACTCCCCGGCGTGCGCGGCGCGCGCCGGCGCTTCCGCGGCCGCGGTGGTTGTGGCGGTGGTGATCGCGTTTCCGGCCGCGCCGCGCGGATCCGGCTGCGTGACGCTGAAGCGGCCCGAGGCATCGATCACCACCTCTCGACTCAACAACGCGAGCCGCGCGCCCCGTGCAAACCCGAGCAGGACGCCCGTGCGATCACCGCGCACGAGGAGCGCGACCACGCCGCCGTCGCCGCCGAAACTCCCGAAATACGTGCCGGCGACGCTCCGCGCCGTCGTGCTCACGGTGAGCGTGGCGGCGGCGGAGGTGGCGCTGCCCGCGGCGTTGGTCACGACGACGCGGTAGCTGCCGGCTGCCGCGGCCGTGAGATTGGGGAGGAGCAGCGACGCTGCCGTGGCCCCGGCGAGCGGGGCGCCGTCCTTCTGCCATTGATACGCCAGCGGCGCCGTGCCGGTGGCGGCGACGCTGAACGTGACCGAGCCGCCCGGCGCGGCGGTCCGGGCGCCGGGCTGCGTCACGATCGTCGGGGCGACCGGGCCGGTCGACACGGTGACTACCGCCGCGGACGAGGTGACCGCGCCGACGGCGTTGCTGACCACGACGGTGAACGTCCCGGCGTCGGCCGGTGCGCCCGCGAGGATGAGCGAGGCGCCGGTGGCGCCGGGGAGCGCCGCGCCGTCCTTGCGCCACTGGTAGCTGAGCGGGGCCGTGCCGGTGGCGAGGACGCCGAGCGTGCCGGGCGTGCCGGCGACGAGCGCGAGATCGCGGGGCGGCGCGAGGATCTGCGGCGGGGAGGCGGCGGCCTTCACGGTGAGCGCGGCGCCGGCGGAGGTGACGCTGCCCGCGGCGTTCGAGACCACGACGGAATAGGTGCCGGCCGCCGCGGCGGTCACGCCGGAGAGGGTGAGCGTGGCGGTGGTGAAGCCGGCGAGGGCCGCGCCGTCCTTGCGCCATTGATACGCGAGCGGGGCGGTGCCGGTGGCGGCGACGGAGAAGGCGGCCCCCTGCCCTTCGTTCACGCTTTGCGCGACGGGCTGCGTCGTGATCGCCGGCGCGACGGGCGTCGGCCCGGGGCCGGGCGTGTTCTCGGGTGTGAGCGTGAAGTCGGGCAGCGCGACCTCCGGCCGGCCGTCACCGGCGCGCAGGAGCACCCGGACGGTGGTAAACACCTGGCTGCCACTGAGCCCCGACGGGTAGTTGAGCGTAAAGCCAAACTCGATCGGGCTCG
>CAZENI010000439.1:0-7237 GCA_964513055.1 uncultured Opitutus sp.
TCATCGACTGCCCCCCTGCCCTCGGCATGCTCTCGATGAACAGCCTCGCCTGCGCGGATTTCCTCCTCATCGCCCTGCAGTGCGAATACCTCGCCCTCGAGGGCCTCGGCCAGATCCTCCGCAACGTCGAGCGCCTGAAGAACGCCCACATCAACGACCGCCTGGAACTCGGCGGCGTGGTCATGACGATGTTCGATCTCCGCACCAACCTGTCGCGCCAGGTCGTCGACGAGGTGAAGCAGCACCTGCCCGACAAGATCTTCAAGACCGTCATCCCGCGCACCGTCCGCCTCAGCGAGGCCCCCAGCTTCGGCAAGACGATCTTCGCCTACGATCCGATGAATCCCGGCGCGACCGCCTACCGCAACCTCGGCAAGGAAGTGATCGAGCGCTTCGGGCTGAAAGGCTGAGAATAGACAGAATGGCTCAACGTCCTCGCGGCTGCTTCTTTGCTTCCGTCCATTCTGTTCGTTCCGTCTAAAACCACATGTTTTCCGGCCTAGACAAATACCGCCAGGCATTCCTCGTCGGGCTGCAGAGCAACATCGTCTACCGGTGGAATTTCGCGGTGCGCGGCTTCTTTTCGCTCTTCCACCTCTCCGCCGTGTTCATCCTCTGGAGCGCGGCTTTCCAAGGTAAGACGGACCTCGGCGGCTTCAACCTCGGGCAGACGATCACGTATTTCGTCACGCTCCTCGTCCTCCAGTTCTTCATCAGCGCCTTCAACGAGGACTACCAAATCAGCGAGGAAATCCGCAACGGCCTGATCAACCAGTTCCTCCTCAAGCCGATCAACTACTTCGCCTACCGCTTCAGCATCTTCGTCGCAGCGCGGCTCGTCACCGGCTCCCTCGTCTTCCTGCCGCTGCTCTGCGCTTTTCCCATCCTCAAGGACTACCTCACCTTTCCCGGCGACCCGCGCATCCTGCTCCTCGGATTGCCCGCCATGGCGCTCTCCGCCGTGATCCAGTTCAGCATCGCCTACTGCTTCGGCATGCTGACGTTCTGGTTTCTTGAGATCCAGGGCTTCGTCATCCTGTCGATGGCGATCGAGACGGTGCTCGGCGGCCAGATGTTTCCCCTCGACCTGCTCCCCGCGCCAATCCTCGAGGTCGTGCGGTATCTGCCGTTCTACTACCAGATGTATTTCCCCGCGGCGATCTTCACCGGCCGGCTCACCGATCCCGGCCTGATCGCCCAGGGCTTCGTCATCCAGATCGCCTGGGTGATCATCCTGCTCGCCATCAACCACGGCCTCTGGGTCCGCGGCCTCCGCCGCCACACCGCCGTCGGCGGGTGAGACGATTGCGGATACCGGATTTCGGATATTCTAAAGTCCCACCTACCCGCCTCCAGCATTTCCAACGCGCCCAGCGCTCCCTTCCGCTCTCCCCAGTCCGGCCTCCGCAATCCGAAATCCGCAATCGAACGATGCTCCACTACGCGAAAATCTGGCTGGCAACGGCGCGCTACTCGATCACGCGCACGCTCATGTTTCGCGGCGATTTCTTCGTCTGGGCACTGGTCGAGCTCTTCTGGATGACCGTGAACCTCCTCACGATCTCCGTCATTTACCAGCACACCGACGCCATCGCCGGCTGGAGCAAATACGAGATGATGCTCCTCGTCGGCACCTCGCTGCTGATCCAGCGCTTCCTGATGGGATTCTTCTGGAGCAGCATTTTCGAGATGGGGCGCAACGTCCGCAGCGGCAACTTCGACTTCTTCCTGGCCCAGCCCGGCAACATCATGTTCATGGCCACCACCCGGAAGCTCGATCCCGACGGCCTGCTCAACTCCTTCGTGGCCGGCGGCGTCGTGATCTACTCGGCCAGCCAGCTCGGGCTGCAGCCCGGCGCCGGCGACATCGCGCTTTACGCGTTCATGGTGCTCTGCGGCCTCGTGATTCACTACAGCATCCTGCTCATCTCGGTCTCGCTCGTGTTCTGGCTCACGAGCGCGCAGGGCGTCGAGGGCACGTATTTCACGCTGACGGAATTCTCGCGCCTCCCGCGCGAAGCCTTCACCGGGCTCGTCACCCGCGTGCTCTTCGTCTGGGCGCTCCCGGTGGTGGTCGTGAGCAACACTCCCGCGCGCACGCTGATCGACGGCTTCGATCTCGGGCGCGTGCTCTGGATCGTCGGCGCGGCGGCGGGCTGGTTCGCCCTCGCCGTCTTCGTCTTCCACCGCGGGCTGCGCCGCTACGCCAGCGCCAGTTCATGAGCGACGCGCTTTCCCAACTCGAGCTGCGCATCGATCACGTTTTTCGCGACCGGTCGCTGCTCGATCGCGCCGTCACCCACCCGTCGCTGCTGCCGGAACGGCCGGATCTGCCGGAGAGCAACCAGCGGCTGGAGTTTCTCGGCGACGCCGTGCTCCAGCTCGTCCTCACCGAGGCGCTCTTCGGGCTGTTCCCCGCGGAGCGCGAGGGCGTGCTGAGCAAGCGGCGGGCGGCGCTCGCCAACGGCACGTTTCTGGCCGGCCTCGCCCGCGAGATCGGGCTCGACGCCGCCCTCCGGCTCGGCGCGAGCGAGGAGTCCACCGGCGGCCGGACCCGCCCCGCCGCGCTCGAGGACGCCTTCGAGGCGCTCATCGGCGCGGTCTATCTCGACGCCGATCTCGTCACGGCCCGACGCGTCCTCCTCGGGCTCTACGGCAGCCTGACCGATCGCCTCGCCGCCGTGGAGGACGTCGACAACCCCAAGGGCCGCCTGCAGGAACTCATCCAGCCGCTCCACGGCAACAGCGCCCTGCGCTACGAAGTCGTGCGCATCGAGGGCGAGGACCACGCACGCGAATACGAGGTCGCCGTCCGCCTCCTCGATCGCACGCTCGGCGAGGGCCGCGGCTCCTCCAAGAAGGCCGCCGAAGAGGCGGCCGCGCGCGCGGCACTCGTGACAATGCGCGTTGTGTGAGTGCGCCGCCGGAGCGGAAGCCGTGAGGTTTTCGCCGGACCGCGAAACGCCCGCCCACGCGTGCGGCCAGCGGCGGCAAGACCGGTTTGCGCTTCGCCTGATTCTCCTTCTTTAGTCCCGCCCCTTCCTTCATGCCGGTCCCCACGACCCTCGCCCGCCGCAAGCTCACCGGTGTCTGCCCGCCCGCCCGCGGCGCCGTCATCGCCGGGCTCGCCCGCGCCCATCCGGCGCCGGTCTGGCTGCTCGTGACGGAAAACCTGAAGGCCGCCGAGCACCTCGCGGAGGATGTCGCGTTTTTCCACCGCGCCTCGGACGACCCGCGCCCCTGGCAGACACTCGTGTTTCCCGAGTCGATGCAGGACAGCGCCGACATGCGCGAGGCCTTCGCCGCCTCCAGCGACCGGCTCACCGTCCTCTCCCGCCTGCGCGCCACCCGCGGCCTGAACTCCACGCCGGACACGCTCGTCATCGTGACGACGCCCGCCGCGCTCCTGCAGCCGGTGCCCGCGCTCGAGGAGTTCTCCACCCGGGAACTCACGCTGGCGCGCGGCCAGACCCAGCCGTTCCAGGGCCTGCTCGCGCAGCTCCAAAAACTCGACTACGACTCCGAGGCTGTCTGCGAGGCGCCGGGCCACTACGCCATCCGCGGCGGCATCATCGACGTCTATCCCGTCACGGCCAACCAGCCTTACCGCCTCGATTTCTTCGGCGATGAGATCGAGTCGATCCGCGAATTCGATCCGGTCACGCAGCGCTCGGGCGCCACGGTCGAACACATCACGCTCGCGGCTTCGCCCCGCGTGCGGCTCGATCCGTCGAAAACGGGTCTGGCCGACTATCTCACGCCGGCCACGCACCTGCTCTTCGTCGAGCCGGCCGCCCTCGAGGAGGAGTTCAGCGCGTTCGCGCGGGATGGCGCCGACGGCCTCACCCCGCTGCTCCAGCGCTGCGCCGCGGCCTTCGCGGTCAGCGACCTCGACGAGGCCAGCGGGCTGTTCGACGGCGTCACCGACGAGCAAACCTGGGACACCGAGAGCCTCGGGCACCACCGGCGCTATCCCGACGACGCGCTCGTCGCCCAGGAACGGCTCACGATGGAGGAGGACGCCCGGCGGGAGTTCCTGCTCCAGGTCGCCGCGTGGCGAAAAGCCGGATACGACATCGCCATGGTCGTCTCCAAGGAGGGCGAGGAGAAGCGCACGCAGGAAATCCTGGCCGAGGATGCGAAACTCAAGGCCATCCGCCCGCGCTGGCTGCGCGGCACCCTGAACGAAGGCGTCCGGATCACGTTCCGCCCGGATTCCTTCCCGCCCTCCGCCTTCGGTCTGCGGCCTCCGACCGCGGCGCTCGGCCTCGTGGTTGTCACCGAGACGGAGATCTTCGGCCGCCAGCGGGCGCGCCGGCCCGCGTTGAACACCCGCCTCACGGCGCAGCGGGCGCAGATCGACCAGCTCCTGGACTTCTCCGAGCTGGTCGAGGGCGATTTCGTCGTCCACCTCCAGCACGGCATCGCGCTCTACCGCGGGCTCACGAAACTCGACACCGCGCAGGGCATCCGGGAGGTGATCTCGCTGGAGTTCGACGACCACGTGACGCTGCACGTGCCGCTCCAGGAGTCGCATCTGATCTCGCGCTACGTCGGCCTCAGCAAGGCGAAGCCGCAGCTCGGCCGCATCGGCTCGAACCGCTGGGAAAAGGCCCGCCAGGCCGCCGAGCGCGCCACGATCGATCTCGCCGCGGAACTGCTGCGGATCCACGCGTCGCGCGAGGCGCAGCCGGGGCACGCGTTCGGGCCCGACACGACCTGGCAGAAGGAGTTCGAGGCGTCGTTCCCGTTCACCGAGACCCGCGATCAGCTCAAGGCGATCGCCGAGACAAAGGAGGACATGGAGAAGACGCGGCCGATGGACCGCCTGATCTGCGGCGACGTCGGCTTCGGCAAGACCGAGGTGGCGATCCGCGCGGCGTTCAAGTCGGTCCAGGGCGGCCGGCAGGTCGCCTTGCTCGTGCCCACGACGGTGCTGGCGCAGCAGCACCTGAACACGTTTCGCGAGCGCATGGCGGGCTACCCGATCGCGGTGGAGATGCTCAGCCGCTTCCGCACGCGCGGCGAACTGAAGCAGATCCTCGCCGCCACCGCCGCCGGCCAGGTCGACATCCTGATCGGCACGCACCGGCTGCTTCAGCGCGACGTCGTGTTCAAGGAGCTCGGGCTCGTCGTCATCGACGAGGAGCAGCGCTTCGGCGTGAAGCACAAGGAGGTCTTCAAGCGGATGCGCGCGACGGTCGACGTGCTCTCGATGAGCGCCACGCCGATCCCGCGCACGCTCTACATGGCGCTCACCGGGGCGCGCGATCTGAGCGTGATCGAGACCGCGCCGACGAACCGCCACCCGATCCAGACCATCGTGAAGACCTACGACGAGAAAGTCGTCGTCGACGCGATCCACTATGAGCTGCGGCGCGGCGGTCAGGTCTTCTACCTCCACAATCGCGTCCAGACGATCGACCTCGTCGCAGCCCGGCTGCGGGAGCTGCTGCCCGGCGTGACCGTCGGCGTCGGCCACGGGCAGATGCACGCGGACGAGCTCGAGGAGGTCATGACGGAGTTCGTCGCCGGCCGCTACCAGGTGCTCGTCTCGACCACCATCATCGAGAGCGGCCTCGATATCCCGAACAGCAACACGATCATCATTGAGGGCGCGGATCGGTTCGGCCTGTCGCAGCTCTACCAGTTGCGCGGGCGCGTCGGCCGGTTCAAGCACCAGGCCTACGCCTACCTCCTCCTCCACCGGCACACGCGGCTGCTAGAGGTCGCCCGGCAGCGGCTCACCGCCATGCGCCAGCACAACCAGCTCGGCGCCGGCTTCCGCATCGCGATGCGCGATCTCGAGCTCCGCGGCGCCGGCAACCTCCTCGGCGCCGAGCAGAGCGGCCACATCGTCGGGGTGGGCTTCGAACTTTACTGCCAGCTCCTGCGCCAGTCGGTCGCCCGCCTCAAGGGCGAGAAGACCGCCGCCGCGATCCGCGCCAACGTGAAGCTGGACTTCGTCTTCGTCGGCGAGGGCGAAGGCCGGGCCCGGCCACCCGGCAGCCCGGGCGCCGACAGCGGGCGCCACAGCGACGGCTACACGGCGATCAAGGACGCCGAGAACGAGCACGCCGTCGAGGTCGCCAAGGTCCAGGCCCGCCTCCCGTCGACCTACATCGCCGAGACGCGCCTCCGCATCGATTTTTACCGGAAGCTGGCGATGGCGGATGCGCCCGCGGCCTTGAAGCAAATCGAGGCCGATCTGCGCGACCGCTTCGGCAAGTTCGGCGACGAGGTCAAAGCCCTCCTGCTCATCACGGAGATCAGGATTCGCGCGGAACAAAAGGGCATCCTCTCCGTCGAAACCGACTCGAACCGCCTGAAATGCCTGCGCAACAGTGGTCGCCGCGACGACTGGGTGCAGGTTGGCACGCGGTTTCCAAGGTTGACCGCCCCCAAGCCCCTCCTACGTTTGAGGGAAATTATCTCCTTTCTGAACAATCTGCCGAACCCATGACGTTACGCCGCAGCCTCGTTTCCGTTTTGCTTGCCGCCGCGTCCGCCGCGTCCGCCCTCGCTCAAGCCGCCCCCGCCGTCCCTTCCAACAGCGACGTCGTCCAGAGCATGAACCTCCGCTTCGCGAACGGCATCGTCGCCGTGGCCGAGGAGAAAATCATCACGGTCGCCGACATCATGCAGTATATCGGGCCCCTCCTCCCCCAGCTTCGCCAGGAGGCGAAGTCCGAGAAGGAGTTTCAGGAGCGCCTCGAGCAACTGCAGGACAGCGCCATCCAGGACCTCGTCGACCGCGTGCTGATCGTGAAGGAATTCCGCAAGGACGAGAAGCGGCAGATCCCCGTCAGCTACATCGACCAGGAAATCGCCAACGAGCAGGCCGAGCGCTTCGAGGGCGACCGGTCCAAGTTCCTCGCCTACCTCCGCGCCAAGGGCCAGACCGTCCGCGAGTATCGCCGCGAAGTGGAAGAGAACATCATCTTCTCCTACATGCAGGGCCAGCAACGGAAGTCGTCGAGCGTCGTGAGCCCGGTGCGCATCGAGACGTTCTACACCGAGAACAAGGACCGCTTTTATCAGGAGGACGCCGTCCACCTGCGCCTGATCCAGCTCACGCGCACCGACACCGATACGGACGAGACGCTGACGCAGCAGGCCAACCAGGTGATCGCGCGGGCCAAGGCCGGCGAGAAGTTCGAGGATCTCGCCAAGGAGCTATCCAAGGACATGCGCCGCTCCAAGGGCGGCGACTGGGGCTGGCAGAAACGTTCCGATT
>CAZENI010000440.1:0-7222 GCA_964513055.1 uncultured Opitutus sp.
CACCGCCAATACCTACGTCGCGTGCGAGGTCTCGTTCCTCGACCCGACCACGAAGAAGCTCACCAAGGTGCGCGTCGAGGCGAAGTTCGCGCGCACGCGCACCGTTGTGACGGGCGATGACCTTCGCGGCGTTCCGACCATCCCGACCCGCAACCTGCGCGTCGGGACGAACGGTGAAGACGTGCGCCGTTGGCAGACGTTCCTGTCGGAGCGCGGCCACTCGCCCGGCCCTATCGACGGCATCTTCGGCCCTCTCACACGCAACGCGACGGTCGCCTTCCAGCGGGCGTCGTCGATCGGCGCGGACGGAGTGGCGGGCCCCGAGACGTTTCGTGTCGCGATCGAGCAGGGCTTCGGCGCGATTGCGCCCGTCGACCCAGGCCTGCGCGTCGAGCCTGCGGGAGCGGTGTTGCGCAAGGAGATACGGGTCGAGTCCGTCGAGCAGGCGGAAGCGCAGGCGCGTGCGCTCCTGGATGCCGCCAACCGCCTCCGCGCCACGGGGTCGTTCTCGGTGAGGGGCAACGGCCTGGTCATCGCTGGCGCGAACGTCGAGCTGCTCGATCTGGGTCGCCTCTCCGGCAAGTACTCCATTCAGTCGTCCCGCCACCACGCGACCCGAGGCGGCGGCTACACGACCGATGCGGAGGTGTCCGTTGTATGATCGTGGCATCGTGTCCGAGGTGGATGTCGCAACTCACCGCGTCCGCGTGCGCATGCCGCAGCGCGAGGACGTGGTGACGGGCTGGCTCGACGTGCTCGTGCCGGCCACGCACGAGGAGAATGTGCACGGATTGCCTCGCGTAGGCAGCCAGGTCGCCCTGCTGCTCGACGAGCAGGCGAATGCGGGGTGTGTGCTCGGCGCGATCTATTCGTCGGCCGACCCCGCGCCGAACCTACCGCTCTCGGTTCGCGCCATCACCTTCACGGACGGCACGCGCATCGAGTTCGATGCGGCCTCGAGCACGCTCCGGACGACCTCGCCGCATCACGAGCTCGGCGGCACGTCCGACGTCGCGCTCGCGCACCTGGTGTTGAGCGAGCTTCAGGCCATCCGTGCCGAGCTCGCGAGCCATACTCATCCCGCGTCGACCGTCATCGCGCCCGCCGGCACCGCGGGAGGGCCTTGCGCTGGAGCGACAGGTGCGGCAGGCTCCGGCTACTCACCGAGCTCGGTCGCCTCGACGACGCTGAAGGCCGGCTAGCGGAACAGGTCCTGCGACCGCGCGCGACGGCGACAGGGCACGCTGCCCCTGGTGAGCGAGCGGACCTACCAGCGACGGATCGGCACCGAGAACGAGGTCGTCAGCGGCCTTGATGAGCTCGAGCAGTCCCTCCGCATCATCGTCGGGACGCGCGAGGGCTCCGTGCCCGGCATGCCGACCTACGGCTCTCGCATCCACGACCTCATCGACGAACCGGTGAACGCGCTGGCTCCGCTGGTCGCGGTCGAGATTCCGCGCGCGGTGCGCGTGTCCGACCCGCGCATTGAGGTCAGCTACGCGAGGCCGATGTCGGCCGACGCGAGTGGCGAGCTGACACTCGAGATTGCCTGGCACCCGGCCGGCTCGGGCGCGAGCGACATCGTGAGTCAGATCAGCGTGAGGGCCCTATGACGACACTTCTGCCAGAGCCCGATTTCGTCGACCGCGATCCGGCCACGACGCTGAAGCGCTGCATCGACTTCATGGAGTCGCCGGTGACCGGCGTGGGCCGGCCACTTTCGCCCTCGGGCTACGAGCGAGCCATGGTTGCCATGGTTGCCTACGAGGCCACGCTTGCTCGAATTGCCATCCAGGAGGCCGCGAAGCAGAACCTGCCAGCGTTCGCGCGCTATCCCATGATCGACTACCTGGCCGCGATCAACGGTGGCGAGCGCCTCGCGGCGCGTCCGGCGGTTACCACGCTTCAATGGACGCTGCCGGCAGCGCTCGGCATCGACTCGCCGATCCCCGCAGGCACGCAGCTGCGGAGCAAGGACGGGCGCGTGACCTTCTCGACGGACGCCGACGTCGTCATCGAGATCGGGGGCACGACAGTCAGTGTTCCCGCGACCTGCACGACGCCCGGTGAGCTCGGCAACGGCTACGGCCCCGGCCAGATCTCCGAGCTCGTCGCCCCGCTGCCGTTCACGGTGTCCGGCGCCAACGTGTCCACCACGGCAGATGGTGCCGGATCGGAGGGCACGGAGAGTCTGCGGACGCGCCTGCCCTCTCTCGTGCTCGGCGCCAGCGTCGCGGGCCCCTCTGATTCCTACGCTCGCCTCGCGCGAGGGGCGCATCCGAGCGTGCTCGAGGTCGCCATCGTCGACCTTGATGACGGCCAGATCCAGATCGTTGTGCTCGGTCGTGGTGGCGTGGCGCCCTCCGCGCCGGTGCTCTCGGCCGTCGAGGCGGCATGCAGCGCCCGTACGGCTCGCCCCATGTCCGACCGGGTGACCGCCGTCGCGGCGACACCCCGCGACTACACGATCGCGGGCTCCGTGACGCTGTTCGTGGGCTCGGACCCCACGTCGTGGATGGCTGCCGCCAACGCGCGCGCGCAGGCCTTCGCGGCGGAGCGCGCGGCCGGCCTCGGCCGTGGCATCGAGCCGGCCCAGGTTGTCGCCGCCATCGTGGGCGCGCCACAGACGGACGCGAGCGGCAGGCGTGTCGGAGTGTACGGCGTGACGCTCTCTGCGCCGGCCGCGTCCTCCACTCTTCCGCAGGAGTGGTCGCGCTGTACCTCGATCGCTCTCACGCTTGGCGGGTATGCATCATGACCGTCTGGGAGATCGAGCGTCCTCCGGGCGGCGTTGACGACGACTTCTCCCGCGCTCTTCTGCGCCTGGTTCGCTCGGAGTTCTCGTCGCTGCCCGTTGAGCGCGTCCTCGTGTGGCATCTGCCGTCCGTTGTCGAATCCGCGCTGCCTCACCTGGTCGATTCGCTCGGTCTCTCCAGCCTCGCGTTCGTTGGTGGGCCTCCGCGCGACTTCGTTGCGCGGGCGCTCGACCTTGTGCGACGGCGTGGCATCCCTGCCGCGCTCTTCGAGGCGCTCGGCCTGCTCGGGTATCCGGAGTCGTCCCTCGACCTCGAGGAGAACATGGCGAGGAGCTACGACGGAACCCTGGCGCACTCGGGTCAGCCGTGGCTCTACGGCGCGGACTTCAAGTGGAACGTCGCGTTTCTACGCGTGACCGTTCCCGCCACGCTCAGCATCGCCAGAGAGCTCGAGCTCTGGGATGTAGTGCAGCTGATGCGCCGCTTCACCACGCGCATCGTGCTCCTCGTGGAGTCTCCGTCGGCCCTTCATGTCTACCGCGATCGGGGAGACATCAAGTGAGGCCCCTCTTCGACTTCAACGCGGGCGACACCTTCGACCCGACGGTTGTCTGGCGCGATGACGTGGGTCTCGCGGTCGACCTGACGGGCGCCTCGGTGTCGAGTCAGGTCCGCGCCGAGGACGATAGCCTGGTGGCCTCCCTGGAGTGCACGGTGCTCGACCAGGTGACCTCGCGCGGTCACGTACGCCTGCGCGCAACGGCGGCGGAGACTGCAATCTGGCCGACCGACGTCACCCTGCGCGCGTCGGTTCGCGTCGACCTCTCAGGCGTCGTGCGCTCGACGCAAGCGTTCGCGCTCGTGGTCCGCCGCCCGGTGACGCGCCCATGAAGCTCGAGATCGTGCAGGCGCCGGCGCCTCGCGCGGTCGAGGCGACCGGGCCGACGAGCGCGAGCCTCGCGCCGCCAAGCGCGCCCACGTCGCCCGTCGCCTTCGCATCCGTCATGGGGCCTCAAGGGCCGCCGGGACCACCAGGGGCGAGCGGCGCCGGCTACGTCCACACGCAAGTCGATCCGCTGCCGACCTGGACCATCGCTCACAATCTCGGATTTCGCCCCTCGGTGCAGGTCGCAGACCTCACGGGTTCCGTCGTCGACGGCGAAATCGTCCACCTGAGTGCGAACGAGGTGCGCTGCCTCTTCGCCATCGCAATCGCGGGCACCGCTCGCCTCGTCTGAAGGATTCCCATGGCTCGCAAGGTTTTGTCCACCCTCGACATGAATGGCGTCGCGACCGTCACCGGTCTCATCGCGCCGACGAGCAGCTCCGACGCCACGACCAAGTCGTACGTGGACACCCAGATCGCGGCAGCCGTCGCGAAGATGCCCTGGAAGGACGACGTCCGCGTCGCTTCGACGACGAACCTCAACATCAGCTCGCCGGGAGCGTCAATCGACGGCGTCGCGATGTCGGCAGGCGACAGGTTCCTGGCGAAGGACCAGACGACCGCCAGCGAAAACGGGATCTACGTCTGGAACGGCGCTGCAGTCGCCGCTACTCGCTCGACGGACTTCGACGGGGCCACCGAGCTTGAGGCGGCGGTCGTCCCCGTCGAAGAGGGTACGTCCAACGCCGGCACGCGCTGGTACGTCACGACCCAGAACCCGACGATCGGATCCGCGCTCGCCTTCGCCTCGATGGCCAGCTCGGCGCCCGCGGCAACGACGACCGTGGCGGGTCTCGTCGAGCTCGCGACACAGGCAGAGGTCGACACGGCGGCCACGTCGCCGAGCAACCTCGCGGTCACCCCCCAAACGCTCGGCGCCTGGTCTGGCCGGAAGCTGAAGTTTACCGGAACCGTCGGCAACGCTTCGGCGACGCAGTTCGACCTCACTCACAACTTCGCCACGCGCGACATTCATGTGGAGGTGTACCGAACGGCGACCCCTTGGGACACCATCCTCTGCGACGTCGAGCGCCCCGACACCAACACGGTGCGTGTGCGGTTCGCTGCCGCCCCGGCAGCCAACGAGTACACCGTGGTGGTCCTGGGCTGATGCGGTTTCTGGCGCCGCCCCGATTCCCATCGCTCGCGTCGTTTCCCGGCGGCGCGAAGGGGGACGCCGTGGTCGACGCGTCGACCGGGATCCTCTACGTGCACGACGGCTCGGCGTGGCGGAGCGCGGTCGGTACCGGCACCGGCATTGTCTACCAGGAGGGGCCGTACCTCATGCTGGCGGACTCGATCCTGGCGAATCCGGGTGGGCCCGCGACAATACGACTGGGCAGCACCCTCGATGCGAATGCCTACCGCGATTTCTTGGCCTACTCGACCTACGAACACGGCCGCATTCCGGTCCAGGCCAGTCGCGCGCATTTCAGGTGCGTGGAGTGTGCCCCCGGCACCGGCAACGCGTTCACGGCCACGGGTTTCACTCCGACCAAGACGGGCACCTGGACCACGCCGGCGCTCGCGACCACGAACGTGCGCACGAGGACCCTGCGCAACAATATCCCGACAACGACGACCGCAGGCGTGTCGTCGGGCGTCCACTACGCGACCAATTGGTTGTCGGTGGGCAACGGCGCGAACGGCGGATTCTTCTACCGCTGCATCTTCGGGCTCTCGACGATGGCAGCGGGCGCACGTTTCTTTGTTGGCCTGCGAGCCGCGACCTCGCTCATCGGCAACGTCGAGCCGTCCACGCTAACGAACTTCGTCGGCGTCGGGATTGACTCCACGCACACGGGGAATCTGCGCCTCTATTCGGCTGGCGCGACCGCCCAGGCCGCAATCGACCTCGGCGCCTCGTTCCCGATCTCCACGACCACGCTCTACCAGCTCACCCTCACCTCGGGATACGGCATCGGGAGCACGATCGAGTGGTCCCTGGTCAATCTCGGGACGGCTACCGAGGATCAGCGTCAGCTCACCACTAACCTGCCCGCCGGCTTCATCGCCCCAACCATGTGGGTCAACAATGGCGCGCTGGCGAGCGCGCAGTCGATTGACCTTGCCCAAATCTACACGGAGAGTCGCTATGCCGCTTAAGCTCGGGGATCGTGGTGCCGTTGTCGTGGCCTGGCAGCACATCGTCGGCGTGACGGCGGATGGCGCATTCGGCCCTGCGACCGAATTCGCGACGCGTGCATGGCAGGCGGAACGCGGACTCGAGCCTTCGGGCGAGGTCGACGACCTCATCCTGCGCACGGCCGGCCTCATCGACGAATTGACACTCGGGATCGACGTGAGTCGCGTTCAGGGCTCGATTGACTGGGCGAAGGTTCGCGGCGCCGGCTACGCCTTCGCGATCGTCAAGGTCTCGGAAGGGAGCGGCTATCTCGACCCCCGCCGCCTCGAATACCTCGCCGGAGCTCGCTCTGAAGGCCTGCTTGCCGGGGTCTATCACTTCGCCCGACTTGGGCATTCGAGCCCAGAGGCGCAGATGAAAATCCTCTGGGATGGCCTCGGTCCGGTCATGCCCTCTATCGGGCTCGTGCTCGACGCGGAGACGACGCCGAGCGGCATGACGCCGCTTCAGGTGGTCGATTGGATTGCTCGGTTCGCGGATGTGGCGGAGACCTACGACATTCGAGGTGTCCGGCTCTACAGCTACTACAGCTACTTGATGGGACTCGCCCGAGCACTCGCCGGATCGGAGGCGGGAGCCCGCGTGCGGGGCCTGCTCCTGTGGCTCGCGCACTACCTCTGGCGCGAGCCCGGGCCGCCTCCCATCGGGGTGCGTCCGCGGCCGCCGACGGGCTTCCCGCGGGTGAGTATGTGGCAGTGCAACGGCGGTGGCGGTCCGCACCTCGACGGGCCCGCCATTCCTGGCGTGGGCGTGCCGTGCGACAGGAACGTGTTCTTCGGGAGCGTCGAGCAGCTCCGAACGGAGTGGGGTGGGCTACCTGCGCTGGACGTCGAGCCTGCCTGGGATGTCGGTCCGATCGTCCGCCCGCCCGTGCCGCTCGGGAGGCCCGCGCTCGATGAGTAAGCTGCGCCCCGACGAGCTCGCCTGCCGTTGGGGCTCAAAGCGCTGCTACGAGTCGCGCATCGCGGCCGACGCGGCCGCGGCGAAGGTGCTCGCAGGCATCGGCCTCGAGCTCGTATCCTACCGCTGTCCGCACTGCCCGTACTTCCACCTGACGAAAAGCCAGGCGGCCCGGCGCCGAGCCGAAGAGGAGGCCCGCGCGACCCCCGCAGGCTCCAAGAAGGCGGCCCTCCGGACCCACGGCCGCCGAGCCGGAAGGGGGCGGCGCAAGGGGTCGGACAACCGGCGGCCGCGGCCGCGGGATGGCGGCGACTGGGGGGATTAGGCCCCCAGGAATTCCGTCAGGGGTGTAAGGAGTGGCCAAACCTCGCGCGCGTTTTGTCTCCGAGTGGCCAAACCTCGCGCGCGGCTACACCCTCCAGCTCGAGCGCCTAGTCCGGAGTCCCCCGCTCCCGCTCCCGCGTCGCCCGTCAC
>CAZENI010000441.1:0-7217 GCA_964513055.1 uncultured Opitutus sp.
CTCCTTCACCACGACCATTGGCGACGGACCGTTCACGTTCGACACGACCACGCACAGTGGCGGGTCTGGCACCGTCACCGGTGCGGGCGGCCTCAGCACCGGCGCCACGTCGCTCTCCTACACGGGCGACCAGGTCAATGCCGGTGTCTACTACGTCACGGCCCACTACGCCGGTGACGCCAACCACCTGCCCAGCGACGGCCTCCCGGTCGCGATCACGATCAGCCAGGCCACGGCTGTCGTAAGCATCACGCCCTACAGTGGCACCTACGACGGTGCGGCCCATAACCTGACCGGCACCGTCACCGGTGTCGTCAGCGATCGCACCACCAACGCGTATCTGGTCGGGGCGGACGTGCGCCTCGGCGGCACCGATCTCGCCACCGCCACCGGCCGCGACGGCACCTTCACCCTCTCCGGCGTCCCCGCCGGCAGCCAGACGCTCGAGGTCAGCTACGTCGGCCGCAAAACGAAGAGCGTCCCCGTCACCGTCCGCGCCGGCGCGCCCACCGTCGCCAAGGTCGAGCTCGGCGAGGCCGACGTGATCGTGCTCGAAGCCGTCACCGTCGAGTCCGTGCGCGAGGGCCAGTCCCGCGCCATCAACCAGCAGCGCACGAGCAACACCGTGATGAACGTCATCTCCTCCGACGCCATCGGCAACCTGCCCGACAACACCGTCGGCGAGGCCCTCGCCCGCCTTGCCGGTGTCAGCATCGTGAACGACGGCCGCTCCGCCTTCGCCTCGATCCGCGGCGCCGAGGCCAAGCTCAACTCCGTCACCCTCGACGGCTCGCACATCAGTTCGCCCGCCAACGACGGCATCTTCACCACCAGCGGCACCGAGACGCGCGCCGTCGACCTGAGCACGATTCCCTCCGACATGATCAGCAGCATCGAGGTCATCAAGGCGCTCACCCCCGATCGCGACGCCGATTCCTTCGGCGGCCAGATCAACCTGGTCACGCGCAGCGCCTTCGACCTCCCGGGCCGCAGTCTCAACGGCCGCGTCGAGTATCGCTACAACAGCCTGCGCAAGGACGACGGCTACGCCCTCAGCCTCAACTACAGCGACGTCGTCAACGACGCCCGCACCCTCGGCGTGACCGCCACGCTCTCGCATTCAAAGGAGAAATACGGCCAGAACGACTACGAGATCGCCTACTTCGACAAGGCCGTCGCGCCGGTGAACACCATCCCCGGCATCACCAACCAGGCCATCTCCGAGTTCGATCAGCGCTTCCGCGAGATCGCCAAGGAGAGCACCGGCGGCAACCTCAACTTCGACTACAAGCTCGGCGACTTCACGCAGCTCTACGCGAAGTTCTTCCACAACGAGAGCGAGACCGAGTCCTCGCGCTACCGGCTCCGCCAGCGCGGCTTCGCGGCGATCGCCGCCACGTCGACCGATCTGCGCGCCACCGGCGCCGAGGCCCGCATCACGCGCCGCCTCGACCGCACCGTGACCCTGCGCAAGAACGACCGCCTCGCCCTCGGCGGCACCACCAAGCTGCCCGCCGGCAGCCTCGCCTACGAACTGAGCTACGGCCTCGCCGACCTGCGCGCCCGCGCGCGCCGCTACCAGTTCGAGACCGCCTCCTCCGCCCTGCGCCGCAACATCGACTGGGTCGTCGACCGCACCGATCCGGCGTATCCGCGCGTCACCTTCACCAACCGCGCCACCGGCGAAAACTCGCTCTTCCGCACCCAGGACGTCGCGCTCAACCAGGTGCGCTTTCACAGCGTGCACGGCAACGACGAAGACGTGGTCGCGAAGCTCGACTACGAGTTCAACCAGAAGCTCGGCGATATTCCCACCACCTGGAAGATCGGCGCCAAGCACCGCGGCAAGGAGCGGAAGCTCGACGGCTCGATCGACGACTACGCGCCCACCGGCACCGCCCCGACACAGGCCACGTTCGCCGGCGCGTTACAGCCGCGCGGCCTCTTCGCCGGCCGCATCGCCACCCTCGGCACCTTCCCCGACATCGACGCCGTGTTCGGCACCGTGGCCGCCAGCCCGAACCTCTACACCTTCGTCCCCGGCGACGAGGTCACCATGCTCGCGATCTCGCGCTACTCCGCCTCCGAGGACATCTCGTCCGTCTACGGTATGGGCACCGCGCAACTCGGCAAGCTCCAGGCCATCGCCGGTCTCCGCTACGAGAAGACCAAGATCGACTACACCTACCGCCCCGCGCCCGCGACCGTCGCCCACGGCGGCTCGTCCTACGGCAACGCCTTCCCCTCTCTCCTCCTGAACTACCGCTTCACTCGCAACCTCGTCCTCCGCGGCGCCTGGACCAACACCCTCTCCCGCCCCGACTACGGCGACCTCATCCCCTACGAGTCCTCCCTCGATCCCGAGGGCCTGCTCAACCTCGACAGCGGCGCGCTCACCCGCGTCTACAAGGGCAACCCCAACCTGAAGGCCCAGAAGTCGATGAACTTTGACGCCTCCCTCGAGTGGTATTTCCAGCCGACCGGCATGCTGTCCGTCGCCGTGTTCCAGAAGAACATCAAGGACTTCATCTACAAGGGCGTCACCCGCGAGTCGCGCCCGCCGATCATCGTCGCGCTGTATCAGAATCTCAATGGCGCCAACCAGGACATCACCGGCACCGAGCTCACCTGGGCCCAGGCGCTGCCGATGCTCCCCGGCCCACTCAGCGGCCTCGGCTTCAGCGTCAACGCCACCTTCGTCAACGGCGAGTCCGAGTTCCCCACCTTCAACGTCACCACCGGCGCCACCGGCACCCGCACGGAGGACTTCGTGCCGTCGCAGCCGAAACGCGTCTACAACGCCCAGGTCTACTGGGAGAAATACGGCTTCACCGCGCGCGTCGCCGTGAACTACATCGACGAGTTCGTCCGCGAGGTCGGCGGCCTCGCGGGCCAGGTCACCAACAACGACGCCACGCGCTGGGACGCCCAGATCTCCTACCGGATCACCAAGAACTTCACCGTCTTCGTCGACGGCAAGAATCTCACCCAGGAAAAGAAGCGCTGGTATGACAGCACGCCCAACCGCCCCGAGGAGCTGGAATACTCCGGCTGGAACGGTGCCGCCGGCGTGCGCTTCCGGTTCTGAGTGAGCAGCGAGAATCCGAGGTGGAGCGGCTTGCCCCCAAGCCGCTTGCTCCCGAAGCGTCGCATGTCCCCGCTGCGGAAGAAATCCGGTGCAGCCCTGCGCGTGAGCGCAGGGACCCTCCGCGAGTCCTCCCCGCCGAAGTCCCGCCGCTCACGCGGCGGGCTGCGCGCCTGGCGCGCCGCGATCCTCCTCGGCGCCGCCCTCCTCTCCGCGGCCTTCTCCCGCGCCGCTGACACCGCCGCCTCCCTCCTCACCGCCGCCGGCCACGCGCCCACCGAAGCGGCCCGCCTCGCCCACCTGCGCACGCTCGCGGCGCAGGGCGACACACTGCTCGACGCCCCGACGCGCACCGAACTCGCCGCCCTCCTGCCCGTCGTCGAGGCCTGGGCCGACGGCCGCGCCCGGGCGCAGGCCGACGTCGCCCGCGGTCGCGGCGAGACGCACCGTTACCTGCACGGCTTCTTCGACACCGCGACGCTCGCGTTCACGCCGCCGTTTCCAACTCCACCGCGCACCGAGTCGCCGCTGTATCCACTTTGGGCGTTCTACCGCGGCCGCTTCCTCGCGTGGAGTCTTCTGGAGCATTCCGGCGTCAGCGCCGTGCCGGAGCGGCGCGCGGCGTTTCTCGCAGAGGCCGGGCGCTGCTTTGAGGTCGCCCGCGCCGCGTTTCCCGCCAACGCGCTGCTCCGCATCTACGGCGGCGAGAACCTGCCCGCGCCCGGTCTTTCGCCGTGGGACGATCGCGCGCCGGCCTGGGCCAATCACCAGCGCCGCGCGCTCGAGCAGTTGCACGCGATCATCCGCTGGTGGATCGCGGAGCGGCAGCTCGCCAACGGCGAGTTTGGCGGCAAGTGGGGCGACGATGTCGAGATGTGGCGCTGGTGGGCGCCCGTCCTGCTCGGTTTCGACGATCCCGCCGTGACGGCCGCGCAGGCCCGCCTGGCCAAGGGCAATCTCTCCCGTCCGGCCCTCGCCGCCGGCTACACCAGCCAGCTCACCGACGTCGAGCACACGGCGGAGGAGACCGCGGACACGCTCACGCCGATGCAGCACGTGGCGGGCGCGGACCCGGAGTGGGCCGCGCGCGCGCGACGGCTCCTGACGCTCGCCGACGCCGTCTGGTGGGGCGACAACGCGCGCGGTGGCCGGCAGTTCAAGCACATCGATTTCAACCACGAGCGCCTCGGCCCCGACGCGGGCCGCGCCTACGACACCGGCTATCACGTGCGCGTGCTCCAACCCGTCCTGCTGCTCTGGCAACGCACGCGCGACCCCGCGTTGGGCGCGCCGCTCACGCGCTGGCTGCGCACGTGGGCCGAGGCCGCCCTCGGCACCGACAACGGCAAGCCGGCTGGCGTCGTCCCCGCGGCCCTGCGCTGGCCATCGGGTGCGGTGGGCAGCGCCACGCGCGGATGGATCGGCCCCGACCTCGCGGGCGATCCCATGACCGATCTCTATTCGTGGCCCGCCTATCCGGTCGCCGCGATGACCGCCACACTGTTGCAGGCGCACGCGCAAACCGGCGAGGCGCTCTATCTCGAACCGCTGCTGCGGATGGCGGAACTCCGCCGCGCGCACCTCGCGAGCGGCGCGCGCGACGGTCCGCCCGGGACCACGGCGTGGGCGGCCCACCGCCTCCCGGCCATCCTCAACGACTCGCTCGCCAAGTGGCGGCAGCTCACCGGCGACACGCGTTTCGACGACCTGCTGCGCGCCGACGCCACAGGCTACGGGCGCTACCTCCTGACGCGTGACGAGGCCGCCCTGGCGGAGGCGCTCGGCGCGACGGCGCGCACCCTCAGCGTCAACTGGCCGATGTTCACCGACGAGGTGCGCTACACGGATCGCGTGCTGGCGTTTCCCCGTGGCTGGCCTCGGACCGCGGCTAGCGGGCTGGCGAAAATCGACGCCTCGCTCCTCTACTCCACCGTCACCGGCGATCCCGGAGCCGTGGACCATTTCCCCCTGAACGGCGCGCGCTGGCACACGCTCCCGCGCGACCTCGCCGTCATGGTCACCACCAACCAGCGCGATCGCTTCGCGGCCGACCTGTATCATTTCGGTGGCGACGAGCGTTCCCTGGGCGTCAGCCTGCTCCTGCTGGACCCCGACCGTTACCGCTGGACACTCACCGCCGCCGACGCCCGCGTGCTCGCGACCGGGGAGCACCAGCACTCCTTAATCACGCCGCAACTCCGCTTCACCTTGCCGGCTAACATGCGCGTCAGCCTGACGCTGGAGAAAGGACCATAGTTATGGCGACCGTCTCGTTTTCCCGGCTTGGAGGTGGAGCGCGTTGTCCCCAAACGCGCTGCAGGATTCTCGCCGCCCCCAAGCCAGTGTCTTGAGGACAAGCCGCTCCTCCTCGATCCCGTTCTTCCCTCCTCCCTTGCACTACGACGCCATCTTCCTCGGCACCGGCCACAACGCCCTCGTGGCGCAGGCCTATCTCGCCCGCGCGGGCCTCCGCACGCTGGCGCTCGACCGCGCCGCCGCCCCCGGCGGCGGACTGCGCACGCTGGAAAACCCGCGCCTCCCGGGCTACACGCATCACCCACACTCCTTCTTCCACCGCGCGATCACGCAGATGCCGTGGTTCCGCGACCTCGAGCTGGAGCGCCAGGGCGTGCGCTATCTCCAGCCGGAGCTGAATGTCGCGATGCTGCTCCGCGACGGCCGCGCCCTCGAGTGGTGGACGGACCTCGACCGCACTGTCGCGTCGTTCGCGCAGTTCTCCCGCCGGGACGCCGGCGCCCTGCGCCGCTGGACGGAGGAGTTCCGGCCGATCGTCGAGCGTATCCTGATTCCGGAGGCGCAGTGTCCCCCGCTCGACCCCGCGCTCCGCACCCGCCTGCTGTCGCAAAGCCCCCTCGGCCGCCGCCTCCTCGAGGTCTCCGCGCTCTCGCCGCTCGAGTTCGTCACCCGCGAGTTCGAGCACGACGCCGTGCGCGCCGGGCTGCTGTTCTTCAACGGGCTCCGCGAGGTCGACCTCCGCCTGCCCGGCTTCGGCCATGCGATCCCCGCGCTGCTCGCCTCGCCCTCGAAGGCCCAGATGTGCGTCGGCGGCTCCGGCGAACTCGCCCGCGGCCTCGTCGCCGCGATCGCCGGCCACGGCGGCGAGATTCGCTGCGGCGTCGACGTGAAACAGATCGTGGTCCGCGCCGGCCGCGCCGCCGGCGTCGAGCTCACCACCGGCGAAACGCTCACCGCCGATCTCGTCATCTCCGGCCTCAACCCGCAGCAGACGTTTCTCGATCTGCTGCCCGCGAGTGCGGTGGCCGCCGAAATCCGCGCCCGGGCGCAGCGCTTCGACTACAACCTCCTCGCCCCGCTCTTCGCCCTCAACGTCGCGCTCGCCGAGCCGCCGCGCTGGACGGCGGCGGCGCAGCGCCCGGAGCTCGAGCGCGCGTTCATGTTCATCGTCGGCATGGAGCGCTTCGGCCAGTTTCACGAGATCGTCGCCGCCCACGAGCGCGGCGAGATTCCACCGACTGTCGCCTGGGGCGCATGCCCCTCGCTCTTCGATCCCACGCAGGCGCCGCCCGGCCGCCACGTCGCGTTTCTCTGGGAGAAACTGCCCTACGCGCTGCGCGGCAATCCCGCGCACTGGGACGCGGAGCAGGCGGCCCACGGGCGCCGGCTCCTCGCGCAGTGGACGGAGTTCGCACCCAATCTCGCGAGCGGCGTGCTCGATGCCTTCACGCGCTCGCCGCTCGATACCGAACGCGAGCTGCCAAACATGCGCGGCGGCGACCTGCTCGTCGGGTCGTTCGCCCACGGCCAGATCGGCGCGAACCGCCCGTTCCCCGGCGCCGGCCATTATCGCACGCCCCTGCCCGGCCTTTATCTCTGCGGCGGCTCGACGCACCCGGGCGGCAACGTCACCGGCCTCTGCGGCTACAACGCCGCGCGCGTGATCGCCACCGACGCCGGCCGCCAGCTCTGGTGGTCGCCACCCGACATCGAGCAGTCGCTCGCGACACTGGCGTGATTTTGGCGACGCACCTCGCGCGCACCTCCAAGCGCGCCGTTCGGAAGAGCACCCGCCCTCAGCCAACCATGCAGTCGAACTTCGCCCAACGATGTAGCAGCCGAGGTAACGAGGCTGGTTTGGCCCGGTCACCTTCGT
>CAZENI010000442.1:0-7214 GCA_964513055.1 uncultured Opitutus sp.
CGACTCGCTGATGTTGAGGTTGATGCCGAGACGCTTGTTGAAGAACACATCCGAGTAGTCGAAAATTCCGCCGGGGTGGATCTTGCGGGACTGGCGATCGTCGGGGCCGTAGGACTCGTCGAAATTGAAGCGGGTGGAGAACGCGGTGAGGTTGGCTTGGGCCGAGATGCGGCGGCCGGCGCGGTCGAAGGCGCGCTTGGTCTTGAGGTTGATCGTGCCGGCGGGGGCGTTGGCGTCGACGTCGGCGCTGATGGTCTTCGAGACTTCGATCGATTCCATGCTGGCGAGCGAGACCTGCTCGAAGGAGAAGGCGCGGGCGTTGCCGCTGGCGCCCTGGTTGGCGTCGGCGCTGCCGAGGGAGACGCCGTCGAGCGTGACCTGGGTGTATTCGGAATCGAGGCCGCGCAGTCGGATGGTGCGCACCTCGCCCTGCGTGAGATCGAGCTCGATGCCCGGCATGTGCTTCAGGAACTCGCCGACGTTGCCCTCGGCGACATCGCCGAAGACGTCGGAGGCGACGCTGTTGGTGATGTTCATCGAGTTGCGCTGCTCCATGATCGCCTTGGCGTTGCCCTCGCGATCGCTGGAGACCTTGAACGTGCCGAGCTTGAACACGCCGCCGTCGGATTTCTCCACCGAGCTGGTGAGTTCGAAGTCGCGCGTGACGGTGGCGCCGGCCGCGACGGTGACGGCGGCGGTCGCCGGCGTATAGCCGGTGAAGGTCACGCGGAGCGTGACAGGGCCCGGCGGGACGTCGGGCAGCCGGTAGGTGCCGCCGCCTTCGGAGGCGACGCTCTGACCGGTGGCCTCGATGGTCACCTGCGCATTGCGCACGTATTCACCGGTGGCGGGATTGAAGATGCGGCCGGTGATCACACCGGTGGCGGAATTCTGGGCGAGGGCGAGCAGCGGCGACAACAGTGCGCACGCAAGCGCGCCGAGACGGCGGGGCAGCGGAGAACTCATGGGTCTGGGGGATTACGTGGGGGGAAACAGCTGACTCTGACGTGGGCGAGCGAAACGCGCGGCGGGCGCAGCGCACGGTCCGGGGTATTACACTTTCGTGCGGCGGCGTGGCGGAGCGGTGGGAGACTTCGGGCTGCGCGTGCGATGGGGGCGCACGTCCAAAGCCCAAGGAGGACGGTTGGGGACAACCGTCCCTACCTCTCCATCTTCACGATGCCGCGGCGGATCGCCTCGGCGGTGGCCTGGGCGCGGTCGTTCACGTCGAGTTTCTCGAGGATGTGGCTGACGTGGCGCTTCACGGTGTCCTCGGAGATCGAGAGGGTGCCGGCGATTTCCTTGTTGGCGCGGCCGGCGGCGATCAGGCCGAGGATCTCGCGCTCGCGCGAGGTGATGGCGGGGCCGAGGCGGAGGGCGTTGAGCCGGCGGGCGAGCTCGGGAGCGAGGGACTTGCGGCCCTGCGCGACCTCCCGGAGCGCGGTGAGCAGCTCGGCGCGCGTGGCGGATTTCTGGAGGTAACCGAAGGCACCGGCGTCGAGCGCGGCCTGGATCTCGTCGTCGCGGGCGAACGTGGAAAAGATCAACACGCGGGCGCCGGCGTCGTGTGCGCGCAGCGCCGCGGTGGCGGCGATGCCACCGGCGCTCGGGAGCTGGAGGTCCATCAGCACGACGCGGGGACGGAGGCGCTGGTAGGCGGGGACGACGTCCTCGGTCCGCTCGACCTCGCCGACGACTTCGATGGTGTCCTCGAGTTCGAGCGAGGCGGCGAGGCCGCTGCGGACGACGAAGTGGTCGTCGACGATCAGGAGCGTGAGCGGGGATTCGGCCATGGTCAGGAGGGCGGGGGACGCGGCGCGGACGGGGCGTCGCCCTGGGAGGGCAGGGGAAGCGTGATTTCCACGGTGGAGCCCTTCTGCAGCGCGCTGTGCCAGAGGGCTTCGGCGCCGATTTTCCGGCAGCGCTCGCGGATGCCGGCGCAGCCGAAATGCCCGCGCCGGCTCTGCGTCGCGGTCGAGGCATC
Source organism: uncultured Opitutus sp. (assembly GCA_964513055.1). Lineage (GTDB taxonomy): Bacteria > Verrucomicrobiota > Verrucomicrobiia > Opitutales > Opitutaceae > ER46. Next base: position 1,985 of record CAZENI010000442.1, read on the forward strand.
GAAGCCGCAGCCGTTGTCGACGATCGTCAGCACCAGTTGCGCCTCGCGGAGGGCGAGGCCGATGGTCACATCGGTGGCGCGCCCGTGCTTGAGCGCATTGGTGACGGACTCGCGCGCGATCATCCGGAGGTCGTGGACGATGGCGGGAGGGAGCAGGGGCATCGGAGCGGAGGAAGCGAGCCGGACGTTGGCGCCGCTGTCGGCGGCGTGGCGCGCGGCGACGGCGGCGAGTGCCGAGGCGAGATCGCCGGCGGACTCGGTCGGGTCGCGCAGGTCTCCAATGAGATCGCGCGTCTCGGTCTGGATGCGGGAAACGAGATTGCGCGAGGCGCTCACGAGTTGCTGGCCCTTGTCGTCGATCTGGCGCGTGGCCAGCGCGTCGAGCCGCAGGCTGACGCCGGCGAGTTCCTGCTCGAGGGTGTCGTGGAATTCCCGCGCGATGCGCTGCCGTTCCTCGAGCGCGGCCTCCGATTCGATCCGCCGGCGCAACGCGGCGGTCTGCCGGCCGACCTGGCGGCGGAGTGCGGCAATCCAGAGGCTGGCGAGGAGCGTGACGCCGAGCAGCACGGCGAGCAGCGTGCCGAGCCAGCGCGAGCGCCACCACGGCGGCCGGCGCATCACCTCAAGATCGGCGGGCGAGGTGGCGCGCAGGCTGATGAGCCCGGGGCGGCTGGCGAAGCCGGAGCCGGTCTCGGCGGTCTCGACGAGGCAGATGCCGGTGAGGCGCACGAGCGAACCGGGCGGCGGCAGTTCGACGCCTTCGGGCACGCGGGCCTGGATCGTGCGCGTGCCGTCCTGGACGAGGAGCGTGGCCCCGCCTTCGTTCTTGAAGCTGTCGCGCAGCGTGACGACGACGCGCACGAGAAAACCGTCGTAGCGGCCGTTCAGGCCGCCCGGGCCCTCGAAGAGTTCATGGATCGAGCGCACATCGATCGGGGCCGGCGCCGCGCCGGGCTGCCGGTCCAGCAACTCGGCGTCGACGACGGAGGCGCTGAACTGCTCCATCGAGGGAAACCCGACCACGGTGACTTGTTCGCCGGCCTTCAGGGGTGTCGGCCGGCCGAAGCGCACGGCGAAGGCGCGCGTGTCCTGCAGCAGGAAGGCGAGGTCGGGGTCGAGCGTGGCCGAGACGGTGCCGCGGATGCGGACGCGTTGCTCTCCGAGGCCGCTGACGCGAAACGCGAGGAGGGCCTCGGCCGAGACCGCGGGGGCGTCCGAGGCGGGCGGGGCGGGCGCGAGCACCTCGACGGCTTGCCAGTCGAGCACGCGCATGGACGGTTGCACGAGCTGGCGGCGCGGCGTGTTGATCATGCCGGCGGCGAGACCGGTGACCCGCACGCGATGGTCGACCAGCGACTGCTCGGGCGGGGGAACTTCGACGCGGAGCTCGATCACGCGGGAGCCGAGGGCGAGGCGCAGGAGGCTCTTGCCGGAGTCGTAAGGCGCGACGGAGCGCACCACGCCCTCGACGGTGACACGCTGGTAGTGATAGCGGCCGAAATGGAGATCGTCGTAGGTGACGGGGATGCCCGGTGGCAGCGGCCGGCGGCCGAGGATGCGAGGGGTGGCGTAGTCGAGGCCGGGCAGGTAGAGGCCCATGCGCGTCTTGGCGGTGAGTTCGATCTCGTCGCCGACCGCGGGCAGCGGGCGCGCGCGCATGCGAAAGAACGTGGTCGAGGTCTCGTCCTGCACGAAGACGGAGGAGATGCCTTCGACGAACACGACGACGCCGCGGAGTTTCACGGGAATGCCGGACTCGGCCTCGGCGGGCGAGAGCGAGCGGACCTCGAGGGCGGTGGTGAGCACGCGTTCCTGGGCCACGGCTGCCGCGGAGGCGAGCAGGGCGACGGTGAGGAAGGGAAACGCGAGCTTCACGAGAGGATGGCGGTGGCGCGCGTTGACCCCAACGCGCTTTGAGACGTGGGGAGCGTCTCAAGCCAGCGGCTTGAGGACAAGCCGCTCCACCACGGAGCGGCTCAACTGAAGAGCGCAGCGATCGGCTTGCCGCCGTCGGTGATCGGCACGGGGCGCGAGGCGTTGACGAGGTCGCGGGAGGGATTGATGCCGAGCGCGGCGTAGATCGTGGCGTGGAAATCGGGGACAGAGACGGGACTCTCGAGCGGCTTGCCGGAGAGCGCGTCGGTGACGCCGTAGGCGCCGCGGTGCTTCAGGCCGCCGCCGGCGAGCACGAGCGAGAACACGGCCGACTGGTGGCCGCGGCCGCCGCCGCTGTCGAACTGCCCGGGCCGGCCGAACTCGGTGCCGATCGCGATCAGGGTCTTGTCGAGCAGGCCCTGGGCCTCGAGATCGAGCAGGAGCGCGGAGAGGGCCGTATCCAGTTCACGGATGAGGACGTGCTGGTTGAGCTGGCCGGCGTTGTGGGTGTCCCAGCCGGCGCCGTTGATGAAGTTCAGATTGTGCGAAACCTCGATGAAGCGGACGCCGGCCTGCACGAGGCGGCGGGCGAGGAGGCAGCGCTGGCCGAACTCGCCGCCGTAGCGCTGGCGGAGGGCGCCCGGCTCGCCGGAGAGCTTGAAGTGGCGCATGAAGTCCGGGCCGGCGAGGCGCAGGGCGGCGCGCTGCGCCTCCTCGTAGTCGGCCAGCATGGAGTCGGCGGCGGCGTGGCCCTGCAGCGGGGCGAGGAGTTGGCGGCGGGCGGCGACGCGCTCCGGATCGATGCCCTCGGGGGGCGTGAAGCCGGCCGGGCCGCTTTCCGTATCGACCAGGTAGATATAGCCGTGCTTCGCGCCGAGGAAGCCGGGGCCTCGGCTGACGCTCGGGTAGCCAATTACCATGTAGGCGGGGACGCGGTCGTTGACGGGGCCGCGCTCGTGCGCGACGACGGAGCCGAGCGAGGGATAGATCGTGCTGCCGCTCACGGGCCGGCCGGTGTGCACGAAGTTGGTGGCGAGCGCGTGCTCGATGCCGAGCTTGTGGTTGACGGTGCGGACGGCGGTGACGCGATCGGCGAGCCGCGCGGTCTGTGCGAGGTGCTCGGTGTAGCGCACGCCGGGCACGGCGGTGTCGACCAGATCGTAGTCAGTGCCGGCGATGCTGGGCTTGGACTTCGAGTTGCCACGCTTCTTGGGATCGAAGGTGTCGATCTGCGACATGCCGCCGCCGAGCCAGATGAAGATGCAGTGCTCGGCCTTGCCCTTCGGGTGCGAGACGATGCGCGAGCTGTCGGCGGCGCGGAGGCCGGGCGGGAGCGAGGCCGCGGCCGCAGCGGCGGCGGCGTGGGAGAGGAAGGTGCGGCGGTTCATGGGGCAGGAAATTCTGACCGCGGATGGCGCGGAGATCGCGGATAAAGGCAGAAGAAATTCAGATCATCTGCACTGCTTTCCCCGAGAATGCACGCGGGCCGAGAAGATTCTGAGGCAAACGTTCCGAGCCATTTAACCACGGAATACACAGAGGACACGGATACAAACAAAGAACTCAGGTGGCAGGATTTCATCCGTGATCCTCGTGTGATCCGTGGTTCAACGGGTTGGTGGTTTGGTGATGTGGTTGCGGCGATGCCGCGCCAGGCAGTTCGCGGTGAAAGGGGCTTTCATAGCACATGCGTCCACTCGGGCGCGTTGAGGAGGGCCCAGATGACGTCTTCGCAGCGGCGGCGCCAGTCGGCGTGCAGGCGCGCGGTGGGCGGATCGCCGCGGCGGGCGGCGGCCTCCTCCTCGAGCCGCAGCGTGTTGGCCTCGCTCTTCATGTGATTCGACCAGGCGACGAATTTGCGGCGCGGCGCGGAGGTGGCGGGCGCGAGGTCGGCGGAGGAAAGGACACGCGTGGCGAAACCGGGGCGCAGCGCGTCCGCGTAGGTCGCGCGCTCGGCCGCGGTGGGCGGGCGCGTGAAGAACTTCAGGAACAGACGGTCGACGAAGCGCTCGGGCGATTCCGCCTCGAGGGCGAGACGCGTGAGGCCGTGGTCGTCGCTCAGGCGGGTGAGCCACGTCATCATCGTGCCGTTGGAGAGCAGCGCGGGCTGGAGGAGGTTGGCGTCGACGGCGCGGACGCCGGGCGCGGGATCGGGGCGGGCGCCGCGCCAGCCGAAGACCTCGAGGACCTCGGCGACGGCCTGGATGCGCGGGAGCATGAGGCTGGGGCGGTCGCGTTCGTTGGAGGTGGAGGCGAGCATCCAGGCGCGGCGGGCGCGGCCGAGGTCGAGGGCGTTGTCGATCGTGCGCACGCTGTCGACGTCGAGGTTCACGGGCTCGACGGCGAAGGGTTTGCCGGTGGCGGCGAAGAGCGAGTCGATGAGCTGCTCGGCGCCGATCCGGCGCGGCGCGGGCGCGATGAAGAGCGGGCCGGGCTGCGGCTGGCGCGGATCGGCGGCGCGCTGGTAGGCGTGCGAGGTGAGGATGAGGCGCGTGAGCGCGCGGGTGTCGTAGCCGGAGCGCACGAGTTCGCGGGCGAGCCAGCGGAGCAGCTCGGGATGCGTGGGCGTGGATTTTTCCCAGTCGCCGACGGTGGCGACGATGCCGCGGCCCATGAAACGCTCCCAGATCCGGTTGGCCATGACCTGGGCGAAGCGCTCGTTCTGCGGCGCGGTGATCATCGCGGCGAGGCGATCGCGCGGATCTTCGGGCCGCTCGGCGAGCGCGGCGGCGGCGGCTTCGTTGCCGAACTGGGCGAACGGCCAGGCGGGCGCGACGGTGCTGCCGGGCGCGAGCGTCACCTGGATGAGCGGTTCGCGGCCGCCGACGCGCAGGTGGTCGAGCGGCACGCTGCTGGTCGCGGGCACCTTGAGCGGCTTGGTCTGCAGGAGCGCGGCGAGTTGGAAGAGCTCCTGCTGCTTGGAGGCGTGCGTGGGCGCATCGTGGCAGCGGGCGCATTTCATCTCCACGCCGAGAAACGCCGAGCTGAGGATGATGCCCTTGGCCGCCATCGGCACGTCGTTCTGCGACGCGACGCCGAAACCGGCGGGCCCGCCGAAGCGTTCGCTGCCCTCGAGCCGGACCAGCTCGGTGACGAACAGATCGAGCGGCTTGTTGTCGCGGAGCGACTCGTGGATCCACCAGCGGAACGGGCCGGTGTTGTTGAGGGTCGGGTTGATCAGGTTCGGATTTTCCGCGAGCACGTCCATCCAGTAGCCCATCCATTGGTCCGCCCAGCGGGGATCGGCCAGGAGCCGGTCGATGACCTTCGTCCGGCGCTCGGGCGAGCGGTCGGCCCGGAACGCGGCGATCTCGGCCTCGGTGGGCACAAGCCCGATCGTATCCAACGTGACACG
>CAZENI010000443.1:0-7194 GCA_964513055.1 uncultured Opitutus sp.
GCAGGACATCCGTTTCCAGGAGGGCCGGATCGAGAGCGGGAAGAACTTCTGCAACAAGCTCTGGAACGCGTGCCGCTTCCGGCAGATGAGCGGCGAGGCGGGCGACAACAGCTCGCTCGGCGCGATCATCGCGCGGCTCGACGCGGCGAAGTTCGACGGCGACGACCACGCGATCCTCGACCGTATGCTCGCCACCTCGCGCGAGGTGAACCGCTGCTTCTACGAGTTCGAGTTCAGCGCGGCGGTGCAGGCGCTGTATGGGTTTTTCTGGAACGACTTCTGCGACTGGTATGTGGAGGTCTCGAAGTCGAAGCTCCAGGATCCGACGACAAAGGCGAACTGCCTTGCGATCCAGGATCTCGTGCTGCGGCAGACGCTGTTGCTGCTGCATCCGTTCATCCCGTTCATCACGGAGGAACTCTGGCACCAGCTCGGCTACGGGCCCGAGGGCAAGTTCATCGAGGACGCGCGCCTGGAGAACGCCTCGCAGATCGCCACGAGTTCGCACGCGCAGGGCCTCGTGCTGGATCGCGCCGCCGTGGCGTCGGTCGAGCGGCTGAAGGGCTTCGTGTCGCAGGCGCGGGCGCTGAAGGCCGACCACAATCTGGCGAGCCGGCGCGACGTGAAGTTCTTCGTCACGACCGGTGACACCGAGTGGGCGCTGCTCGCGGCCAATCTGGCGAAGCTCGCGCGCATGGCCGGGGCCGCGGAGATCACGCGGCGCGATCAGGTGGACGGGGCGCCGGCGGTCGTGACGCCGCTCGGCACGGTCTATCTCGATCTCGCGAGCACGGTCGACGTGGGCGCGGAGAAGGTGCGGCTGGCGAAGGAACTCGAGGCGATCACGAAGCACATCGCCGGGACGGAAGCGCGGCTCTCGAACGAAGCGTTCGTGAGCAAGGCGCCGCCCGCGGTGCTCGAGGGCGCGCGCAAGCAACTCGCGCAGCAGCAAGCGAAGCGGACGGAACTCGAGCGGTTGCTGGCGTCGCTGAAGTGAGGCGAGGCGGGTGGCGGCGGCAGCGGTAGCCCGGGCTTGCTGAAAGCGCGGGGGTCGCTTCCGTTAGGCCATGCCCACCGTTCCCCGCATCCTGGCGTTCTCCGGCAGCGCACGTCGCGAGTCGCTGAACCGGAAACTCCTCGTGGCCGTCGCCGAAGCTGCGCGTGCGGCGGGCGGCGAGGTCACGGTCGTCGACTTGAAGGAACTCGCGCTGCCCCTCTACGACGGTGATCTCGAAGACGCGTCCGGGATGCCGGCAGGCGCGCAGAAACTGGTCGAGCTGGTGACGCAGCATCACGCGCTGCTGATCGCGTCACCGGAATACAATTCGCAGCTCGCGCCGCTGTTGAAGAACGCGATCGACTGGTGCACGCGGGCGGACGAGAGTCCGTTCCCGGGGAAAGTCGCGGCGGTCGTGTCGGCCTCGCCCGGGGCGTTTGGCGGCATCCGCTCGATGACGCTCGCGCGTCAGTTGCTGACGCACCTCGGCTGCGTGGTCGTGCCGGTGCAGTGCATCCTTCCGCACGCGGACAAGGCCTTCGACGAGCAGGGTGCGCTCAAGGAGGAGCGCGTGCGCAAGAGCGCGCAGGCGCTGGCGACGGAGCTCGTGCGCGTGGCCGCCGCGCTGGGCCGCTGAGGCCGCCGGCCGATGAAGCGTTTCGTGTTTTTGCTCGTGCTGGCGCTGGGCGGCGCGACGGCCGGCGCGGACGCCGCGCAGCCGCCGAAGGCGCGCGAGGGCGACGTGGTGCTCCGCGATTTCCAGTTCGCGTCGGGCGAGCGGCTGCCGGAGGTGAAGCTGCACTACCGCGTGCTCGGCACGCCGCGGCGGGATGCGCGTGGCCGGGTGAGAAACGCCGTGCTGATCATGCACGGCACGACCGGCACGGGCGCGCAGTTCCTCCAGCCGCAGTTCGCCGGCGAGCTCTTCGGGCCGGGTCAGCCGCTGGATGTCGCGACTCACTTCATCATCCTGCGCGACAGCCTGGGCCACGGTGGCTCGAGCAAGCCGAGTGACGGCCTGCGCGCGCGTTTCCCTCGCTATGGTTACCGTGACATCGTGACGGCCGATCACCGCATGCTCACGGAGGGGCTGGGCGTGAATCACCTGAAGCTGGTGATGGGCACCTCCTCAGGCGGCATGCAGACCTGGCTGTGGGGCCAGATGCATCCGGATTTCATGGACGCGCTGGTGCCGCTCGGCTGCCTGCCCGTGCAGATCTCCGGCCGCAACCGCGTGTGGCGGCGGATGGTGAGCGACGCGATCCGCGGCGACGTGCTCTGGCGGCAGGGCGACTACACGCAGCAGCCACCCGCGCTGCGGCTGGCGGCGCAGATGGTGTTTTTCATGACGAGCAATCCGGTGCTGCGCCAGCAGGCGATGCCCACGCTGGCGCGGTCGGACGAGGTGCTCGACGATTTTGTCGAGGGCTTCCTCGAGCACGCCGACGCGAACGACATGCTCTACGCGATCGAGTCGTCGAACGACTACGATCCGGGTCCGGGTCTCGGACGGATCCGCGCGGCGCTGGTCGCGATCAACTCCGCGGACGACCTGATCGATCCGCCGGAGCTGGGCATCCTCGAACGCGAGATCACACGCGTGCCGCGCGGGCGGATGGTGATGATCCCGTATGACGAGCGCTCGCGCGGCCACGGTTCGCACACGTTTCCGCGTTTGTGGAAACACGAGCTCGCGGCTCTGTTGCGCGAGGTGGAAACGGCGGCGCCGGTCAGCGCCGGAAAATCTTCGCGATGATGAAAATCACGATGGCACCGAAGAGACCGCCACCGGCGAGGAGATAGAGGAGGGACCAGCCGGCGGCGGCGACGGGTAGCGCCAGGGAGGCGAGCGAGAGCAGGGTCATGGAGGTGATCGGGTTCGGGATGTCGGCGCGGCGCGGCGTCGGTGCCGGCGTGCGCCAGCACTGTTCCGGCCGGGGCTCGGTGGTTCCGCGGGTGATCGCCCCATCCGCAGTGGGCGTCCAAGAAGGGCCCCGGTTCGGAAGGTAGGAGCCCGCTTGCGGGCGATTTCGCGGGGCTGTTCGCCCGGTGACGCCGCACCCCATCGCGCGCAAGCGCGCTCCTACCGCAGGCCTTTTTAGCCGCCCTCTCAGAACTGGGAGCGAAACAGGCCGCAGAGATGATCGAGCACCTTGATGTGCGCGGGGCGCGCCTCGAAGTCCGCGCGCGTCAGCGGCCGCGACTTGGCGAGGTCGGCGGCGAAGATGCGGAGGTTCTCGGCGGCGAGGGTCCGGTCGAGCGCGCTGAGGGTGATCTCGTCGTTGATGCTGAAGGAGCGGTTGTCGAAATTCGCGGAGCCGATCGTGAGGAGGACGTCGTCGACGATCATGGATTTGCAGTGATACATCGCGGGCTCGTAGAGGTGGAATTCCGCGCCGGCGGCGAGCAGCTTGCCCCAGCGCGAACGCGAGGCGGCGCGTCCGAAGCGGGAGTCGTTGTGGGCAGGCACGATCACGCGCACCTTCACGCCTCGGGCGATCGCTTCGAGCAGCAGGTCGATCGCGAGATCGTCCGGGACGAAGTAGGCGTGCGCGATGTCGATCGACTGGCGCGCGGCGGCGATGGCGAAGAAATAGCCGAGGCGCGCGGTCTGGGCGCCCTCGCTCGGACCGCTCTTGTAGCAGTGCGCGACCATCCCGCCCGCGCGGGAGAGCTTGGGAAAGTATTCCTCGCCGAGCAGCAGGCTCGAAGTGGTCTGGAGCCAGTTGTGCGCGAAGATCGCCTGCATCTGCCGGACGACGGGGCCTTCGACGCGCACCTGAGTCTCGCGCCAGAGGTCCTTCACGTGGGCGTCGCCGAGCCAGCGGTCGTCGATGCACATGCCGCCGGTGAAGCCCACCTTGCCGTCGACGACGAGGATCTTGCGGTGCGTGCGATGGTTGATGTTCGGCTTCACCTGCCACCAATGCTCGCGGCCGTAGATATGGAGTTCGGCGCCCGCGGCGCGCAGGCGGTCGCGGTCGCTGCCGTTGAGCTTCAGGCCGCCCATGCCATCGAGGAGCGCGTGCACTTTCACGCCTGCCCGGGCGCGTTCGGCCAGCGCCGCGATGAACTGGTTGCTGATGTGGCCCGAGCCCCAGATGTAGGTTTCGAGGGTGATGGACTTTTTCGCGGCGCGGATCTCGTCCAGCATCGCCGGGAAGAAGCGGTCGCCGTTGACGAGCGTGGTGATGGCGTTGCCGGCGGTGAAATCGGCGCCGGTCAGCGGCCCCATGGCGTTGGCGAACGAGGCGTCGGTGGGGCCGTAGTCGATCCGGATGACCTCGGTGAGCAGCCGGGCGGAGGTGAACCAGAAATAGGCGCCGAGCACGACGACGATGCCGCCGCTGACACTGCCCCAGAACCAGCGGCGGTTGCGGCGTCCCCGGGAGGAATCGCCGCCGGGTGCGGGCGTCGGGGTGTGGGGACGCCGGCGGAGGTGACGGATTTTTTCCAGGAGACGGGGCATGGGGCGCGGTCTGGACCAATGCCGCCCCGGACGGTTCCCAAAGCGGCGGCGGCGTGTCACTTCGGGCGGGCGTCGCGGTCTGTGCGGCGGCGCACGCCACGCCGGCAATGTCGAAAACCAATCCCGCCCGCCCACCTGAAACGCCGGCCGCACCGGCGTCGCCGCGGCGGTCGCCGAGCGCGCGCCACGCACTGCTCTTCGGCCTGGTGAAGAACCGGCGCGCGATGTGGACCGTCGGCCTCGTGGTCGCCGGCGTCATCGCGGCGGTGGCGTTGATCGTTCTCTACACCGACGTGAGCTGGTCGGGGATGATGGACTGGATCGGCGGGTTGAACCCGATCGCCGTGCTGCCGCTGATGGCGCTGCTGCCGATCGCGGGCTTTCCCATCGCGCTGGTCTATCTCTTCGCCGGCGCGCGTTTCGGACCGGTGTGGGGAGGGGTGGTCGTGGCCGCGGTCACGGCGATCCACCTACTGGGAACCTATGTGGTGGCGCGGAGCTTCCTGCGGGAGCCGCTCAAACGCTTCATCGAGCGGCGGCACCTGCGGTTCCCGGAGATCCCGCCGGATGAGCAGGTGGCGGTGTGCGTGATCGCGGCGCTGGTGCCGGGCCTGCCGTATTTTGTGCGCAACTACCTGCTGGCGCTCGGCGGGGTCCGGTTGAAATACTTCTTCACCGTGGTCCTGCCGATCTACGTCGCGCGGTCCTACGTCACGATTCTGCTCGGGGACATGGGCAGCGATCCCAGCAGCCGGCGAATCCTGATCCTGATCGTGGTCGACAGCGTGAAGGTGGCGATCTGCGGCCTGGTGATCTGGCGGCTGCGGGCGCACCACCGCCGGTATCACGCCCAGGAGCACGACGCCGCGCCGGCGGAGAAATCCCGATGAAACGCGCCGGAGCGCCTCTGACGAACCGCCGCCGGGGACGGGCGGTCATTGTCCCGCGGACGTCAGAGTGGGCGCCGGACCTGGCGGCAAACCAGCCGTCGGCCGGAGCCGCATTCCCTCACCCTCCAACACCACACCACCATGCTGAGATGGACCCTGTTATTCCTCGTCATCGCGATCATCGCCGGGCTCCTCGGCTTCACCGGCGTCGCCGGCACGGCCTCGGACATCGCGCGCATCCTGTTCTTCGTCTTCCTCGTGCTGCTGGTCGTCTCGGCGATTGCCAGCGCGTTCCGGGGCCGGCCACCGGTCTGACGACCGGCTGAATCAGGGGCGCGGCAGCTCGACGGGCGGAAGCCCGCGGTCCGCGTCGGTGAACGGATCGCGGTAAAACGGATCGCGATAGACGCCGTATCCGCCTTTCACATGCGACTCGCTGTAACCGACGGAGATGGCGTAGCCGCGCGCCGGGTCCTCCATGGTCAGCACCATCGAGCCGGCCTTCTCGCTGTAGCCGCCGCTGCCCATGCCGTAGCTGAGGGAGAACGAGCCATGGATCTCGCGCTCCTTTTTCTTCTCGGTCGGCACGAGCCGTGAGGTGCGGGCGATGTAGGCGGGCGGTGCCAGCAGGGTGCGCGCGAGCCGGGCGCCCTGTAGCCGCTCCACCTGCGCGTCGAGCTGCGCCAGCTCGGCGGCGGAGAGCGCCGGCAGGCCGGCGGTCTTGCGCTCTTCCGGGGACAGGCGCTGGGAAAACGTCGCACCGCCCACTTCCTTTTCCCCGTCGGCGGCCGAGGATGGGCCCCGGCGCCCGGTGTCGCGCCGGACCAGCGCGTCGATCACTGCGACCTGGTCCGAGGTGAGTTTGCTCAAACCGCTCGCCGTGCGGTCGGGGGCGCCGAGCGTGGCGGAGAAACGCAGCTCTTCGGCACCCGCGGTCGCCACGGTCAGCAGCAGCGCCATGGCGAACAGCAGGACCGATCCGGATTTCAGGCAGGCAGGCTGGGGCATGCGGGTGGGGGACTCATGAACCTTCGTCGCGGTTCCGTCAACTTGCGACCGGGCCGGGCAGCGTGCGTGTCTCAGGCGGCGAAGCGCACCGCGACGGTCGTGGCGGCGGGTTCGAGGAAACGCACAAGCGGCTCCGCCTCGGCGGCGAGGGCGGCGCGCTCCGGCTTGCTCAGCGGCATGAAGGCGCTCGCAGTCAGCGTCGCCTCCTGGCGCGTCCGCGTTACTTTCCACGTGCCGCGCACGAAGCCGTCGACGAGGAAGGTCGCGGCGACACGCAGACCGGCCAGAAACACTTTGGGGCGGAACGCATCGGCCACGATGCGGCTGCGATCGGTGTGCGCGAGGAGGGCGTTATCGTAGTCCGGCAGGAAACGCGGCGGGGCCGGGGCATCGCCGCCGGGCCGGGGTGCCGCCGGCAGATCGAAGAGTTCGCGGCCTTGTTCGTCCCGGAAAATTTGCAGTTCGGGTCGGAGCTGCTCGAACACCTCGCGGGCGGCGAGGCCGGACCAGGTTTGGAAATCGCGCGCGCCGGCCGGGCCGAACGCCGCGAGGTAGCGCCGGATCAGGTCGCGGGGATCGCTCGCGGCGTCCGGCGCGCGGCCGAGCCACTCTTCCGCGAGGGCGAAACGCGGCAGGGCAGGGAAATCCCAGGCGCCAGCGCCGGGCTCGGGAACCTGCACGAGCGGCAGATGCAGGCGCACGGCATGCCCGACCAGGCGGACGTCGAGCCGGGGATGGCGCGCGCCGAGGAAGTCGCGCACCTCGTCCTGCGTGCGCGGCTGGCCGCGCAGGAACGGCCGGGCCTCTTCGGCCAGCGCGAAGGGATCGAT
>CAZENI010000444.1:0-7194 GCA_964513055.1 uncultured Opitutus sp.
ACGGCATGATCGACCTCTTCGAGCTGACACGCGTGATCGAACTCTACAACACCCGTGCCGGCACCATCCGCACAGGCCGCTACCGCGTGCAGGCCGGCACGGAGGACGGCTTTGCGGCTGGGCCTTAGGTGGCCGCGCTTGATCACTCCAATGACTTCAATGAGCAGAAACTCATCCCAGAAACGGCTTCGCTTGAGCTGGCAGTGGGCCATGTGGCCCATACTTCTGGCCGCCCTAATGGTGGCGCGGGCAAATGCCCAGGCTCCCAGTATTACGACGCCACCCCTGAGCAAGGCCGTCGCCGCCGGACAGCCGGTGTCTTTCGCCGTTGTTGCGACCGGCGCCGCGCCACTCTCTTATCAGTGGATCAGAAACGGGGCGCCGCTTTCGGGAGCCACGGGGTCAACCCTCGAGCTGACGGGTGCTGCATTGACGGACCGGGGGTGGTATCAGGCGGTCGTTTCGAACGGCACGGGCACGAGCCGTTCGGTTTTTGTCCTCGAGGTTGCCCCCGCCGGTTCCGTGCCGGTGGCGTGGGGGAGCAATTCCGCGGGCCAGAGCACGGTGCCGGCGGGCGTCGGTCAGGTGCTCGCGATCGGCGGTGGCGAGAGTCACAGTGTCGCGCTCAGGGCAGACCGAACGGTCGCTGCTTGGGGCACCAATTTTTACGGGCAAACTTCCGTGCCGCCGGGCCTCTCCGATGTCGTGCAGATTTCCGCGGGTTTCCGGAGTGTGATCGCCCTGAAAGGCGACGGTTCCGTGGTGGGTTGGGGCAATCTTGGGCCGGTGGGGGCCGAGACGGTGCCGGTCCTGACCAAGAAGGTCGTGACCTGTGCGGCGGGCTCATCCCACGTCGTGGTGTTGTTTTCCGACGGCACCGTGCACGCTTGGGGCGACAATTCCCAAGGGCAGCTCGCGGTGCCTCCGGGCTTGGGTGATGTGGTCGCGGTCGCCGCCGGCCTCATGCATACGCTCGCTCTGAAGTCCGACGGCACGGTCGTGGGGTGGGGGTGGAATCTGCATGGGCAGGCGGCGCCCCCCGCCGGATTGGCGGGCGTGGTGGCGCTGGCGGCCGGCGAATTCCACAGTGGCGCCCTCAAGGCGGATGGCACGGTGGTGGTTTGGGGCAACTCGTCGGGTGGTGGTGCGACTGTGCCGACTGGCGTGTCGGGCCTCACGGGACTCGCCGCAGGGGGCAGAAACTGCATCGCCGCCAGGGCGGATGGGAGCGTTGTGGCTTGGGATGTCGCGGTGGGGACCACGACGCTCAACGTGCTGCCACCCGGATTGGCCGGGGTCTCGCGCGTCGCGGCCGGCCGCGATCATGCCCTGGCGATGATGGTGCCGCCGCCCCTGGCGATTACGCAGGAGCCCGCCGGAAAGGCGGCCGTCGCCACGGCCGAATTCACCTTGTCCGTGCAGGCGGTGGGAAGGCCGCCGCTCCGTTTTCAATGGCGGCGAAACGGCACCGACCTCGCCAACGGCGGACGCTTCAGCGGGACGGATGGGCCGACCCTGAGTGTCGGCGTGGTGGAGGTGGGCGATGCCGGCGACTACACCGTGCTGGTTTCGGATGCCACGGGATCCATTCCTTCGGCGCGTGCGGTGGTGACGGTCGTCGTTCCTCCCCGGCCCGCCAACGACAACCTCGCGGATGCGCAGATCCTCAGCGGCCCGGCTGGCACGGTCGCTGGGACCAATGTGAGCGCCACCGGCGAAAGCGGTGAACGGCCGCACGGGCTGTTCTTTACCGACACGTTCACCGCGAGTTCCTCGGTGTGGTATCAATGGACCGCCACCCAGGCCGGGCAGCTGAAGTGCCTCACGACCGGTGCGACGTCCCGGCGGGTGCTCGCCGTCTACGAGGGCAATACGGTCAGTGCCCTCTCGCTCCTGGCCTTTTCATCGACGGCGGGAGCGGACGAGCGGGCGGAGGTTCCCGTGAGCGTGCGTGCTGGTTCCACCTATCGAATCGCGCTGGCCAGCAGGGTCGCCGGCCGCGGAACCTTCAATCTCGCATGGAGTTTCTCCGCTGCGCCGGCGAACGACGACTTCGCCCAGGCTCAGGTGATCTCCGGCTCCGGCGGCACCGTGAGCGGCACCACCCTGTTTGCGACCGGCGAGCCAGCGGAACCCGCGCACATCGAAGGCCGTGATCGCCCTGCCGCTTCGGTCTGGTATCGGTGGACGCCGGCCGCGTCTGGCTTCGCCAGCGTCTCCGTGGCAATGCCCGGCACGAATTCCCTTGCGATATCGGTCTACACCGGAACAGCCGTTGGAAGCTTGGCGCGCGTGGCCCTGGGCGGTGCCAGCGACACGGGGGCGCCCTTGAAGGCATCGTTTTCCGTGACCGCCGGCACGCCCTATGCCGTGGCCATCGACGATCGCGCGGGCAGCACGGCGGGTTTCACGATCGGGATTCAACTCGAGCCGGCGGCCTCGATTCTCGCCCAACCGCAGAGTCAGATCGCGGCCGTGGGAGGCTCGGCGGGCTTCAGCGTGCAGGCGGCCGGCGGCGGGCTGAAGTATCAGTGGTTTCATGACGGCGAAGTCGTGCCCGACGCGACGAACGCCACCCTGAATTTGGCTGGCCTGTCCACCAGCGATGCCGGCAGCTATTACGTCACGATTCGCAATCAGAGCGGGACGCTCCGTAGCGCGACGGTCACGCTTTCGGGCCCCAACCCGGCGCCGGCGATCTCTCTGCAGCCGGCCGACGTGACGACCACGGCGGGCCAGCCCTTCACGTTGCGCGCGGCTGGCAGCGGAGTGGGGCCGGTCACTTACCGCTGGCGCCGCAATGGCGTGCCGCTCGCCGGCGCGACGACCGCCACCCACACGGTCGCCACCGCGTGGCGCGGTGATGCGGACTTCTATGACCTCCAGGTGTTCGACGGTCTGTCGTTCACCGTTTCGCGGGTCGCGCAGGTCAGCGTCGCGCCGACGGTCTATCCCGGTGCCGTGTTCTCGACGCTGGCCGAGGCGCAGCCGACCGCCGGCGTCGGCCTCGTCGATGACATCGTGCGGCTGAGCGACGGGAAATTCGTCCTGGCCGGTCGTTTTGGCGCGGTCAACGGCAAGGCCCGGCTGACGCTCGCGCGCCTGAACGCCGACGGTTCGCTCGACGCGAACTACGGCCAGGGACTGCGTGCGGATGGCGGCTTCGTCCTGCCTGCGTCGGGCGGAAAGGCGGTGGTCATCGGCGGGATCAACGACGATTTTGCGCTCGGGCAGTTGTCCGTCGTGCGGTTGAACGCGGACGGCAGCATCGATGCCAGCTACGCGGCGGCGGGGACCAAGCTCAGATCTGGCAGGCTCTACGCGGCGGTATTACTGTCGGACGGACGCGTGCTGCTCGGCGGAAGGGACCTTATGTTCGGCAGTGCTTCGATCCGCCCCCTGGTGGCGCTGAAGGCGGATGGGGCCCTCGACACGGCGTTCACGCCGCCGGATGCATTTTCGGTCAAGGCGCTGGCGGAGCAGACCGACGGACGGATTCTGGTGGCGGGAGAATTCAAGGCGGGTGACAGCTTTTTGCCGGATGGCATCCGCCGATTTCACCCCGATGGAGCGATCGACACCACCTTCAACACTGGCACCGGCCCGAGGAGTTTTGGTGCGAGGTCGGAGGTCACCGCGCTCGCCCTGCAGGCGGACGGCGGGATCCTGGCGGCGGGGTCGTTCAACGACTTCAACGGCGTGGCCCGCATCGGCCTCGTCCGCCTGACGACCACCGGCGCCGTCGACCCGGCGTTCAACGCCGTGGGTCTGCTCTCCGCCACCAAGATCTACCCGCAGGCCGACGGCGGCTGCTTGATCGTCGGTAACCAGGCTCCGGGCAGCGGGTCGGTGCGGGGCTTTTTCCGGCTCAACGCGAACGGCACGACGGATCATTCCTTTGCGCGCGATCTGATCCTCGAGCCACGGGCGGTTTTGGTGCTCGGCGATGGCGCCATGCTGGTGGCCGGGGAGGCGGGAAGCTGGGTCACTCAGCCTCCGATCGGGCTCGTGCGTTACACTGCCGCGGGCGAGCGCGACCACACGTTCTCGCCCGTGGTTCGACAACTCGGCTCCGTGTCAGCTCTGGCCCACGCCTCCGCCGGGCGCACGGTCCTCGCCGGGGAATTTCGTCACTTCGACACCGCACCGGCAGACTGGGTCGCCATACGAACCAGATCGGGGGTGGGCGACACGACCTTCACGTCGGGCCTCAGCGCGGCGACCTATTCCCCGGAGGCGGTGAGCGTCGCGGTCCGGGGTGAAATTGCTCTGCTGAGAGCACCGTCGGACGAACTTGGGCAGTTGACCGCGACCGGCGCCCTCGATCCCGCGTTTCTTCCCGGGCCAGGCCTCAGCCCTGCGTATACACCCTGGGGGGTAGCCTTTGCCCGCTTGCCGGGAGATCGGCTCGCGGTCGCCGCATCAGCGACACAGTGGCAGGGCGGCGCCGTCAATGGCATCGCGGTGCTCCATCGCGATGGCCGACGCGATGTCGGTTTTGATATCGGCAGCGGGACGAAGACGGAGGTGTATCCAGTCCCCGTGGAGGCGCTCGCGGCTCAGCGCGATGGGAAGCTGATTGCCGGCGGATCTTTCCGAACTTTCGCCGGCCAGCCGGTCGGGCGAATCGTGCGGCTCCTGACCAACGGCGCGGTGGATCCCAGTTTCCAGGCCGGCGTCGGCGGCAACGACACGGTCCGAACTATCCAAGTCCTGCCCAACGCCCAGATCCTGGTCGGCGGCGACTTCACCGCCTGGAATTCCGAGCCGCGGGCGCGTCTCGTCCGACTGAACGCCGACGGATCCTTGGATGCCACTTTTGTCCCCACCGTGCTCGATGGTCGCGTGGAGGGCATCGTCCTTCAGCCCGATGGCCGGATCATCATTCGTGGGGCCTTCACCGCGGCTGGCGGGGTGCAGGGCACGAAATACGTCGCTCGTTTGCACCCTGATGGCGCGGTCGATCCATCGTTCAAGAGTGCGGGGCGCATCGAGCGACTCCGCTCCCTCGTCCTTCTGGACAACGGCCACCTGCTCGCGGCGCCGCGGACCGCGTCCGGCCTGCCTTCCCCGGGCCTGCTCGAGTGGATCCACAGTGAGGCTCCGACCATTGTCGCGCCTCCGGTCAGCCAGCGGGTGGCGGCGGGCGGGACCGCGGCGTTTTCAGTGCAGGTGATGTCGCTGTCACCGCACACGTTCCAATGGGAGTTTGAAGGGGCTCCAATCGCCGGAGCGACTGCGGCCAGCCTGACCCTCACCAATGTCCAGCTTTCGCACGTGGGCGCCTACCGGGTGATCGTCTCGAATTTGTTCGGCTCCACGACCAGCGCGACCGCCACGCTTTCCGGCCTCAATCCGCCGCCGGCCATCGTCGTGCCGCCGCAGGGAGGGAGCTTCGCAGCCGGGCAACCCGTGACCCTCATGCTCCAAGCCACGGGGGTGGGAGCCCTCACGTATCAGTGGCGCAAAGACGGCCTGGTGATTCCCGGCCAGACCGGGGCGACGCTGAACCTGGGCGCGGCGACGCTGCCGCGCGCCGGGCGCTATGACGTCATGGTGCACGATGGCCTGTCCACGACGGTGTCCGCGGGCGCGGAGATTGTCGTGACGCCCGCGAGTTACCCGCAGGTCATGCGGGCCGATCCGGCGTTTGCGCCGGCGTTTGAAGTCGCGGGAGGCTATCCCGGCGGGTTTTACCGGTTGCCGGACGGGCGTGTCATCGTCTTTGGCGACTTCACGCGGATCAACGGCTTCACGGTCCGCAATGTGGCGCGGCTGGCGGCCAACGGCGCGGTCGACACCAGCTTTCGTGGAACCCGCATCGACGGACCCGTCTACGCCGTGGTCGCGCAGCCGGACGGCAAGCTCGTGATCGGCGGCGTATTTTCGGAGGTGGGTGGATTCGCCCGTGCGGGCCTGGCCCGGCTCGAGGCGGATGGGTCGGTCGATGCGTCGTTCGCGCCGGCCGGAAATTTCTCCGGGGTCTATGCCCTCGCCCGGCAGGGCGACGGCCGGATCGTCCTGGGCGGCGGCTTCAGCCCGGGCCTGGCGCGGGTCCTCTCCGACGGGAGGACCGATGCCGCGTTCGCACCCGTGTTGAACGGCGCCGTCTTCGCCGTGGCGGTGCAGGGCGACGGCCGGATTCTGGCGGGCGGCAGTTTCTCCGCGGCGGGTGGCGTGACTGCCAACGGAATCGCCCGGTTCGGAGATAACGGCGCCGTCGACGCCACGTTTGCGACGGGATCCGGCTTCAACGCCCCCGTCTACGCGCTGCGTCTTGTATCCGCGGAGCGGATCGTGGTCGGAGGGGCTTTCACGTCCTGCAACGGTGTGACGGCCAATCGCATCGCGCGCCTGACTCCAGACGGGGCGCTCGACTCGAGCTGGATGACCGGCAGCGGTTTCAATTCCGATGTCTACACGCTCGACGTGCAGGGAGACGGGCGAATCCTCGTGGGTGGGGCCTTTGGCGGCTACAGCGGGGCGTCGCGCCTGGCCGTCGCGCGCCTCCATCCGGAAGGACAGCTCGACATTTCGCTCAACGCCTTCCCGTTCAGTTTTGCGGTCATTGCCATCGGACACCTGAACGACGGCTCAATCCTGGTCGGAGGCGGATTCTCCAGTCTCCAAGGCGTGAACCAATTCCGCATCGCGCGGCTGCGGCCCGATGCCTCGTCGATCGATCCGACGTTTGGGCCCGGCCTGTTGTCGGCCGGCGCCGTCAACCGGGTCGTGCCCGTGCCGGGAGGAAGGCTGCTCGCGGCGGGGGCCTTCGGCTGGACCAATCAATTCGGTCGCGGCGGGATCGTCATGCTCGACGGCGACGGCGTCGTGGACACCGCGTTCAACAGCGGTGGCTCCGGCACGGCGGCGGCGGTAAACGACTTGGTCCCGCTGCCGGACGGGCAGTTTCTGGCGGTGGGTGCCTTCTCCAGCTTCAACGACAGCGCGGGCGCCGGGACGGTGCGCCTGCTGGCGAGCGGAAGTATCGACCTTTCCTTTACGCGCGCGCTGACTTTCGCCAGCCCGCCGCGGCGCGCCTATGCCCTTCCTGCGGGCCGGGCTCTGCTGCTTGGGAGTGGGCTGGTGAATGCGGCGCCGCCCGCTTCGATCATGGCTGTGACTGCGACGGGCGCCCGGGATCCGCTCTTCGCCCTCGGGGCGACCGGCGGAGGGTTTCCGCTTGCCGTCTCG
>CAZENI010000445.1:0-7187 GCA_964513055.1 uncultured Opitutus sp.
CCTTCCGCGTAGAACCAGTCCATTGGGCGGCGACGCTAAAGAAGACGGGACGGGAGGAAAGCGGGAAAATCCCACGCCGCGACCGGGCGGCGCACTTCTTTCTTCTCAGGGCGCGTTTCTTCCGCCAAGTCTCTCCATTCCCCCACCATGAAGAAAGCGTTCCTGTTCATCTCGGCACTAGCCTTCACCGCCCTCTCGTTTGGCGCGGACACCAAGCCCATGGAGGAGGTGTTCCTGCGCTATTGGGGTGCCTTCGCGAAGAAGGATCTGGCGAAGGCCGCGGCGGAGGTGCTCCCGAGCGATCTCGAGGCGACGCGGACGGAGATCCTGCCGGTCTTCCTGGCGGCCCAGGCGCACAAGGAAAAGGAAGTGCAGGAAATGCTCTCGCTCTTCTTCGGCCGCACGGTCGGCAAGGCGCGCGAGGCGATGACGGCGGCGGAGGTGTATGCCGGGATCAACCGCATCGTGATGGCGAACAATCCGCCGTTCTTCGAGCAGTTGAAGGACGCGGCGATCAGTATCATCTTTGTGCGGACGCCGGCGCCGGACGAGGCGGAGGTGCACTACCAGATCACGATCCGGGGCGCGTCGGACACCGACGCCGACGGTCTGATCAAGAAGAACGGCCGCTGGTGGATCCGCGTGAAGGAAGACCCGAAGGAAGCGGCGGCGCAGTTCAAGCAGTTGTTCGAGAACGCGGGCAAGGCCGCGAAGTAGCGGCGACGGGCCGCGGCGCCGGAAGCGGCTGCGCGCCGCAGGAGAGCAGCCTTCGGCAGAGGCGTGGCCGGACCGCGCGAGGAGGAGCCGGCGCGGCGTCGCAACCATTGCCTCGCCTCGGGCGCCGCGGCGGTTTTAGTCGGGGTCATGAAGTCACCCCCGCTTCGCCCCCGTTCCTCGTGGCTGGCGCGCGCCCTCGCGGGCCTCGCCCTGTTCGCCGGCCCGGTCGTGGCCGGCGCGGCGGAGCCCAGGCCCAACGTGCTCTTCATCATGGCCGACGACTATCGGCCCGAGGTGGGCAGCTATGGCTCGGCGGCGAAGACGCCGCAGCTCGACCGGCTGGCGCGGCGCGCGGTGCAGTTCGACCGCGCGTATTGCCAGCAAGCGGTGTGCAACCCGTCACGTTCGTCGATGCTCACGGGGCTCCGGCCCGACACGCTCGGGCTGTGGAACAACGGCACGCATTTTCGCGAGCGGAAGCCGGACGTGATGACGCTGCCGCTGCATTTCAAACAGCACGGCTACACCACGCGCTGCGTCGGGAAGATCTTCCACAACTGGCACACGAAGGAGAAGGGCGACGCGCGCTCGTGGAGCGCGCCGGAATTCCTGCACTACGCCACGCATGGCGACGACGGCGCGCAGGTGCCGGGGGAGGTCCCGAAGAACCACGCGACGGGCGGTCCGCGGAACTACACGAATGTGGCGATGTGCGAGAGCCGCGACGTGCCGGACGAGGCGTATTACGACGGGCGCGTGGCGGCCGAGGCGGTGCGCGTGCTCGGCGAGGTGAGGCAGGCGGGGACGCCGTTCTTCCTCGCGGTGGGTTTCTGGAAGCCGCACGCGCCCTTCAACGCGCCGAAGAAGTATTGGGATCTTTATGATCGCGCGAAGCTGCCGCCGCTCGATCCGCGCCGGCCGAGCGGGGCGCCGGAGGTGGCGTTTCACGACAGCCGCGAAATCCTCGGTCTGCCCGCGGCGCGCGTCGCGCCGACCGCGGAGCAGGTGGCGGAGATGCGCCACGGGTATTTCGCGAACATTTCCTACATGGACGCGCAGGTTGGCAAGGTGCTCGACGCGCTCGACCGGAGCGGCCTGGCGGAGCGGACGATCGTGGTGTTTGTCGGCGACCACGGGTATCACATCGGCGAGCACACGCTGTGGGGCAAGACCTCGAACTTCGAACTGGATGCGCGCGTGCCGCTGATGATCGCGACGCCGGGCGGGCGGCACGCGGGGAAGCGCACGGCGGCGTTTGCCGAACTGATCGATCTCTTCCCGACGCTGGTCGAACTGTGCGGCCTTCCGAAGGCGGCGGGGCTCGACGGGCTGAGCCTCCAGCCGGCGCTGGCGAATCCGGCGGCGACCGTGAAGCCGGCGGCCTTCACGCAGCACCCGCGGCCGGCCTATTACGATCGCGAGCCGGACAAGCAGCCGAAGGCGATGGGGTGCAGCGTGCGCACGGCGCGGGTGCGCTACACGGAGTGGCGCGACTGGAAGACGGGTGAGACAGTCGCGCGGGAGCTTTATGCCGAGGCGGACGAGCCGGCGGAAACGCGCAATGTCGTCGACGATCCGCGGTTCGCGACGGCGCAGCGCGAGGCGGAGGCGTTGTTGCGGGCGCGGTTTCCGAAGGTGGCGCATTGAGAACCAGGATCGCCAGCATGCTCGGGGTGGTCTTGGGCGCGTCGTTCGCGGTCGTTGCGGCTTGTGCTGCGGCGCCCGCCACGCGGCCCAACCTCATTGTCATCCTGGCCGACGATCTCGGCGCGAAGGAACTCGGCTGCTACGGCAACAAGGATTACCGCACGCCGCATCTGGATCAGCTCGCGCGCACGGGCGTGAAGTTCGAGACGTGCTTCACCTCGCCCGTGTGTCATCCGACGCGGTTCATGCTGATGACGGGCCAGTATGGCTGCCACAACGGCGTGCTGAATTTCCCCGGCAAGCGCGGCGGCCTGGAGAAGGACGATCCCCGGGAGCAGATCGCGCATCACGTCACGTTCGGCACGCTGTTGAAGAACGCCGGCTATGCGACGGCGGCCGCGGGCAAGTGGCAGTTGTCGGGCGCGCAGCCGACGTTGATCCGTGAATGCGGCTTTGACGAATACTGCATGTGGGGCTTTGGCGGATACTACACGAAGGCTGATCGCGCACAGGCGGAGGCGGCGGGGATCGATTTCCGCTCGCGCTACTGGCACCCGAGCGTGATTCGCAATGGCGCGTGGGTGCCGACGACGAAGGACGACTACGGGCCGGATCTGCACCAGCAGTTCGTCCTCGATTTCATCCGGCGAAAGAAGGACGGCCCGTTCTTCATCTACTATCCGATGGCGCTGACGCACTCGCCGTGGGAGCCGACGCCCGACACGAAGGCCGCCGCGCCCGCCAGCGAAGGCAGCCGGAAGGCGCGCAAGTCGCCCGACAATTTCAAGGCCAACGTGGAATACATGGACAAACTCGTCGGCGGCCTCGTCGCGGAACTCGAGCGGCTCGGCCTGCGGGAGAACACCGTGATCTTCTTCACCGGCGACAACGGCACGGGCGGTGACGGCAAGTCCACCGCCACGGAGCGCGGCGCGCGCGTGCCGATGATCGTGAACGGTCCGGGCCTCGTGAAAGCGCGCGGCACGACGCTGGCGTTGACGGATATGTCGGACGTGGTGCCGACGCTCGCCGAGATGAGCGGCGCGAAACTACCGACGGACCGGCCGATCGACGGCAAGTCCTATGCGGCGTTTCTGCGCGGCGAGACGGAGCGGACGCGCGAGTGGATCTTTGCGTTTCAGGCGGACCGGCGGATCCTGCGCACGGAGCGCTGGCTGCTCGAGGACAACTCGCCGTTGCACTGGGGGCAGCTCTTCGATTGCGGCGACCAGCGCGGCGGCACGGGTTACAAAGACGTCACGGCGGCCGACACCACCGAGGTGCGCGCGATCAAGGCGCAGTTCAATGCGTTGCTCGAGACGCTGCCCGCTCCGCTCCTCGCGCACGAAGGCGCGCCGAACGAGCGCAAGAGCACGGAGGAGAAAGCCGCGAAGAAGCGGAAAAAGAAACCGGAGTAGCACCGACCCCGCGGAAGATTTTCAACCGATCCCATCCATGACGAATCCCCTCGCTTCCCGCCGCCGCCGCTCTGGCAGGTGGCTCGCACTCCTGCTGGCCATGGCGCCGTTTGTCTCCGTCGCGAGCGCGGCGGAGGGCGCGCGGCCCAACATCCTCTTCATCATCTTCGACGACTGGGGCTGGCAACACGCGGGGGCCTATGGCTCGACGTGGGTGAAGACGCCGAACTTCGATCGCGTGGCGCGCGAGGGCGTGCTGTTCAAGAACGCGTTCACGTCGAACCCGAAGTGCAGCCCGTGCCGCGCGAGCATGCTGACCGGGCGCAACACGTGGCAGCTCAAGGAAGCGGTGTCGCACGGAGGGATGTTCCCCGACGGTTTCGAGGTGTATCCCGATCTGCTGGAGCAGGCGGGCTATGCAGTCGGGCTCACGGGCAAGGGCTGGGGGCCGGGTGATTTCAAGACGATGGCGAAGCGCACGCGCAATCCCTCGGGGCCAAGTTTCGACGAGATCAAGAGCACGCCGCCGGCGTCGGGCATGGGGCGGATCGACTATGCGAAGAACTTCGAGGCGTTCCTGCAGCAGCGCGCGAAGGACAAGCCGTTCTGCTTCTGGATGGGTTTCCAGGAGCCGCATCGCGGCTACGAGCTGAACTCCGGCGTGCGGCTCGGCAAGAAGCTGGCGGACGTCCAGGTGCCGTCGTATCTGCCGGACACGCCGACGGTGCGCGGCGATCTCGCGGACTACGCGGTCGAAGTGGAGTGGGCGGATTCCTACATCGGCAAGGCGCTCGCCACGCTCGAGGCGAGCGGGGAGCTGGAGAACACGCTGGTGATCATCACCTCGGATCACGGCATGCCGTTTCCCTATGTGAAGGGCCAGATTCACGAGGACGGCTTCCGGCTGCCGCTGGCGATGCGCTGGGGCAGGGCGATCAAGCCGGGTCGCGTGGTCGAGGACTTCATCAACGTGCGCGACTTCGCGCCGACCTACCTGGAACTCGCGGGGGTGAAGCCGCACGCGCAGATGACGGGCCGCAGCCTGGCGGCGCTGCTGCGTTCGCCGAAGTCCGGCTGGGTGGAGAATCGGGACGTGATGCTCGCGGGCAAGGAGCGGCACGATCTCGGCCGGCCGCACGACTGGGGCTATCCCGTGCGCGCGATCCGCACGAAGGAGTTTCTCTACGTGCACAACTTTCACCCCGAACGCTGGCCGGTGGGAAATCCTGAGACGGATTTCGGCAACTGCGATCCGGGTCCGACCAAGGAGGTGCTGAAGGCGATCGGCGGGTTTTATTATGATCTGTCGTTCGGCAAGCGGCTGCCGGATGAGCTCTACGACCTGCGCCGCGATCCCGAGGGCGTGAACAATCTGGCCAACGATCCCTTCCACGCGAAGACGGTCGAGGATCTGCGCAATCGGATGATGGCGACGTTGCGGGAGGAAAAGGATCCCCGTGCGCTCGGTGAGTCGGCGATCTTCGACACCTACAAATACGTCGGAGCGCGCGCCAAGGGCTACGACACCTGGCTGAAGGCGCAGGAAGAGAAACTCGCGGCGCTGGCTGCGGCGAAAGCAAACGAAGCGCCGAAGCAGGCGGCGAAGAAGAAGAAGGGCGGGGACTGATTCCGATCATCCCCCGAGACCTTCAACCCGGACGGATCCCTCGCCGTGTGTGAACGCCCTCTTTTGGGGACAGGATGAAGAGGATTCGTCGTCCGACACCGTCGGTCGGAACGGAATCGAGGCCCTCAATCTTTCGGTTCGTTCCTGAAAATCCTGTCTTCAATCCTGTAAATCCTGTCCAAAAAACAAAATCCCCGAGTCACGCCAACGAGTGCGTGTGCCGGCGAATTCCGTAGAGGCTCCTCGATCATGAAACGTCTTCTTTCGCTCGTAGCTCTGCTTGCTTTCGGTGGTCTGGCGCCCGCCGCCGAAAACGGCGCCCGGCCCAATATCATCTTCATCCTCGCCGACGATCTCGGCTGGGGTGATCTCGGCTGTTACGGCAACACGTTTCTCCCGACGCCGAACCTCGACCGGCTGGCGAAGGCGGGTGCCCTGTTCACGAACTTTTACGTGAACGGATCGGTGTGTTCGCCGAGCCGGAGCGCGTTCTTCACGTCGATGTATCCGGCGCGCAATCGCATCCACGGCCACTACGCGACGCCGGAGATGAATACGGCGCGCGGCATGTCGCAGTGGCTTGATCCCAAAGTGCCAAACGTGGCGCGCACCCTCCAGGCGGCGGGCTACGCGACCGCACATGTCGGGAAATGGCATCTCGGCACCAACTCGGGCGGCCCGCCGATCACGGACTACGGGTTCGACTTCGCCGGCTCCGGCGAGGGCGGCGGCGCGGGCGTCGACCGGAAGGACCCGTATTACCGGGCCAGATCCTCGGCGCTGTTTGTGGACGAGGGGCTGCGCTTTATCGACGGGCGCGGGACGAAGCCGTTCTATCTGCAGCTCTGGATGCTGGTGCCGCACGCGACGCTCAATCCGACACCGGAGCAGATGGCGCCGTTTGCCCGGTTCGGAAATCCCGATCTGCCGCACAGGAGTGCGCGCACGATCTACTACGCGAGCGTCGCCGATCTCGACCGGCAGGTCGGGCGGCTCATGGACGAACTGGAGAAACGCGGGCTGGCGGACAGCACGGCGATTTTCTTCAGCAGCGACAACGGGCCGGAGGATATCTTCATCTCGAACGCCGGGCACAGCGGCGTGGGCTCGCCCGGGCCGTTCCGCGGCCGCAAGCGCAGCCTCTACGAGGGCGGCGTGCGCGTGCCGTTCATCGCGAAACTCCCCGGAAGAATCCCCGCCGGCCGGATCGACGACATCTCGGTGGTGGCGGGCGTCGACTTCATGCCGACGGTGTGCCGGCTCGCCGGAGTGCCGATGCCGGCGGGGCACGCGGCGGATGGCGAGGACGTGAGCGACATTCTCTTGGGTCGGTCGCGGCCGCGCGCCCAACCGCTGCTCTGGGAATGGCGGTTCAACATCGCGGGCCACGTCGCGAACCGCAGCCCGCAGCTCGCGATTCGCGACGGCGCGTGGAAGCTGCTCCTCAATCCGGATCGCAGCCGCGTCGAACTTTACGATCTCGCGCGCGATCCGATGCAGGTCGACAACGTCGCGGACAAACATCCGGACGTCGTCGCGCGGCTGGCGGAGAAGGCGCTCGCCTGGCAGCGTGAGCTGCCGGCGGGTCCCACCGATGCGAACGCCGGTGGAAACGCATATCCGTGGCCGGGCCGGGCGGCGGCCACGGCGGCCGGCGCGGAACCGGCGGCGAAGAAGAAGGGCAAGGCGACGAAGGCCGACTGAGCGAAATTTTGCCATGAAGGCTGCCAACTCATTTCGAAGGTGGAGCGGCTTGACCTCAAGCCGCTTCAGGACGC
>CAZENI010000446.1:0-7177 GCA_964513055.1 uncultured Opitutus sp.
AAACGCCATCTCGTATTGGCTGATGCGCGTGGCGATCTCGGGGTCGCCGACATCGGCGAGCTGGGTCTGGTTGAGCGAGCGGACCGTATCGAGGACCTGGCGACGGTCGGTGGCCGTGTGGCCCTCGGGGTTGTTGAGGAACAGGACGGGCTCGCCGCTGGAGCGGAACTGCACGCCCTGGTGCACGCTGGGCAGGAAGCCGGGCGACCAGAGGCTGGTGCCGGCGCCGGCGAGCGGACCGGAGAGCAGCACGACATACGCGGGCAGATCGGAGTTTTCCGAGCCGAGCCCGTAGGTGACCCACGAGCCGACGCTGGGCCGGCCGAGGCGGCCGAAGCCGGTGTGGAGGAAGAGCTGCGCGGGCGCGTGGTTGAACTCGTCGGTGTGGAGCGACTTCACGATCGCGATCTCATCGGCGACGGTTGCGAGATGCGGGAGCAGCTCGGAGATCTCGGCGCCGCTCTGGCCGTGGCGGCGGAAGGCCAGCTTCGAGGCGGCGATGGTGGGGTGGCCGCGGAGGAAGGCGAAGCGCTTGCCCTGGATGAACTCGTCGGGGCACGGCTTGCCGTCGTAGGCCTGCAGGCCTGGCTTGTAATCGAAGAGATCGAGCTGCGACGGGGCGCCGACCATGTGCAGGTAGATCACGCGTTTTGCGCGCGGCGTGAAATGCGGGACGCGGGCGGCGAGCGGGTTGCCGGCTGCGCCCGGCGTGGCCGCGAAGAGGCCTTCGGTCAGCAGCGAGCCGAGGGCCATCGCGCCCAGGCCGACGCCGGACTGCTTGAGGAACGCGCGGCGGGTGGCGTGCAGAGAGTGGGCTTCGAGCGGGTGCATGGGTCGGAGGGCGCCGGCGCTACCGGGTGATCATCTCGTCGAGGTTGAGCAGCGCGGTGGCGACGGCGCGCCACGCGGCCGCGTCGTCGTGGGCGGAACGCTGCTGCGCGTGGAGCTGCGCGAGCGCCGCGAGTTCGGCGGCGGCGGGCGCGCGGGTGAGGCAGAGTTGAAAGCCGTGGCGCAGCCGCTCGGCGGTGCTCGCAGCGGGGAGTTCGGCGAGGATGCGCTGCGCGAGTGCGGCGGCGGCTTCGACGTAGACGGGATCGTTGAGGAGGGTGAGCGCCTGCAGCGGCGTGTTGGAACGCGAGCGGCGCACGGTGCACGCGGTGCGCGAGGTGGCGTCGAAGTTCATGAAGCTCGGATACGGCGAGCTGCGTTTCCAGACGGTGTAGATGCCGCGGCGATGGGCGTCCTCGCCGGCGCTGACCTCGTAGGTGACGCGATCGCCGCCGACCTTGTTCTCCCAGAGGCCGGGCGGCTGGAACGGCCGGACGGGCGGGCCGCCGAGCTTCGGGCTGAGCAGGCCGGCGACGGCGAGGGCGTTGTCGCGGATCGTCTCGGCGTCGAGGCGGAAGCGCGGCCCGCGGGCGAGGAGCTTGTTCTGGTCGTCGCGGGCGAGCAGTTCCGGCGTGACGCGCGACGACTGGCGGTAGGTGGCGGAGAGCGTGATGAGTTTGTGGATATGCTTCATGCTCCAGCCGCGCTCCATGAACTCGACCGCGAGCCAGTCGAGCAGCCCGGGGTGCGTGGGCGCGTCGCCCTTCACGCCGAAGTCCTCGAGGGTGCTGACGAGGCCGCGGCCGAAGAACTCCGCCCACCAGCGATTCACGGTCACGCGGGCGGTGAGCGGGTTCTCGCGATCGACGAGCCAGCGGGCGAGCTCGAGGCGGTTGGGATTCGCCGACCGGGCCGACAGGGGGTGAAGCACGGCGGGCGTGCCGGGCTCGACCTGCTCGCCGCGGTCGAGGAAGTTGCCGCGGTTCAGGACGAAGCTCGCGCGCCGTTCGGGCAGTTCCTGCATCACGAGCGTCTGCGGATCCTTCAGGCGGCCGAGCTCCTCGGCGAGCCGGGCGCGCGCCGCCTTCAGGTCCTCGGCGGCCTTGTCCTGCGTGAGAAACTGCGCACGCAGCTTCATCTGCTCCGGGGGGGCGCGCTGCGCGCGGGGTTTCCGGAGGATCGCCGCGATCTCGGCGGGCACCGCGGTGGCGCCGACCCGGCCGGTGAGGGCGGAGAGCCGCAGCCGGCCGATGGTCCGGCCGCTGCCAAGATTTTGCGCGAGCGTGAACGTGAGCGTGGTGCCTTCGCCGGCGTCGAGCGGCTGGGCCAGTTCGAAGGCCGCCCAGTGATCCTTGCGGAACTGCGGGCTGATCGCCCAGCCGCCGCGGTTGTCGGTTTCGGCCTTCAGGAGATTCTCGACGCTGAAGCGCGCCTGTGAAAACGACGCGGTCGCCTTGGCCAGCTTCACGGGCTCGGGCGGGCGTCCGGCCGTGGCGGCGGTGACGCGGAAACTGTTCAGCACGAAATTCGGCCGCTGCGTATCGCCGCGGCCCGGGCCGGTGCCGGGCAGCGAGGGATCGGTGAGCGCCTCGAGCTTGAAGCCGGTGATGCCGCGCAGCTTCGTGTGCACGGTGATCACATAGGTGTCCTTGTCGGGAGCGTCGTCGACGAGGAGCACGGACCTGTCGGGCAGGAGGCGATAAACGGAGCCTTCCAGCGCCTCGAAGTTCGCGATCTCCAGCGGGTGCGTTTGTCCGGCCGAGTCGAGCGTCGCCAATTGCGCCGCTTCCCACGCAGCGAGGCCGGGTGGATCGCGCAGGGTCAGGGCGGAAATCTGATCGTCGAGTTTCTTCATCCGCGCGCGGAGGGCGGCTTTCGGGCCCTCGTGCGTGCCGTCGGGGATCGACAGATACGGGCCGGTGAACTTCAACGCGGCCATCGCCTTCGGCGTGGTGAAGTCGGTCTCGCGGGCGGTGTGGTTGAAGTAGGCGAAGAGCTGGTAGTATTCCTTCTGCGTGAAGGGATCGTATTTGTGATTGTGACACTGCGCGCACTCGAGGGTGGAGCCGAGCCACACGGCGGCGGTGGTGTTCACGCGGTCGAAGACCTGGTTGATGCGGCCTTCCTCCTGGTCGGTGCCGGCCTCGACGTTGGTGGGCGCGGCGCGGTGGAAACCGGTCGCGATGAGCGCATCGATGTGCTCCAGCCGGCCGGCCGGACTCTGCACCTCGGGCAGCAGATCGCCGGCAAGCTGCCAGGTGGTGAAACGATCGAAGGGCAGGTCGGCGTTCATCGCGCGGATCACCCAGTCGCGATACGGCCACAGCTCGCGGAGATCATCGCGCTGGAAGCCGTGCGAGTCGGCGTAGCGCGCGAGGTCGAGCCAGGGTCGCGCCCAGCGCTCGCCATAGTGGGGCGAGGCAAGCAGCCGGTCGACGACGCGCTCGAACGCGGCCTCGCCGTGGTCGGCGAGAAACGTGGCGAGCTCGGCGGGCGAGGGCGGCAGGCCGGTGAGGTCGAGCGAAACGCGGCGCAGCCAGCGCGCCTTGTCGGTGGCGGGCGAGGGCGTGAGGCCCTCGGCGGCGAGTCGGGCGAAGACGAAATGATCGATCGCGTTGCGGGGCGCGTCACGGGCGGTGATCTGATCCGGCAACGCGGGCAGGGCGGGTCGCACCGGTTTCTCGTAGGCCCAGTGCTTGACGTTCTCGGGCCAGACGGCGCCTTGATCGATCCAGTCGCGGAGCAGGGCAATCTCGCGCGCGGCGAGGCGTTCGCCTTTCTGCGGCATCACATCGTCGTCGTCGGTGGTAGTGAGGCGTTGAATGAGCACGCTCTTCGCGCCCTGGCCGGCCACCAGCGCCGGCTCGCCCGACTCGCCGCCGCGGAGCGCGTGGGCGCGCGTGGTGAGCTGAAGCCCGCCCTTCGGTTTCTCGTCGCCGTGGCAGTCGTAGCAGCGATTGGCGAGGATCGGCCGGATGTCGCGGGCGAAGTCGATCGGCGCGCCGGCGATCGGCGCGGCCGCAACGAACGCGAAGCCGAGTGCGAGCGCGAAGGCGGCGCCGGGCCGGCGCAGGAGTGGGGGAGACTTTACGGGCACGAGGGGGAAGTAACCGTTCGGTGCGAGAGTGTCCGGACCGGGCCGCGCGTGCCAAGGCTGAATGCGGCGAAGGGCGGGCGGCGTGGACGCAGCCCGCCGCGTGAGCGGGGGGACGGTCCCGGTGCTCACGCGCCGGGCCACGGGGCGGACGGGGAGATCCCGGCGCTTGACGCGATTTGGCGCGAGGCGGACGCTCGGCCCGATCGCCATGAACCCCGCCGCTCACCCCGTCTCGCGTCGCACGTTTTTGAATCAGGCCGTCGTCGCCGGAGCCGCGCTCGGCTTTCCGGCGGTGCTGCGTGCCGCGAGTCCGAACAGTCGCGTGCAGGTCGCCGCCATCGGCGTCGATGGGCGCGGTCACGCCGACATCCACAGCCTGGCGGATCACCCGAAGCTGAAGTTCGTCGGTTTCTGCGACATCGATTCACGGGCGTTTGCCCGCGTGGACAAGCTGGCGCCGGGCACGCCGCATTTTTCGGACTTCCGCCAGATGTATGAGAAACTTGGCGACACGTTCGACGCCGTGGTCGTCGCGACGCCGGATCACATGCACGCGCTGCCGTCGATTCTCGCGCTGCAGCGCGGCAAGCACGTCTACTGCGAGAAACCGCTCGCGCACACGGTGTGGGAGTGCCGGCAGATGCGGCTGTGGGCCGGGAAGGCCGGCGTCGTCACGCAGATGGGCAACCAGATTCACTCCTCGGTGGAATACCGGCTGGCGACGCGGCTGATTCGCGACGGGCTGATCGGCAAGGTGAAGGAGGTGCACTCGTGGGCGCCGTATACGGGCAACGAGCGCACGCGGCTGCTCGAGCCGCCCGCCGCCGGGCCGGTGCCGCCGGAAGTGAACTGGGATCTCTGGGTGGGCGGCGCGCCGATGCGGCCGTATGCGCCGGGGGTCTATCATCCGTTCGCGTGGCGCGACTGGCAGGATTTCGGCGGCGGCGCCGCGCTCGGTGATTTCGGCTGCCACGTGCTCGATCCGGTTTTCACCGCGCTGGGCCTGAAGGCGCCGGTCTCCGTCGCGGCCGACCACAGCGGCATCAACCGCCACGTGTGGCCGACGATGCAGACGGTCCGCTATGTGTTTCCCGGCAACGCGCTCACGTCCGGGCCGACGCTGAACGTGACCTGGAGCGACGGCGGCCTGCGGCCGGAGCGGAAACTGGCGAAGATGCCGGCCGACCTCGAGCTGCCGAAGACGGGCTCGTTGTTCATCGGCGAGCAGGGCAATCTCGTGCTGCCCCATGTCGGCGGACCGCGGCTCTACCCGGTGGAGAGGTTCAAGGAGTTCGTGTATCCGAAGGACATCAAGGGCCTCAATCACTGGCACGGCTGGGTCGACGCGATCGTCGCGGGCACGAAGACGACGGACGGCTTCGACTACGCCGGGCTGCTTGCCGAGACGGTGCAACTCGGCAACGTCGCAGCGCGCGCCTCGCGGCCGCCGCTGCCGAAACGCGGCAACAACGTGCCGGGCGCGCGCGATGCCAATGTGTTGAACTGGGATTCCGCGAATCTGCGCTTCACGAATCGCGAGGACGCGAATGCGCTGCTGACGAAGAGCTATCGCAGCGGCTGGGCGGTGCCGGCGGCGTGAGCGGATGGGATGGACCGAGGTGGAGCGGCTTGTTCCCAAGCCGCTGGTTCGAATGCGCCCGTGCGGCACGAGGCGCCGGCTGGCCCTGAAGCGCGTTGGGGACAACGCGCTCCACCGTCGGAGTGATTCCCGGCCGCGCGTGGACGTTCTGCCGTCGCGTGGACGCATCGTCCACGCGCGGTGAAACCACGAGAATAATCATCGACTTGATTGCCGTGAAATCTCTGACTCGGTCACCTCTAGTGGACCTGTCCCGCGGCGATCGACTTGTTCGTCCGCAAACCCAGTCAAACGATGAACACCCTCTGCGCTGCCCTTCGTGGCACTGCTTTGTCTTCCCGGCTGTTGCGCCTCGCAACGAGCCTTGTCGCCGGTCTCGCGCTCGCCGCGGGATCGTTGTATGCTCAGGCCACCGGCAGTGTGGCCGGCTCGGTCACGAGCACGGCCACCCGCAATGCGCTGCAAGGCGCGGTGGTCAGCATCCCGAAACTCAACCGCAGCGTGCTCACGGATGAGTCCGGGCGGTTCCTCATCACCGACGTGCCGGCGGGCGCGGCCGAGGTCGTGGTCAGCTACAGCGGCTTCACCGAGGGCCGCCAGCAGGTGACCGTCGGCGGCGGCACGGCGGCGCAAGTCGACATGCAATTGAAGACGGCCGACGTGATCACGATGGAGAAGTTCACCGTCGCCACGGTCCGTGAGGGCCAGGCGCTGGCGATCACGGAACAGCGCAATGCGCTGAACGTGAAAAACGTCACCGCGTTTGACGAGTGGGGCATCCTCCCGACGCAGAACGTCGGTGAGCTGGTCTCGCGAATGCCCGGCATCACGTTCACGACCGACGAGGACAATCTGATCAACAACGTGAGCATCGGCGGCCTGCCTGCGAGCTACACGCGCCTGAACATCGACGGCATGTCCTCGACCGGCGTCGGCGGCGACGGACGCCAGGCCACGCTGCACTCGTTCTCGGCCTCCCAGTATGAAGCGGTGGAGATTATCGCCGGCCAGACGCCGGACCGCCGCGCCGATTCGCTCGGCGGCCAGCTCAACCTCAAAACCGCCTCGCCGCTCAACATGCGCGACCAGCGGCGCATCACCTACACGGTGAGCGGCCGCTTCTTCCCGTCCTCGTCGGAACGGACGCACGCCGTGGGCGAGCGCGGGATGCGCCCGGATTTCAGCACGAGCTATCAGGAGGTCTTCAGCGTGGGCAAGGGCGTCCGCAACCTCGGCGTGATGGTCAACGCCTCGTATCAGGAAGTCCTGAACCAGCACGACTGGGACATCCTGCTCTGGGAGGGCACGACCAATCCCGTGTCGCAACTGCGCGACTACACGCGCAAGAGCGGGCTCAACGACCGCTTCCTGACGGCGTTTGGCGCGCGCGCGGATTACAAGTGGTCGGAGTCGACCCGCATCTCGCTGCGCTTCCTCTACAACGGCGGCTCGGAGCCGTATTTCAATTACACGGACGTCAACCCGTTCGCGTCGGCGAACCTGACCGTGTTCAATCCCGCGAACCCGGTCGCCACGGCCTCGATCATGCCCGGCTACACGAACCGCCGGATCGAGTTCCGCCCGACCACGACGGTCGTCAACGGCAACACCGTGGGTGCGGCGCAGATGCGGCTCTTCCCCCAGAAGTATTC
>CAZENI010000447.1:0-7173 GCA_964513055.1 uncultured Opitutus sp.
GAGGAGCGACGCGGGGCCGCGGACGACCTCGATGCGCTCGATCAGCAGGGGCTCGACGCTGACCGCGTGGTCAGGGCTGACCACGGAGGCGTCGAGGGTGCCGACGCTGTTCTCGAGCAGGCGCAGCCGATCGCCGCCGAGGCCGCGGATGATCGGGCGGCTCGCGCCCGGGCCGAACGACGTGGCGCTGATGCCCGTCTCGCCCGCGAGCGTCTCGCCGAGCGAGGGTTGCTGTTTCAACAAGAGCGCCGTCCCGCCGAGGACGGTCGTCGATTGCGCGAGATCGATCTGGTTGCGGGAGAAGGGCGCGGCCGAAGTCACGAACTGATCGAGCGTGACCGTGCCGTGCGGATTGGCCTGGGCGTGGGCGTGCGAATGGGCCGGCGGCGCGGAGGCCGCGGGCGCGGGGGTTTGGGCGGGCGAGAGACTCGCGGCGCAGAGACTGAGAAGGGAGAAGGAACGAAAGGGAGACATGACCGGAATGGGTTGAACGAACGGACGCACGCACGGCGGCGCGCAAGGAACGGCGTTTCGCGAACGCCGATAACGGCAGGGACGGGCGGTGCGCCCGTCTGCGGACGCACCGTCGGCGCGTCCCTACCGGAGACAATGACTCAACCCAGATCCGGCGGCCCGCGCTCCGGCTGACGGAGATAACGCGGCGACACCAAATAAAATTCCGCGGCTGTAACCGGCGAGATGCCCTGCGCGACGACGCGCGGCGTTGTCAGCGCAATCGGCCCGACGGGGAGATCGACGCCGCTGGCGAAGAGCACCACGGCGCAGTCGTGCTCCGCGCTCGCGCGCGCGGGCGGCGACGCCGGATGTTCGCTGCACGTGTGCTGCTTTTCCACCGCATGCAGCCAGTCGTGCGCGACCGGGCTCGCGGAGAAAACCGTCAGCACCAGCACGAGCGCCGCGCACGCCGCGGCGACGATGCGGCGCATCGGGTCGGGCAGGGCGGGGGTGCTGGGGGACGACATGGGGCGGCGGAAGCGTCGGGATTATGGCAGATGCGTCAAGGGGGCGTTGCGGCGGCGGGCCAACGACCCGGGCGCCCATCCGTTTGGGTGCGATGCCCGGGACGAAGCGGGCGCGCACCCGCGAAAGCAGAACTGCGCTCCGATGACAGCCGCCGCGGATTCAGTCTTTGACGCGGATGCGGTTCTGGCCTCCGTTGGAGCTTCCTCCTGCTGCCCATGCCCCGCCCTGGCCCCTGTCTTGTCCGTGTTGCGAAGCTGTTCGGTTTGATCGCCGGCGCCCTCGGGGCCGGCGGCTTTCTGCTGGCCCAGGCTCCGGCCGACCCGGCCCCCGCCGCGCCCGTCGCCGCCGAGACGGCTGCGCCCGCGGCGCCTACGCCCGCGCGCAAGACCGCGCCACCGGCCAAGGCCAAGAAGGCGCCGGAGCCCGCGAAGCCGGGACCGCACGCCGACCTGCCGTTTCCGGAGGCAACGACGACGGCGCGCGCGCAGGGCGTGGCGGCGCCGGAGGCGGGCGAGCGCGTGGTGTTCATCGGCAACGGCCTCGCCGAGCGCGATGTCTACTATGGGCGGCTCGAGACCGAGCTGCACCTGCGTTATCCGGATCGAAAACTGATCGTGCGCAACCTCGGCCGGCCCGGTGACACGCCGGCGTTTCGCCCGCATCCGGCGCGCGTGTCGCAGTGGGCGTTTCCGGGCGCGGAAAAATTCCGTCCCGAGTTCGCGCAGCACAACGGCAAGGGATTCTTCCCGACGCCGGACCAGTGGCTCACGCACCTGAAGGCCGACACGATCGTCGCGTTCTTCGGCCTCAACGAGTCCTTCGACGGCCCGGACCGTGTCGACAACTATGAGGCCGAGCTCGACGCCTTCGTGCGGCACACGCTTGGGCAGGCCTACAACGGCCGCACCGCGCCGCGGCTCGTGCTGGTGTCGCCGATCGCGTTCGAGAATCTGTCGGCGACGCGCGACCTGCCGAATGGCGAAAAGGAAAACGCGAACCTCGCCCTCTACGCTGCCGCGATGGAGCGCGTCGCGCAGCGCCACGGCCTGACCTTCATCGATCTCTTCCGGCCCACGCTGGCGGGCTATGGCCGTGGGCCGCGCCCGTTCACGATCAACGGCATCTCGCCCTCGTCCGAGAGCTACGCCGTGCTCGGCGAGCTGCTGGCCGACGGGCTCTTCGGCCGGCAGGCGCGGGCCCCCGAGGCCGACGCCGCGCTCGTGCGCGCGGCCGTGCAGGAGAAGGACTGGCTCTGGAACAACGACTACAACCTCGTGAACGGCGTGCACTCGCACGGCCAGCGTTACCAGCCCTACGGCCCGCAGAACTATCCGCACGAGGTGAAGAAGACGCGCGAGATGATGGCGCTGCGCGACACGTTGATCCACGACGTCGCCTCGAGCCGGAAGCGCGATCTCATCGTCGATGACAGCGGCACCTACGCGCTGCCGCCCGTGCCGACGAATTTCAAGCCCGGCGGGGCGATGGGTGAGATCAACTACAAGGCGGGTCGCGACGTGATCGCCGACATCAAGGTCATGGACGGCTTCAAGCTGGAGCTCTTCGCGTCGGAAAAGGAATTTCCCGAGCTGGCCAATCCGGTGCAGATGTCGTTCGACAACCGCGGCCGGCTCTGGGTCGCCGTCATGCCGAGCTACCCGCACTGGCGGCCCGGCGATCCGAAGCCGAACGACAAGCTGCTGATCCTCGAGGACACCGATAGCGACGGCCGCGCCGACAAGTGCACGGTCTTCGCCGACGGCCTCCAGCTCCCGATCGGTTTCGAGCTCGCGCCGGAGGGCGTCTACCTCTCGCAGGAGCCGAACCTCGTGCTGCTGATCGACGACAACAAAGACGACCGCGCGGACCGGATGGAGATCCTGCTGCACGGGTTCGACACGCACGACACGCACCACGCGATCTCCGCGTATTCGTCCGACGCCTCGGGGGCGTTCTACCTGCTCGAAGGCCGGTTCCTGCACTCGCAGGTCGAGACGCCCTACGGTCCGCGGCGCTGCAACGACGGCGGCGTGTGGCGCTTCGACCCGAAGCGCTTCAGCCTCGAGCGCTACAGCCAGGCCGATTACAACAACCCCTGGGGCATCGCCTTCGACGACTGGGAGCAGGCCTACATCTCGGACGCCTCCGACGGCCTGAACTGGTGGGCGCTGCCGCTCTCGGCGAAGATGCCCTACGGGATCGAGATCCCCAAGACGCGGACCTTTGTGCCGAAGCGCTCGCGGCCGACCTCGGGCTCGGAGTTCGTCTCGTCGCGCCACTTCCCGGACGAGATGCAAGGGCAGTTCATGATCTGCAACTCGATCGGCTTCCTCGGCATCGGCCTGTCGACGGTGGCGGACGACGGCGCCGGCTTCCTCGGCAAACTCGCCGGCGATCTCATCTCGTCCAACAATCCCAACTACCGCCCGGTCGATCTCGAGTTCGCGCCGGACGGCTCGCTCTACTTCGTCGACTGGCACAACGCGCTCGTCGGGCACATGCAGCACAACGCGCGCGATCCGAATCGCGACCACGACCACGGCCGCATCTACCGGATCACGTATCCCGGTCGGCCGCTGGTGACGCCCGCGAAGATCGCCGGCGCGCCGATCGCGACGCTGCTCGAAAACCTGAAGCTGCCGGAATACCGCAGCCGCTACCGCACGCGCCGGGAGCTGCGCGGCCGGCCGGCCGCGGAGGTGATTCCCGCGGTGAAGGCATGGGCGGCGAAGCTCGACCGCAAGGACCCGCGTTACGCGCGCCATCTGGCCGAGGCGCTGTGGGCGACCTGGGCGCAGAACCGCCCCGACGCCGAACTGCTGCGGCAGTTGCTGGC
Source organism: uncultured Opitutus sp. (assembly GCA_964513055.1). Lineage (GTDB taxonomy): Bacteria > Verrucomicrobiota > Verrucomicrobiia > Opitutales > Opitutaceae > ER46. The sequence goes on from CAZENI010000447.1 coordinate 3,821, forward strand.
GGCGGAGCCGCCGGAGGCGCGCGCGGCGGCGGTGAACGTGCTGCGTTTTGCGGCTCACCAGATTCCGGGCGCGACCGAACTCTTCCTGAAGGCCGCCGCCGATGCGCATCCGCGCGTGCGGCTCTCGGCGATCGTTGCGGCCTCGTGGCTGGACAACGCCGACGGCGCGCGGATCGTGCTTGAGGCGCTGAAGCAACCGCTGGACGCGTGGATGGGGCCGGTGACGAAACACATCCTCGCGCACACGCTGAAGGACGACGTCGAGGCGCTGCGCGCCGGCCACGAGCAGACCTTCGCCGCCAATCCCGGCGCGCTCGCGCACTTCGCCGGCCAATTCGATTTTCCCGCGCCGCCGAAATCGGATGCGCAGCGCAGCTTCGGCCCCACGCGCAAACTCGAGGGCGAGGACAACCGCATCTACAACATCGGCAAGGAAGTCTACCTGCGCGACGGCCTCTGCGTCACGTGTCACCAGGCCGACGGCAAGGGCATGGCGAAGATCTATCCGCCGCTGGTGCAGAGCGACTGGCTCGACGACGACGAGCGCCTGACCAAGCTCGTGTTGAAGGGCCTGTGGGGCCCGATCAAGGTCAACGGCGAGCTCTACGATCCGACCACCGGCGTCCCGCCGATGATGGGCTTCGGTGGCATGCTCAACGACAACGAGCTCTCCGCCGTGTTGAGCTACGTGCGCCAGTCCTTCGGCAACGACGGCAACCTCGTGCCGGCGGAAACCGTGCGGCGCGTGCGGGCCGCCACCGAGGGCCGCACCAATTTCTACATGGCCGACGAGCTCCTCGCGGAGCATCCGTTGAAGACGCCGCCGGCAGCCGTCGCGGCACCGGTCGTGCCGGCGGCGACGGAGACGGCCGAGCCGGGCGCGCCTGCGCCAACGCCCGCCCCGGCGGCGCCGAAGCCGTAGTCAGCGCGGTGCGGCCGCGATGAGGCGCACCTCGATCAGCCACCACACGCCGTCGCGCTTCTCGACGCGGCCGAGGAACTGACGGCCGGGTTCGCCCGCGCGCGCGAGGGTCTCCGCCGAGACCATGAACTCGCGCCGGCCTTCCGGAAAGATGCCCGGCACTTCAAAATGCCGGATGCGCAGCGTGCCGGCGTCGTGCTCCACCGATTCGATCGAGCCGCGGATCGAGTAGCCCTGCAACTGATCCGCCGTCGGCGCGCAGTCGCAGTTTTTCTCCGCCTCGAGCAGGTCGCCTTCGGGCACGGTCACGCGCAGCGTCCGGACGCCGGCCACGCCTTCCTGCGTGAAGGCGGCGATCAGGTGGGCGGGCTCGCGTCCGCCGGCGTAGTCGCGGAGCAGCGCGAGGCGCGGGAAGCCTTTGACGCGGCCCTCGCCTGCCGCGGTCAACCGCACCGGCTCCGTCGGCACGAAGTCCGGCGACACGCGCCGCAGCCAGAGCGCGCCGTCCGCATCGACGAAGGAGACGAGGAACGCGCCGTCGTGCAGAAGCGCCGTCGCGACGCGGCCGAGCGCCTTCGGCTCGCTGAGGCGCACCGGCATGAGGAAACGCGCGCCGGCGTCGGGCGAGAAGGAGGCGACCACGCGCGGGTCGTTGTCGGCGGCGGTGAACCACGCGGCGGCCACGCGGCCGCCGTCGCTGGCGAGCTGCGGGCCGTTGACGGGGCAGCCGGCGATGCGCCAGTCGTCGCTGGCGAGCGCCCGGGGCTCGTCCCACACCGCGCCGCGGAAGCGCGTCACGTGGATGTCGCGCACCTCGCCGTCACGGCGTGCCCGATACGCCAGCAGCGCGGTGCCGTCGGGAAACGCCGTGAGGGCGGTCTGGCAGCAATCGCACACGGCGGCGTCGACGAGCGTATCCGGGCCGGCCGCACCGAGGATGCGGGCGAACAGTTGCAGGGCCGGGTCGCCCTTCTGCTTCGCGCGGCCGTCGAGCCAGGCCGCGAGCACGCGGCCGTCGGCGAGGGTGGCGAGCGAGACGAATTCGACGGACTGGCTCTCGCGGGTGAGCGCCGCCGGCGGACTCCAGGTCGCGCCGCCATCCGTCGTCTGGCTGAAGAACGCGCGGTAGCCCGGCCCGTGATGGTCGTGAGCCGCGGCCGCGGCGGCGGCAGGTGCCGCGGGCGCGGGATTGTTGACGAACCACACGGCGGTCGCGCGGCCCGCGGGGCCGGCGGTGAGGGCTGGGAAGTCAGCCGCGTTCACGAACCAGTCCGCGCCGCGGGCGATCGTGCGCGCGGGCGACCAGCGCTGGTTGGCCGGGTCGAATTGGGAAAACTGCAGGGCGGTCGTCGGGCCGGTGTGCTCGAGCCAGGTCAGCCACACGACTCCGGTGGGGCTCACCGTGACCGACGGCCCGCTTGCGGTGGCGGTAGCGGCGGACGCCGGTCCCGCGAGGCGTTCGACGCTGATGACGGGGGCGTCGGCGGCAACCGCGAACGGCAGGGCGAGGAGGAAGCAGGCGAGGGCGGCGAGCCGGTTCATGCGAGGGAGAAGAGACTCAGGAGCTGCGCCGCTGCAACAGCGTGACCGCGAGCAGCAGCACGAATGACAGCCCGAGCAGCGTCGCGGCGAACGCATGGGCCTGCGGATACGCGAGCGCCTGCACCTCGTCGTAGAGCGCGATGCTGGCGACCTTGGTCACGCCTGGGATCGAGCCGCCGATCATGAGCACGACGCCGAATTCGCCGAGCGTGTGGGCGAAGCCGAGCGTGAGGCCGGCCGCGATGCCGCGCCAGGCGAGCGGAGCGTGCAGCCGCAGGAAGACGCGCGCGGGCGTGGCGCCGAGCGCCGTGCCGGCGTCGAGCAGCTCGCGCGGCACGCCCCGGAGCGCGGCCTGAAACGGCTGCACGGCGAACGGCAGCGAGTAGAACACGGAGGCGATCACCAGGCCGGTGAAGGAAAACGCCAGCGGCGCGCCCAGAGCGTCGCGCCACCAGCTGCCGGGCGGATGATTCGGGGAGAACGCCACGAGCAGGTAGAAACCGATGACGGTCGGCGGCAGGACGATCGGCAAGGCGACGAGCGCTTCGATCGCGGGCGCGAGGCGCCAGCGCGTGGTGTTGAGCCAGTGCGCGAGCGGCAGGCCGAGGGCGCCGAGCAGGAGCGTGGTGATCGCGGCCAGGCGGATGGTCAGCCAGAGCGATTGCCACAGCGGGGGAGGCAGTCCGAGGAAACTGGAGACGGGATCGGGCAAGGCGGGGAACGTTCAACGCTCGGCGCCGAACGCTCAACGTTCAACTGCGGCAGGCAGGGGCGGTTGTCTCCCGCTGTCGCTCATGCAGTCCACCGCAAGTCCTGAGATCTATTGGCCCATGCGGTAGGGCGAGGCGTCCCCGCCGAGCCGTCGCGGCTTAAGGGTTACACCGCTCGG
>CAZENI010000448.1:0-7171 GCA_964513055.1 uncultured Opitutus sp.
AGCTGCACGGTGTGCTTCGTTTTCCCGAGGGCGAAACGCCAGGTGAGCTTGTTGTCGAAATTGTAGGACTCGCGGATGTTGATGAAGCTCTCGGTGCGGAAGCGGACGGAGCCGTCGGCGTAGGGGCGCGTCTCGCCGTCGGAGGGCTGCGTGCCGGAGGTGTTGTCGAAGGCGTAATTGGCGGAGGTCTGCCAGACGACGCTGTCGCCGATCTTCAGCAGGTAATCGAGGTCGACCGTGCGTGAGCGCTGGATCTGGAGGGCGTCGTTGCTGACGGACCAGGTGTAGTCATACGGCGCAAACATGTCGTAGAGCGGGGCGAAGTTCGCCGCGCCGAACGTGCCGGAAAAGCCCAGCGTGGTGAGGTAGGCGCGGTTGGCGGTGTCGGCGGTGGTCGTGACCTGGTTGACGTTCGCCTGCGCGGCGACCGCGCCGGGGACGCCGTAAACGCGCGAGTTGGCGAGGGCGCGGACGGGATAGGCGCTGAGGTAGAAACCCTTCTTGTTGATCGCCTCGAGATCGAGGGTGAGCACCTGGTTGGGCGTGGGCTTCCAGATCGCGGAGGCGCCGGAGTAGCTCTCCTCGCGATCCTCGAACTGCCGCAGACCGTTGTGCTGGTAGCCGCCGACGCCGGCGCGGACCGCGAGCGTCTTGCTCACGACCTGGTTGGTGAAGACCTCGCCGCGGACGAGTTCCTCGTTGCCGGCCATGAAGCGCACGTCGGTGAAGCTGCCGCTGAAGACCGGCTTGGCGGTGGCGGTGTTGACGATGCCGCCGGGGCGGACGGCGCCGAAGAAGATCGCGGCCGGGCCCTTGATCACCTCGGTGCGGTCCATGTTCCAGGTGGTCATGAGCTGGCGGCGATACTGGCCGTTGCGATATGCGATCAGTCCGGCGAAGCCGCGGATGACGACGCCGGATTCGTTGCGCGGGTTGGTGAGGACGCCGGGCACGAGGTTGAGCACCTCGCGCACGTCGAAGGAGGCGGTGTCGGCGATGAGCTCGGAGCTGATGACGCTGATCGGGAGCGGCGTATCCGCAATCCGGGTGCCGATGCCGGTGGCGGTGATGGCGTTGGTGGCGCGGTAGCCGGTCTGCACGGAGGCGGAGACGCTGAACTCCTCGAGCTTGATCACCTCGTCGGCGCCGGAGCGCGGCGCGGGCGCGGTCTGAGCGAACGAGAGCGACGCGGCGGCGAGGGCGCCGGCGAAGCGGAGGGACGGACAACCGGAACGGATCTTCATGGGGAGCGACGGGCGAGGTTTGAGGTGCGCAGGGTGAGGAGCGAAACCGCCGGACCGTGAAAAAAACCGTTGCGCCCCGCGACCGCGCCGATTTCTAACCGTTAGATTCCGATGTCCCAAACCCCGACGATCCGCTCGCTGGCGCGCCGGCTGCGGCTCTCGGTCGCGACGGTCTCCGAGGCCCTGCGCGACAGCCCGCGCGTCAACGCCGCCACGCGCACGCGTGTGCAGGCGCACGCCGCGCGGGCCGGCTACCGCGTCAACCCCCTGCTCGGCGCCGCGCTTTCCGCCGTGCGCCGCGCGCGCCACCAGCACTACCGCGGCACGCTCGCACTGATCGACGACGACGACGCGAACCGCGCGCAATACGTCCTCTTCCACCGCGAGATCGCCGCCGGCGCCGAGGCGCGCGCGCAGCAGCTCGGCTTCCAAACGGAGTTGTTCGTGTTCGGCCAATCGGAGCCCGCGCTGCCGGTCAAGCGCCTGCCCGGCGTGCTCAACGCCCGCGGGATCGCCGGCGCCGTGCTGCTGCCATTCAACACTCCGCACGATCTGTCCGGCTTCGATTTCAGCCGCCTCGCCGCCGTGCAGATGGACCACGGCCTCATCTCGCCGCGGCTGCACACCATCCTGCCCGATCACTACGTCTCGATGATCAACGCGCTCGAGCGGCTCACGCAGCGCGGCTACCGCCGGATCGGCCTCTGCATGGCCGGGCGCAAGGACGCGCGGATCAAGAGCAAATGGAGCGCGGCCTTTCAGGCCTTCTTCCGCAACTCCGCGCGCGACCCCGGCATCCCGGCGTTGATCGAGCCGCAGGTCACGCGCGAGGCGTTTCTGGCGTGGTTCCGGCAACACCGGCCCGACGTCGTCATCGGCCACGTGCAGGCGATGGTCGGCTGGCTCGAGGAGATCGGCGTGCGCGTGCCGACGGACGCCGGTTTCTTCAACCTCAACATCACCGAGCGCACCGGCCCCTGCGCCGGCCTCGATCTCGAGCCGCGCCGCCTCGGCGCCGTCGCCGTGGAAATGGTCGTCGCGATGCTCCATCGCCACGAGCGCGGCGTGCCGCCTTTCACCCAGACGATCACGCTCGAAGCCACCTGGGTGGAGGGGCCGACGCTGCGTCCGCCGCCGGAATAATCGGCGCCCCACCCTTCCTTGCCGCGCGCGGCGACGATCCGGAGACTCGCCGCGCGCCGCGCAAGGCCCTTTGCTGGGCGGATGCTGCTTTTCTGGGTGAAGAAATTCGTCGCGTTCTGGCTCATGCCGATGGCGTTCACCGTCGTCGCCATGATCGCCGGCCTCGTCCTGCTCCGCTCGCCGAAACGCGCCCGCCTCGGCCGCGGCCTGGTGATCGCCGGCCTCGCGGGCCTGCTCATCTTCAGCAACAAATACACTGCCAAGTGGCTGCTGCGCCCGCTCGAGGCGCGCTACGCGCCGATCCCGGAGTTCGTCCCGGGCGAGCCCCTCCCCGCCGAGCTGGCGTCGTGCCGCTTCGTCGTCGTGCTCGGCGGCGGCCACGGCAACTCCCCCGGTATGGCCGCGACCAACCGCCTCTCGAGCGCCGCCCTCGGCCGCGTGGTCGAGGCGGTCCGCCTCCTGCGCGTCCTGCCCGAGGCGAAGCTGATCGTCAGCGGCCCGGGCGGCCCGAACAGCGAGTCGCACGCCGTCGTGCTCGGCCGCGCCGCGCAGAGCCTCGGCCTCGCGCCGGAGCGCATCCTCTACATCGATCAGGCGCACGACACCGAGGACGAGTCGCGCCACACCCAGCGCCTGGCCCAGGGCGGCCGCGTGGCGCTCGTCACCTCGGCCTGGCACATGCCGCGGTCGATGGCGCTCTTCCGCAGCGCCGGCCTGGAGCCGCTGGCCTGCCCGGCCGACTTCCTGACCCACGCGGAGGATGCGTTCTACTTCGACAACGTGCTCTGGACGCCCGACGCCCTCGGCCGCAGTTCCCTCGCGTTCCGCGAACGCATCGGCTATCTGTGGATCTGGCTGCGAGGAAAAGCCTGAGCGCCGGCCGAAATGTCAGTCAGATTTGTTTCGCCATCGTAACGTTCGCCACTAACTCACACGACACCATGCTCTCGCTCAAGAAACTGCTCGGCAAAGACGACAAGTTCTTCGACCTGCTGGAGGCGGGCGCAGAAGAAGCCAAGGCCAGCGTCGACCTGTTCGCGAGCACCTTGAAGAAAATCGCCGCCGGCAGCGCGTCGGGCGTATCGCTCGACGAATTCATCCAGACGCGGCGCAAGGAAAAGCGCATCCGGCACACGATGACCGAGGAGTTGAGCAAGACCTTCGTGACGCCGCTGGAGCGCGAGGACATCGAGGCGCTGTCGTTCGCCCTTTACCGGATTCCGAAGCAGGTCGAGAAGATCGTCGAGCGCCTCTCCATCTACCCGGGCCGCGTGCCGCACAGCGCATTCCAGCGCCAGGCCGAGCTGATGCTCCAGGCCGCCGAAGCCGTCGTCTTCATGGTCAAGCAGCTCCGCGGCGGCACCACGATCGAGAAAATCCAGGGCGCCAACGACCGCCTGCAATACGCCGAGGGCGAGGCCGACAAGGTGATGCTTTCGCTCCTCAAGGAGCTCTATCACGGTCCCTTCGAGGCCAAGGAGCTCGTCATCCTCCAGGAACTTTATGAGATGGTCGAACAGGCCGTCGACCGCTGCCGCAACGCCGGCAACATCGTGGTGCAGATTGTCCTGAAGCACTCCTGAGTCCCGTCGCTCTCGCCCTGCTTCGCGCAATCCGGCACCGGACACCGACCTCATGACTCTCTTCCTGCTCGTGCTGCTGGCGGCACTGACGTTCGAATACATCAACGGCTTTCACGACACCGCCAACGCGATCGCGACCGTCGTCTCGACCAAGGTCCTCACGCCCCGCGCGGCCGTCGCCTGGGCCGCATTCTGGAACCTGATTGGCGCCCTCTTCGGCACGGCGGTCGCCAAGACCATCAGCAGCGGCCTGGTGGATCCGACCGCGGTCACCATGACCACCGTGCTGGCCGCCCTCACCGCTGCGATCATCTGGAATCTCTTCACCTGGTGGCTCGGCCTGCCGTCCAGTTCCAGCCACGCGCTGATCGGCGGGCTTTGCGGCGCCGCGCTCGCCACCGCCGGCGGCAAGTGGGCCGTCCTCATCTGGCACGCCCACGACAAGAACGGCGCCTCCGTCGGCCTCTGGCCCAAGGTCGTGCTGCCCATGTTCACCTCGCCGCTCGTCGGCTTCTTCGGTGGTGCCCTCCTCATGGGCATCCTGCTGATCTCGCTGCGCAAGGTGACGCCCCGCATCGTCGCCATGATCTTCGGCAAGGCCCAGTTGATCAGCGCCGGCTTCATGGGCTTCAGCCACGGCTCGAACGACGCCCAGAAGACGATGGGCATCATCACGCTCGCGCTCTTCACCGGCACCAGCACCGGCGTCTTCAACAATCTGCCCGAGTGGGCGCATTTCCTGCGCATCACCGAGTTCAAGGACATCCCGTTCTGGGTCATCATCACCTGCGCGCTAACGATGGCCGCGGGCACCGCCGCTGGCGGATGGCGCATCATCCGGACGATGGGCCACAAGATGGTGAAGATGCAGCCCGTCCACGGCTTCGCGGCCGAGACGACCGCCGCGATCATTCTCCACGGCACGGCCACGCTCGGCGTGCCGGTTTCCACCACGCACGTCATCTCGACGTCGATCATGGGCGTCGGAGCCACCAAGCGGCTGAGCGCCGTCAAGTGGGGCGTGGTCGAGCGCATCCTCTGGGCCTGGGTGTTGACGCTTCCCGTGACCGCCTTCCTCGGATACGCCCTGGAGCTGATCTTCCTGCGCATGCAACGATAGGCGGGGCCCGCGGACCTGCTCCCCCTTCGCCCGCGAGGATCCGCGACACCTCTCCGCCGTCGGCACGTCTAGCCCCTGCCGCCATGAGCCCGCCGCCGCCCCCCGCACCACCCTCGGCCGCGGCATGGATCCGGCGGGCGTTCGTCCTCCTCGCAGCCGGCGCCGCCCTCGGCCCCCTCCAGGCCCAATCGGGCAACTCCGGCATCCGCGAACGCAACGAGTTTCCCGGCATGTCCTCGCGCTCCGAAGGCGGAGAGATCATGCCGATCCTGATCTATTTCCCGCCGAACCCGCCGCCGCTCGGCCGCCCCATCGCGCGGGGCGCCGCCGCCACCGGCCGCGGCGCGGCGCCCGCCGAACTCGCGTCCTACGTCAACGAGCTCTTCTACCCTGCGCTCGGCACGCGCCTCGCGACCAACACCCTGCCCTCGCGCCTGCGCCCGCAGCTCGAGCAATATCGCGCCACCAAGACCGCGCTCCAGGCGGAGATTCGCGCCGAGCTCGAGCGGCTGCGCGGCGTCGATGCCGCCACGCGGATCAGCGAGCTGTCCGCCTTTGCCCAGCGCCAGGCGCCGCGCGTCGCCGCGCTCGAAGCCACCGCCGAGCAGCTCCGCCGCGATCTCATCGCCAGCGACCAGACCTGGAGCGCGCTCCGGCAGTGGCGGCTCGGGGAACGGGATCGCCGCGGCTTCTCGCCGCTGGAGATCGCGCAGGTCATGCGCGGCTACGCCTTTTACCAGCCCGGCCTCGATCCCGCGCAGCGCCGCCTGCTCCGCGAGATTGCCATCGAGCTCATGATGGCCGGCGACAACACCGACAGCGCCACCGTGCAGCAGCCGTATCTGTTCTTCCCGCCCGAGCCCGCGCGCGTGCTGCTCCCGGACGACATCCCCGCCGACGTCGCCGCCAGGGTCGCGGCCTACCAGACGAAGAAGACCGTCCTGAAAAAGGAACTCTACGACGCTGTCTACGCGCACGACGGCCAGCGCCTGACCTTTTTCCGCCCCAACAGCCTCAAGGCGCTCGCCGAAAAGCAGGCCGCCGCGCTGGCCGAGCTCGACACCCTCGCCGAGGAGATCCGCCGCGCCCTCGCCCACGTGGCCGACCCCGCCACCATCGCCGAACGCACGCCGCTCCCGCCGGTGCTCCATCACCGTGTCACGGTGCTCATGACCGACTACGCGCAGCTGCAGAAGGACTCCGCCGCCCGCGTCGAGGCGATCCTCGCGACCGCCCGCGATCTGCCGATGCAGTCCTCGTTTCGCTTCGAGCCCGACGGCCTGAAATTCGTCGTCGTCCCCACCCGCGGCGGTCGCGGCAGCAGGGGCGGCTCCCCCGGCCCGACGGCGGTGACGCCGGAAGCCCTCGCGCGGATCAACGACGTCCGCAACCAGGTCTCCGCCGTCGCCGACGACTACGGCCAGCGCGTCGCCCTGCTGATCAACGAAAAGGACGCCATCCGCGCGGAGATCGTCCGCACGCTGGGCACCGCCAAGGCCCTCGCAGCCGACAACGCCCTCTTTGCCGCCATGCGCGTCGCCACCGCCCAGGAAACCCAGGGCCAGTATCACGACTACCGCGTCGCCGTTTTCCAGCCCGGGCTTTCGCCCGGCCAGCGCCGGCTGCTGTTCGACAGCGTGGTCGAGCGGCTGGAGCTGCCGCTGCCGCGCGGCGAGTTCCAGCCGGTCGTTCGCGCGAATTCGTGGTGAGGATACGACGATCGGGGCGAGGGCGGAGCTTTCACACCTCCGGGTGTGAAACCAACGGCTGATGTATTTTTGACTTTGGCGTGTCAACGCCGGTAGGGCCCCGGCCTCCGGGCGGGCCGCTCGACGAGCGGAACCTGTCGCGCCCGGAGGTCGCGACGCTACCCTCTGAAAAGTCCAAATATCATGAGACGTGGGTAGGAAAGCTTCGGGGCTACCCCTTGACCGCCGGCAGCGTCAGGAAGAACTCCGTGCCCCGGTCCGGGGCACTCTCCACCCGCACATCGCCGCCGTGGGCCTGCATCACATTCTTCACGATCGCCAGGCCGAGGCCCGTGCCGCCCTGCTCCCGCGAGCGCGCCTTGTCCGCGCGGT
>CAZENI010000449.1:0-7161 GCA_964513055.1 uncultured Opitutus sp.
GCGTTCGCTAATTGAACCTTCGCTTTCATGGACGGACAACAAATTCGCGGAGATTCGCAAGGGAAAGCTGCTCGGCAAAGTCGCGGTGGTTACGGGCGCCAGCCGAGGCATCGGGCGCGGCATCGCGCACCGACTCGCGGCCGAAGGTGCGCGCGTGGCGGTGACCGCGCGCACCCTGCGCGCCGGCGACGCCCAGTACGAGGGCTCGCTCGAACAGACCGTCGACGACATCCGGTCAGCCGGTGGACACGCCGCCGCGATCGCGGCCGATCTGGCCGACGTCACCGCCGACCGAGCCGAGATCGTCGAGCAGGCGGTCGCTCGTGCACACCGCTGCGACGCCGCGTTGCGCGAGCAGGCCGCGCGCACTCCAGCCCGGCGCACCGAGCTGCGCGTTGCACGCCTCCCAGATCCGGGAGGCCGAATCCGGCGTCAGCGGCTCGTCGATGGCGAAGTAGCGTTTCAGCTCGAGCGCCGTCCAGTGATGCAACGGGTTCCCGAGGGTGCGCGGGACGGTGGCGGCCCAGCGCTCGAATTTCGCGCGGTCGCTGGCGTCGCCGGTGATCTCCCGCTCCGGCACGCCCGCCAGCCGCAGCGCGCGGTGTTTGTAGGGATCGCTCGTGACCCAGAGTTGCGCGATGGTCTCGAACCGCCGGTCCGCCGCCAGCTCGCGCGGATCGAGGTGGCAGTGGTAGTCGATGATCGGCAACGGAGCGGCGACCTCGTGATAGAGCTGCCGCGCGATCCGGGACCCGAGCAGGAAATCTTCGTGGATGAACGCGTTCACGGCGGTCGCTCAGGCATCGCGGATTCGTTCCACGCGGCCAATCCAGAAAACCAGCGCGAGGCATGCCGCGAGCGGCAGCAGCCCCACCACCCAGAACACGGGCTGGTAGCCCGCGCGATCGACGACCTGGCCGACGACAAAGGTGAAGGCGGCGCCGCTCAGGCTGGCGGCCATGAGGGTCGAGCCCATGGCCGAGCCCATGGTCTCGGCGGGAAAGATGTCCGCGTGCAACGCGAGGATGTTGGCGCTCCACATGCCAAAGCCGAAGGTCGCCAGGCACACCCAGGCGACGGCCGCGACGGCGTTGGGGGCATTCACGACCTGGATACCGCCGAGCATCGCCAGAGCGCCGAGCACCATGACACTCTTGCGGGCAAAGGTCGCGCTCCGCCCGCGGGCCAGCAGCGCATCCGACAGCGCGCCGCCCAGCATTTTTCCGAAATCCACGGTGAGATATGGGATCCAGGCGTAGAACCCGATTTCCTTGAGCGAGAATCCCCGGCCCTTGCTCAAATAGTCCGGCAGCCAGAACACGTAGAACCACCACACCGGCGTCGCCATCAGCCGCGTCGCCATCAGGCCCCAGAGCTGCCGCTCGCCGAGAATCCGCCGCAGCGCTCCGCCGAACACCGGCGGCTTCGGCCGGCCCACGCCCAGCTCGCGCAACACTTCGTCGCGTTGCGCGGCGGTCAGTTTCGGATGCTCGTGCGGCGCGTAGTAGATCCACAGCCAGCCGATGAGCCAGATAAAGCCCAGCACGCCCGTGACGACGAACGCCGCGCGCTAGCCGTAGCGCAGCGCGAGAAACGCCACCATCGGCGGCGCCAGCACCGCCCCGATGGCGGAACCGCTGTCGAACACCGCCATGGCGAACGCGCGCCGTTTCTGGGGAAACCAACTCGCGACCGCCTTCGTGCCCGCCGGCCAGTTGCCGGCCTCGGTAACCCCGAGAAACGCGCGGGCGACCGCCAGGCTGATCGGTCCGACCACGAACGCGTGCGCAATCGCCGCGATCGACCAGCCGACGACCGAGAACGTGAACCCCACGCGCGTCCCCACCTTGTCGATCCACATCCCCACCGGCACCTGCGCGAACGTATACGCGAGGAGAAACACGGTCGTGATCGTGCCGTAAGCCGCACTCGAGAGCGACAGCTCGGTGCGCAGTGTCGGCAACAACACCGACAGCGCCTGCCGGTCGATGTAGTTGATGACCGTCGACAGGAACAGCAGGCCGAGGATCAACCAGCGCAGGCGGGAGATGGACATGACGGTCAGCGTCCGGCCGGCACCAGCCGCAGCGCAGACTTCTCAGCGATCAGGACCGGTGAGTCATAGAGCGGAACATCGCGGAACGCGACGCCGCCCGGAGTCGCCGACCAGTTCCCCTTGGGCAGCGCGTAGACGGTGCTCGTGCGCACGTCGACCAGCACAGGCTCGGTGAACTTCCCCGCACGCAACGTGAGCCCGGCGCGCGTGACGCCATTGGCCTCGGCGGGCGGGGCGTCGTTGAACCAGAGCGCGACAATCTGGGCGCCGGCCGCGGTGGCGTAACCCGTCACCGCCACGCCGCGCAACGCCGTGGAAGTGAATGGGAATTCGGGGATCCGTTTCACGGTGTCGTCGAAGATGGCATAGACCGTCTGCGCGGCGTAGTAGGCCGGCTTCACATGCGCGATCGTCTGGTCCGGGTTGGTCGCGAGCAGGCCCTTGTAGTTCATGCGCACGACGCCGTCGACCGTCACCTGGTTGGTCTCCTGGGTGTAGTGCATATCGGAGATCGTGAAAAGATTCATCGGGATATCCTTCGCGTGGTGCGCCAGCAGCCGGCGGAGGTCCCATTTCGCCTGCATCGTCTCGGTCCAGGCAATCTTCGAGAGGGCGAAGTTCTCCTGATACTTCGAGGGCGCGCCGGTCTCGCCCTGCCGGATCGGGATCTTCGCGCCATGCTTCGCGATGCTGGCCCGCAGTTGATCCGCCAGCCTGGTGTCGTCGGGATTGCGCGGATACCCGTGAAACGTGATCGCATCGACGAGGGCGAGCTGCCCCCTCGCCTTCATGCCGGCGACGAACTTGTCGGCATACTCCGGACTGTGCGCCAGCGCGAGCGCCCAGAGCTGGCTCTTCGGCTGCACGGCGCGCACGATCGTGGCGGTCCGGATGTAGAGATCGAGGTAGGCGTCCACCGGCGCCGTGCCGCGGTTGTTGATGTCGGGCTCGTTCCAGATTTCCCACTCGTGGACGCGATCCTGGTAGCGCTCGACCAGCGCGCGGCACCAGCGATCCCAGGCCGCGAGCGCCTCGGGCGAGGTGGGAAAGCCGCCGCCGAGCCCGGTGTCGCCGCCGCCGGCGTAAACCGGATTGCCGTAGTTGAATTCCAACCACGGGCGCACTCCCTGGGCCACGGCGTCGTTCACGATCGCATCGAGCCACTCCCACGAATAGACGCCCTTCGTCCTCTCGCACTTGGCCCAGCCGGCCTGCAGCCGGAGTCCTTTAGCGCCGAGCGGGCCGAGGTATTTCTTGTAGTTGGCGTAGACCGTGAAGTCGCGGTCCATCGTCTCGCCGCCGATCGACCACGGCGAGGACGCGATGTCCTTCGCGTGGCGCGGCGCGATCCGGCCGAGGACGGGCAGGTCAATCCCCATGGTCGGGGTGAGGTGCTGGGCCGCCGCCGTGGCGGACAGCGCGAGCGTGGCGAGAAGTGCACGGAAACCGAGTGATGGCATGGGCGGTCGGAGCGGTTGAGGTTTCTGGTCGGCTGGGCACAGGGGAAGCTGACGGCCCCAGGCGGGGCGCGAAGAACTCATGAACGGGTCAGAACGAAAAGCGCGTCGAAACGGTGAACTTCCGCCCCTCGGCGATGGACCAGACGGCCACCTTGCCGTCCGGGTTGATCACCACGGGCACGAGTTCGTTGTGGGTGAAGATATTCCGGACGTTGAGCTGGGCCTTGAAGCCGACCTTCCCCTTGAAGACCTTTCGCTGATACGAGAGCCAGCCGTCGAAGCGCGTCTCGGTCGGACCGTAGAAGGGGTTGCGCACATCCGAGACCCGCACGTCCCCCGCCTCCGCCGCACCGCCCGTGGGAACGCGCGTGACGAGATCGGAGCGAAACGTGACCACCGGGTAGCCGATGGCCGCCTTGTCGAGCCAGCGGACGCCGGAGCCGACGGCGAAGCCCTTGAAGCGCTCGCCCTGGAACTCGTAGCTGCCGACGAAGTTCGCGCGCCACTTGCGGAGCTCCTGCACGAGCGCGCCGTCGCCCGACGCCGCGGTGTTGAAACGGTTCAGGGCATTCGCCTGAAAATTGTTCGCGAGCATGTTCACGTCGGTGCGGCTGCCGATGCTCGGGATGGCACCGACATTGAGCGGCACCTGAAACGCCCAGTCCCGCCGCCATTCCTCAGCAATCGGCCGGCCGGTGGCGGTGGCGGTTTCGTAGAGGAGCTTGCGAATCGTCGCGCCGGTGTTGCTGCGCACCGACTCCTGCTCGGAGACATTGGCCATGAACGAGAGCCCGCGCGTGGGCCGGAACATGAGTTCCACCTCGGTGCCCTTGGTCACGAAGTCGCTGGTGTCGCGAATTCCGGGATCGGTGAACTGGAGGCCGCCGTTCACGATGCGGGCGTTGTAGACCGCAAGCATCTCCGCCGGCGGTGCGACGAAGCCCACGGGCACGCCGCCGCCGCCGTCGGGAATGTTGCCGGCCCGCACCATGGCGACCGCCTGGCTGTAGATGCTCATGATGGCGTTCGGCACCGAGCCCACCGTGCCGTTGAACGAACCCGTCTGCGTCGTCTCGAAAAAGTTGATGCGCGCGGTCAGCCGCCCGTTGAAGGTCTCCAGGTAGATGCCCTTTTCCTTGGTGAGCCCGCGCGGCGGCTCGAGCTCGCGACCGAACACGTCCACCGTCTTGGTGGCGGGCGGAGTGAAGTTCTCCGATTCGCCGTAGTAGACATTGAGCGCGGAGACCACGGGCAGCCGGCGCAGCCAGCGCTCCGGGCTCTTCGCGACCGCACTCCACGCGAACAGCGTCTGGCCGAACGTCTGCGCGGCCAGGCCCGGCCGGCTGAGCGAGTAGGTCGGATCCTTCACCAGGACATAGCCTTCGCCGGTCGGCTCGAACGGCGCGTTGGCGCTGCGGATCGACGACTCCTCGCGGCGCCAGCCGGCCGTCGAAACGATCCGATCGCCGAAGAACTTGCTCTGCAGGGCGAGCGCCTCCGAATCGAGCCGACGCTCGTTGAGGTTGGCAAAGCTGGCGGTGTTCTCGACTTGGTGCGTCTCGCGGAGGACGTTGATCGGCGTCGTGTAGGGGGCGTATTCCGGGTCGCGCGCGGCGGCCACGGTGGGCGACTGGACGCGCGAGAGGATCACGCCGCGGCCATTCACCTCGTGGTGAAAGTTCATCAGGTTCTGCTGGAGGCCCTGGAGCTGCGCGCCGGCCGGCGTCGTGG
This sequence comes from uncultured Opitutus sp., assembly GCA_964513055.1. Lineage (GTDB taxonomy): Bacteria > Verrucomicrobiota > Verrucomicrobiia > Opitutales > Opitutaceae > ER46. The sequence goes on from CAZENI010000449.1 coordinate 5,248, forward strand.
CGCCGGCGAGCGAAGGCCCGATGTAGACCAGCGTGACGATCTGTTTGCTCTGGGCGGCGGTGCGCCCCTGGTTGTTGCCATTCGTCCAGCGGTCCGGCGTGTAGAACATCGAACCGCCGCCGCGCGAATCCGTAGTGAAGGTCTCGCGCTGGCCCAGCAGCGACAGCACATGCGTGCCGAGCAGGCCGCTCCAGCGGCTGCGGAATTTTTCCTGGAGATTCAGTTCGTAGAACAGCTTCACCCGCGAGGTCTCGACCCGCTGGTCATTGTAGCTCGCGGCGCCGGCGGTGGAGATGAAGGGCCGGCCGAAGTTGGGATTGAGCTCACCGGTCCACATCCGCGTGTTCACGTCGATCGTGATGTAGGGCGCGGCCTGGTTCATCAGCGACTGGTAACCCTCCTGCCAGCGTTGCAGGTTGTAGGACACCTCGAAGCCCGCCGTGCGGTCGAGCACGAGTTGCTGCAGGGAGACCTCGGCATTGCGCAGCGTGGAGTTCGCCTCGGAGTTCGGACCCGCCAGCAGGTTGTTGAAGAAGTCGAAGACGGTCGGATCGGTGAGGTTCTCCGAGGTGTAGAAGGCCTGATCGGCCAGGCCGTAATCCGCCCGCACGCGGCTCAGCTCGCGCGAATACGCGCCGACCGCGGTCCCGGTGAGACCGGTGTTCGGATAGAAGACGTTGTTGCTCACGAGCGGCCGGCCGAGGAGGGGCGCGCCGGCCGCCGGCTGGATGTTGTCGCGTGGCGCGGTGGCGGTGACGCTCTGGAAGAAGAAGGTCGGCGAGCGGTTCACGTTCTCCGGCACGCCGAGCGTCGCGTTGCCCTGCGCGCGGGTGAAAATGTTGAAGGGCCCGGCCGTCGGGTCGTAGCTGACCTTGCCGCGCGCGCCCGCGGCCCGCAGGTCCGCCGGCAGCGTGGCGTCGAACCACGAGGAAATGCGATCGGACGGCGTGAGCGTGCGCGGCCGGTTCGAGCGCAGTTCGCCCGACTCGAAGCTGGCGCGAAGCGTCGTGGAGGACAGCGGGCCGACGTTGCGCAGCGGCTTGAGATCCCACGCGGCCGCGACGTAGCGGCGCTCCGTTTCGGTGAACGTGAATTTCTGCTGGAAGCGATCCTCGCCCTTCACCGCGGCGGCGCGCACCGCGAACTCCCCGCGAGCCGGCACCAGGTTGTAGTTGAACGAGCCGCGGTAGCTGCCGTGACTGCCCGCGGAAAGATCGAGCGAGCCGCTCTGCTTGCGGAAGTCGGCCGGGCTCGTGCTGGTATTGATGATACCGGCGGGGCTGCCGACGCCGAAGAGGAGCGCGTTCGCGCCGCGGTTCACCTCGACGCGATCGATGTTGTAGCCGTCGACCGGCAGGATGCTGCGGTAGAAGTTCAGTCCCTGCGTCGCCTCCGCCAGGCCGCGGACGCGCGTGCCGACGGGTCCGTTGCTCAGACTCGGCTCGGTCGTGACGCCACCCAACGCCGGCGTGGCGCCGGAGAGATTCCCGCCGAACCCGGTCGCCTCCATGTTCGTCTGGTAGACGAGCACATCGCGCAGGTTGAACGAGGCCGTGTCCTCCAGAAATTTGCTCGTGATCACCGACACCGAGGCGCCGAGGTCGGTCAGCTTGGTCTTCAGACCGGTGCCGGCGAGCGATTCGCTCGCCTCGTAACCCACGCCCGCCGTGGTCTGCACGGTGAACGGCGAGAGCACGAGCACCTCGTCGCCGCTTCGCGGCTCCGGCGCGGGTTGAGCGGAAAGGGCATGGCCGGCCGCGAGGGCGAGGAGCGCCGTTCGGCCAGGGAGTCGGGGGGATTTCATGGGGCGTGGGGTCGGGGTGATTCAGACGGATCGGTCGGCGCGCCGGCACCGGTGCCGCGGCGCCCGACGCTCGTGAATCCCGCTGCACCCGGTCAATGTCCTTAATGAAC
>CAZENI010000450.1:0-7152 GCA_964513055.1 uncultured Opitutus sp.
GGCGATCTGGTTGGCGACCCGGTCGTGGAGAATGCGGACTTTGGCCATGCGTGAACCCCAGTTCGTCGGGTTTTCCGCGCCATGCGTCAACCTCCGCGGCGGCCCGCGACCGCTACGGCTTCGGGTCCTTCGGCGGCGGCCGCGGCTCGACGAGGTTCACCAGATACGTCACCGCCCGCAGCGGCCGCAGGATGGCGTTGCCGATCAGGATCGGATCGACGGACTGCCCCTTCTCCTCCGGCAGTCGCGCCAGGAGCGACGACAGCACCATCGCCCCGACGACCACCGTCACGAAATATCCCTGAAACACGCCCGGATCGATGCTGCGCCCCGCCCCGTCGCCCGTCTTCAGGAACAGGCCCCACACCACCGGCGACAGGCCGCCGAGAAACGCCGTGACCGCCCCGTGCACCGACACCGCCAGCGTCCGGTCGCCCTCCGTCAGGATCTTCGGCAGGTAATTCAAGTTTGCCACCGCCCAGGTCGCCGTGCCCAGGCCGAGCATGAAATACGACGCGAAGATCCCGGTGATGCCGCCGAGGCCGTATTCGAGATAACACCACCAATACGTGCCCACGATCCCGTAGCACGACAGCGCGAGCAGAAAGAACGGCCGCGCCCCGGTCGCATCGATCCGGCGGCGGATGACCCACGCCGCCAGCATCACGCCCGCATAACGCGAGACCTCGAACAGCATGATCTGCCCGGTCGAGAGCCGCGGGACGACCTTCAGGTAGTAGGCCGCAAACGGCGGGATCGGTGTCGCGAGCACCGCGCACGCCACCGCCAGCCACATGTAGCGCCGGAAGGTCGTGCGCCCGAACAGATGCCGCGGCGTGTCGCGCAGCACCGTGCGCAGGCTGATCGAGGTCGGCCGCGCGGCGTCGGGCAGCTTCTTCAGCGCAAAATAGCTGATGGTGGAGCCCGCGAGCGCGATCCCGTATTGCGCCAGGAGCGCGGCATACACCGGCAGCAGCATGAACAGCGCCGCGCTCACCAGCAGCGTGCCCGTGCCCGCCACCGCGGAGACAAACTGATCGCTGGCAAAATAGCGCCCGCGCACGCCCGGCGGCAGGATCGCATAGAACCAGGCCGCGCCCGACGCCGTGCCGATCGAGCGAAACAGGCAGAAGCAAAACACGCTCCCGATCAGCGCGAACAGCATCCACGGCTGCGTGCCGCCGATCACCGCGAGCAGTGCCAGCAGCGCCGGCACGCCGAGGAAAAAGCTCCGCGTGCGCCAGCCCGCCAGCATCAGCCCCTTGAAGCCGAAGCGCGGGAGCAGCGCCGTCGACGCGATCTGCACCGGCGTCAGCACGAACACGAACGAGTAGGCCAGCCCGACCTGGAACGGCGACGCCCCCAGCTCCTCCGCGAAGAGCACCATCGGCGTCCCGATCCCGATCTGCCACGCGAGCGCATTGAAAAACGCAAACGTCAGCCCCGGCCGGAACGGAAAAAGCTCGGGATCGGACTTGGCCGTGGGAAAAACCGAAAATCGCGAAAGCACGGAAGAGCGGAGATGCGGAGTCAGGCGGTGAGCACCACGCGACGAATCTCCAACTTGGGCCGGGCAAAATTGACAACCAGCGCGAGCTGGCTGCGGGTTGCCTTGAGGTAGGATCGGGCAATCGCGAGATGGACGTCTTCGATCTCTTTGCAGGCCTTCAGCTCCAGCACCACCCGCGCTTCAACCAGGAAATCGAGCCGGTGTTCGCCCACCGGCGCATCCTCGTAATAAACGACGACCAATTTCTGTCGCTCAAACGCCAGCCTCTTTCGTCCGAACTCGATCGCCACTGCCTCTTCGTAAACCTTCTCGACAAATCCCGGCCCCAAAACGCGGTGCACTTGGATGCAACATCCAATGATCCGCTCGGAAAGATCCGCCTCGATCAGGTCCATACTTCTTCCGCGGTTCCGCTCTTCCGCGCTTCCGCGATCAAGCCAGCGCCTTCTTCCACCGCGCAAACTGCTTCGCCACCTGCTTCGGGCCCGGCATGCCGGTGCCCTCGCGCTTGGCGAGCGCGCGCTGCAAATCGAAGACCTCGATCCAGTCGTCGTCGTAGGCGGCGTGCACCTGCTTCACATCCGCCGTCGAGAGCTGGTTGATCTCCACGTTGTTCTTTTCCGCGAGCCGCACCACCGCGCCCACCGCATGGTGCGCATCGCGGAAGGCCACGCCTTTCAGCACGAGGTAGTCCGCCAGATCCGTCGCCAGTAGCGCGGGATCGCGGACCGCCGCCGCGCACTTCTCGCGGTTGAACGTCATCCCCGCCAGCGTGCCCGCCAGCACGTCCGCGCAGAGCGCCGTCTGATCGAAGCTGTCGAACACCGGCGGCTTGTCCTCCTGCAGATCGCGATTGTAGGTCAGCGGCAGCCCCTTCGTCAGCGTCAGCAGCGTGTGCAGGTTGCCCTGCAGGCGCGCCGATTTGCCGCGCAGCAGTTCGCACGAATCCGGATTCTTCTTCTGCGGCATCAGCGACGAGCCGGTGCAAAACGTGTCGGGCAGCTCCACGAACTTGAACTCGGTGCTGCTCCACAGGATCAAGTCCTCCGCGATGCGCGAGATATGCACGCCAAACAAGGCGCACGCCCCCGCAAATTCGATGAAGAGATCGCGGTCCGCGACGGTGTCCATCGAGTTCTGCGTGACCTGCGGCCGCCCCTTCGCGTCGACGAAGCCCAGCGCCTTCGCCGTGAATTCGCGATCGATCGGCAGCGTGGTGCCCGCGATCGCCCCCGAGCCGAGCGGACACCAGTTGGCGTGCGCCGCCACTTCGCCGAGCCGCGCCCGATCGCGCTCCAGCATCTCCAGCCACGCGAAGAGGTGGTGCGGCAGCACCACCGGCTGCGCCCGCTGCAGATGCGTGTAGCCCGGGATGAAGACGTCGCGGTTCGCCTCCGCGACGCCGAGCAGCGCGCGCTCGGCGGCGAGCAGTTTCTCCTGCAGCACGCCGCACGCGTGTTTGAAAAAGAGCCGCATGTCCGTCGCGATCTGGTCGTTGCGGCTGCGCGCGGTGTGCAGCTTCGCGGCGGCCGGCACGCGCTTCGTCAGCGCCTGCTCGATGTTCATGTGCACGTCCTCGAGCTTCGTGTCCCACGCGAACCGCCCCGCGCCGATCTCGGCCAGGATGGCGTCGAGCCCGGCGTGGATCGCGTCGCGTTCCTTCACCGTGATGAGCCCCACGTGCGCAAGCATCGCGGAGTGGGCCTTGCTCCCGGCAATGTCGAACGGCGCGAGCCGGCGGTCGAACGAGACGGACTCGCTGAACTGCAACATCAACTCGGCGGGACCGGCGGTAAACCGACCGCCCCAGGTCGCGTGGGAAGACTTGGCCATAGCCGCAAGACATGACGGGCCGCCCGCGCCACGCGCAACGCGAAAGATGCCCGCCGCGCCACCCGCTCCGCGCTTGCCGGACCGCCCGCCGGACGCAGCATGCCGCCATGCGGCGCGCCCTCCAGCTCCTGCTCCTCCTGTGCGGCGCGGCCGCGGGCCTGCTGCGCGCCGCGGAGCCGCCCCGCGCACGTTACGATCGCGTGGAGGTCGCGCCGGCCAAAACCTCGATCTACGTCGGCAACGTCGCGCTGACCATGCCGGCCTTCACCCGCAGCGGCGGCGCCTACGCGACCTCCTATGTCGCGAAGGTCTTCCCGTATTTTTTCTACAACGAGCAGGGCCGGCTCACCGTGGAGATCTCCGACGCCCAGCTCCGCCAGCTCGAGCGCGGGGAGACGATTGAGTTCAAGGGCAAAGCCGTCCGTGCCGACGGCGCCGAGCGCCCGATCGAGGGCAAGGCCACGCCGGCCGACGCCACGCAGGGAAAAATCAAAGTCCGCGTCTTCTACTCGAAACGCGTGGAGTTGATCTTCAACACCACCTACCGGTTTCCCCCGCCGGCTCCGTGACCGGAGCCCCTGCGCCTGACCGCCCGCGTGAAGTCACGAAGCTGCGCGATCCGTTCACCGGGCTGCCCGGCGGTGGAGTGGCGTTGGGCGCGGCCGGCGGCTTCGAACATCGCCCCGACTCTCACCGCCCCTCCGCCGCGAGCGAGATGCACACGAGCTGACTGTCGTTGCGCGCGAAGAGACTGCGGTGCGCATAAGCGGGGTGCGACCATGCGATCGGGTGGTTCCGCTGCCGCAGGGCCGTCTCCGGTGCGATGAAGCGCGCGCTGCTCACCCGCTCGAACCCGCCGGGCGTGAGTCGCGCGATCACGATCTCCCCCTTCTCCGTCGTGATCCACGTCCGGTCTCCCTGCTGCACGAAATGCGCCGTCGCCCAGCGGCCATTCTCGAGCAGCGAGGTGTCCGTCCACACCCGGTCGCCCGTCGCCAGGTCCAGGCAGCGCATCTCGCCGTAGCTGTCGATGCCGTAAGCGTGCCCCGCCCGCACGAGCGGCGTCATGATGATGCTGTGCAGGCCGTCGGTCTTCCGCTCGTTCACGCCGGTGCGCTGCCACAACAGCTCCGGCGCTCCGCCGCCTTCCGGCAGCGCAAACAGGAACGAGCCGTCGTAGAACGCCGAGAGGAACAGCTTCCGCCCCGTCTCGTCGAGCACCGGATCTGCGACGTTCAGGATCATGTTCTTCGGCTTGTAGGGCAGTTTCCACTGCACCGCGCCCGTCGCCGGCTCGAGCGCCGCCAGCCAGTGCGAGGTCCACGCGAGCACCGCGTCGCGCCCGCCGATCCGCACGAGCCGCGGCGGCGAGTAGGAGGCCCGGCCGTCGAGCGCGCGCCAGACTTCGCGGCCACTCTTCACGTCGAGCGCCACCACGCACGCGTCGGGCTGGCCGCCGATCTGGAAAATCGCGAGCTCACCCACGACGAGCGGCGCGGCCGTCACGCCCCAGATGTTGATGCTCGCCTTGTAATCGGCCACGAGATCGCGCGCCCAGATCACGGCCCCCGTCGCGGCGTCGAGCGCGTGCGCGTGGCCCATCGTGCCGAGTGAGAACGCCCGGCCGCCCGCGACCGTGACCGACGCCCGCGGCCCCAGCGCGTAATCGACATCGCGATACACACAGGGATAGGCGTGCGTCCAGAGCGGCCGGCCCGTCACCTGGTCGAAGCACCGCACGCGCTCCTGCTGCTCCGGGCCTTTCACCCGATCCGTCAGATAGACGCGTCCCGCCGCCACCGTCGGCCCGCTGTAGCCCGGGCCGATCGCCGCGGTCCACACCGGCGTCAGCTCCGCTCCCGCGAATTTCTCCACGATCCCCGTCTCGCGCCACACGCCGTCGCGCTGCGGCCCGCGCCACTGCGGCCAGTCGTCGGCGCGCGCCACCACAGGCAGGACGCCACCCAGCACGAGGCCCAACCGCAGCGCGGACAACCGGGAGAGTCGTTTCATGAATGGATCGTGGGACGGGCGCACGCGAAAGGACATGGCGGTTCAGTGGGGTGGGAAAAACCGGAGGAGGTTCGGAGCCAGACGCGCGAAGCCTCCAAGGGATGCGGCCGGTCGGACCGTCCGCCGTCGCCGTTTTTTTCATTTCAACCCCGACCCCGCGCCGCATCGTCCTGCTTCCGCGCACCTTTTTCCGCCGAAATCCGTCCGCACTCCGCCGCCATGACCCAACCGACCGCCGTCCTGCAAAAGCTCCCCGGGGCGTTTGCGCGCGCGCCCTTCTACTACGGGTGGATCATGATGGCCACGGCCGCCCTCGCGATGGTCGGCACCCTGCCCGGCCGCACGCAGGGCCTCGGGCTCGTCACCGAGTCGCTGCTCAAGGATCTGCGGATCGACCGCGTGACGTTTGCGCAGATGAATCTCTGGGCGACGCTGCTGGGCTCGCTGGCCTGCATCGGCGTCGGCCGGCTGCAGGATCGCCTCGGCAGCCGCGTGATCCTCACGCTGGTGGCCAGCCTGCTCGGCGCCGTCGTGCTGGGCATGAGCGTCACGACCGCGCTGGTGCCGATGTTCCTGCTCCTCACGCTCTCGCGCGGCCTCGGGCAGAGCGCACTGTCGGTCGTCAGCGTGACGATGGTCGGCCAGTGGTTCCGGCGGCGGCTGAATCTCGCGATGGGCCTCTACTCCGTGCTGCTGAGCATGGGCTTCATGCTGGCGTTCCCAATCGTCGGCGCGATCGTGCAGGGGCCGGGCTGGCGCACGGCGTGGGCCGCGATCGGCTGGTGCCTGCTCCCCGGACTCGCGCTGGTCGCGTGGCTGCTCGTGCGGCGCGGCCCCGAGGCCTGCGGCCTGACGATGGAAAACGAAGCGACGCCCGCCACGGCGGCCCAGGCCGCGACGGGCTACACCTGGGCCGCGGCGCTCCGCACGCCGGCGTTCTGGGTCTTCGCGCTCGCCAGCTCGACCTACAACCTCGTCGCCTCCGGCATCGGGCTCTTCAACGAGTCGATCCTCGCCGAGCGCGGCTTCGCCGCCGACATCTACCACCGCAGCCTCGTGGTGTGCGCCCTGCTGTCGCTGGTCGGGAATTTCCTCGGCGGCTGGCTGGCCTCGCGCTGGAGCATGAACCGCCTCATGGCGCTCACGATGGTGCTGCTCGCCGGGGCGCTCGCCAGCGTGCCCGCGCTGCGCACCGTGTTTCACGTCGATGTCTTCGCCGTCGTGATGGGCCTCGCGGGCGGTTTCGTGATCGTGATCTTCTTCAGCTTCTGGGCCGAGGCCTTCGGCCGCGCGCACCTCGGCCGGATCGTCGGCACCGCGCAGATGCTCACGGTGGTCGCTTCCGCCACGGGCCCGCTGCTCCTCGCGAAATGCCACGCGCTCACCGGCTCGTATGCCACGGTCTTCTACACCCTCGCGGGCGTCGTGACCCTGCTTGCCCTTGCCGCGTGGGTCGTCCCGCTTCCTCGTCAGGCGGAATCGTCCGCCCCCGCGTTCCCCACCACCCCATGAAATTCTTCGGCCTCAGGCCCGACCCGGCGACGGCTGCCGCCACCGCGGCGCCCGCCCCCTCCCGCAGCCTCGCCGGCGCGATGCTCTACGGCAGCGTGAGCTTCGGGCTCACGAGCGCGGTCGCCTATTCGATCTGGGCCTTCAAGTGGATGAAGGAATCGCCGGCCATGTATCTGGCGATCGCGCTCGTCTATCTCGGCCTCGGCGGCCTCGCCCTCGGCCGGCTCGTCGCGATCCCGGGCGCCTGGAAACGTTTCCCGCTGCTCTTCGCCCTCGCGTTTCTC
>CAZENI010000451.1:0-4189 GCA_964513055.1 uncultured Opitutus sp.
TGCCGGTCGCACCGGGGATGGCGGCGCCGTTCAGTTTCCAGACGTAGCCCAGGCCGCCGCCGGTGGCGCTGACCGAGAAGGTGACCGAGCTGCCTGGCACGACCACCTGCGGCTGCGGGGCCACGATGATGCGGGGAGGCGTGTCCAACTCGCCGCGCATGATCACGTTTCCAAAGGAGCACACGACATACACGACGCCGGCGCGATCGACGGCGATGCCCGACGGGAGGAAGAACTGGGCCTGCGTGCCGGGGCCGGCGGTGATCGCGGAGGTGCCGGCGACACCGCCGATGGTGGTGACGGCGCCGGCGGGAGTGATGCGGCGCACGGTGTGGTTGTTCGAGTCGGAGACGAAGAGGTTGCCGTCGGCGTCGACGGCGACGCCTTCGGGGTTCTGGAAGCGGGCGGCGGAGCCGGTGCCGTCGGCCGAGCCGACCGTGCCGGAGAGGCCGGCGAAGGTTGTGACGTCGCCGTTGGGGCTGATGCGGCGGATCGAGGAGTTGCCGAAGTCGGCGACGAAGACGTTGCCCGCGCCGTCGACGGCGACGCCGGCGGGCTGCGAGAAACGCGCGGCGGCGCCGTTGCCGTCGGCGCCGCCACTGGTGCCGGCGAGACCGGCGAGGGTGGTGGTCTGGCCCGTGGGCGAGACGCGGCGGACGGTGTGGTTGAAGGTGTCGGCGACGTAGGCGTTGCCGTCGCGATCGACCGCGACGCCCTGCGGGAAATTGTAGCGCGCGGTGCCGACGGCGCCCTCGGCGGAGCCGCCCGGGGTATTCGACGGGGTGCCGGCGAAGGTCCGCACTTCGCCCGCCGGGGTGATCGAGCGCACGGCGTGGTAAATCTGATCGACGACGTAGAGGCGGTCGGAGCTGTCGACGGCGACGCCGTAGGGAAAGCCGTGGCGGGCGTTGGCGGCACTGCCGTCGGTGTAGCCGATGATCCCGGGCGCGCCGGAAAACGTGGAGACGAGGCCGGCGGGCGTGATCCGGCGGATGGTGGCGTTGAAGGAATCGGCGACGTAGAGGTTGCCCTGGCTGTCGAGCCCGAGGCCGCGCGGCTGGCCGAAGCGGGCCGAGGTGCCCGCGCCGTCGGTGGTGCCGAAATTCCCGCCGCCGCCCGCGACGGTGCTGGAGACGGCGCCGGGCGTGAGCCGGCGGATGGTGTGGTTGCCCGTGTCCGAAATATGGATATTGCCCTCGGCATCGACCGCGAGGCCGGTGGGGCGGAAGAAGCGCGCGGCGTTGGCGGTGCCGTTGGCGTTGCCGCCGACGCCCGTGAGCCCGGCGAACAACGAGACGGTGCCGTCGGGGGTGATGCGGCGGATGGTCTCGTTCACGGTGTCGGCGACGAAGACGTTGCCGTCGCGATCGGTGGCGACGCCGAAGGGATTGTTGAAGCGGGCGGCGCTGCCGGTGCCGTTGGTGCTGCCGCGGGAGTTGGCGAGCCCGGCAAACGTGGTGACGACGCCGGCCGGGGTGATTTTGCGGATCACGGTGCTGGCGCTGTCCGAGGCGTAGAGGTTGCCGGCGCCGTCGATGGCGAGGCCGGCGAGGGCGTTGAAGCGCGCGATCGAGCCGGTGCCGTCGGCGTGGCCGGCGAGGCCGGGCCCGCCGGCCAGGGTGCTGACGACGCCGGCGGGCGTGATCTTGCGGATGACGCGATTCGCGCCATCGACGACGAAGAGGTTGCCCTCGGCGTCGACGGCGATGCCGACGGGGACGGAGAAACGGGCGGAGGTGGCGGTGCCGTCGGCGTAGCCCGGGGTGTTGGGGAGGCCGGCGATCGTGACGACGGTGCCGGCGGGCGAGATGCGCCGCACGGTGTGCGCCACGCGATCGGTGACGAAGAGGTTGCCGGCCGCATCGATGGCGATGCCGCCGGGCTGGTTGAACCGGGCGGAGGCGCCGGTGCCGTCGTCGGTCCCGGGCGCGCCCGCCACGCCCACGAAGGTCGAGACAAGGCCGGCGGGCGTGATCTTGCGGATGACGTGGTTGAGGCGGTCGGCGACGTAGCGGTTGCCGGCGGCGTCGACGGCGATGGCGCTCGGCGAGTTGAAGCGCGCCTCGGTGCCGGTGCCATCGGTGCTGCCGATCGGCGGCGGCGTGCCGGCGAACACGGTGAACGAGTAGGACTGGCCGGAGGCGAGGGGCGCGGTGAGGAGCGCCAGGCAGGCGGCGGCAACCGGGAGGCGGAGCTTCATAGGGAAAAGGAAAGCGTCAGAAAAATGCGGAGACGGACGGTGGAGCCAGACGGGCGCGAGGCGCAATCGTGGTTGCAGGGTAGCAGCCGCCCAACGCGGCGTGTGACGCGAAATCATGCCGGCTTGCGAGCGACGGTGCGGACGGGCGGGCGCCGCGACGCGTGCAGCGAAAGGTCACGGCACCTCGTAGACCTCGACGAGCGCGACGCCGGTGGTGCCGCCCGCGCCGCTGACCTGGGCGGTGTAAGTGCCGGGGGCGAGGGTGACGAGAAGCGCGGCGTCCTTGCTGGCGGGGCCGGTGAGGGCGAAGGCGCCGACCGGCGCAAACGCGGCGGCGAGGGCGGCGCTGCCGGGCGTGCCCCAGTCGTCGTTTTCCGCGAGGCGAAATGAGCCCTGGTAAAGCGCGAGGGTGGGATCGGCGAGGACGCCGGTGACGCCGAGCGGTGTAAGGCTGGGGCCGATACCGCGGATCAGGACGGTCTTCGGGAGGCTGCCGGTGACGGCGAAGCCGGCGATGAGGATGTCGCCGCCGGTGCTGACCTGGCTGCGGGCGGAGACGTTGGCGAGCCGGGCGCCGACCTCCGGAGACGTGTCGTAGAGCTCGGCGAGGGCGACGCCGGTGCCGGCGGCGCCGGTGACCTGCGCGGTGTAGGCGCCCGGCCCGAGCGTGCGCAGCACGGCGGCGTCGAGCGAGGCCGGCGCGAGCGGAAAGGCGCCGACGATGGCGAAGAGCCCGGCGAGGCCGGAGCCGCCGTCGCTGAGCGGAGCGGCCCAGTTGTCGTTGGTCGTGAGCACGGTCGCGCCGGAGAGGAGCTGCAGCCGCGGATCGGCGAGGACGCCGCCGACGCCGAACTGGGTGAGCGACGGGCCGATGGCGCGCAGCAGGAGCGCCTTGTCGGGCGAGCCCGTGACGAAGAAGCCGACGATCAGCGTCTGGGCGGCGGTGCCGGCGGTGGTGCGGACGGAGAGGTTGACGAGGCGCGCGGCGGTGCCCGGATCGCCGTTGGCGCGCACGACGACGGGCGCGGGCGGGCTAAGGACGGTGCCCTGCGGGCCGGTGACGGCGACGGCGTAGTTGGCGGTGTCGGCGGCCTGCAGGGCGGGCAGGGCGAGGACGGCCGCGGTGGCGCCGGAGACGGGCTGGCCGTCTTTGAACCACTGATACGCGAGGGGGCCGGTGCCGCTGGCGAGGACGCTGAGCTCGGTGGCGGCGCCGGCGGGGGCGGAGACGGGCTTCGGGGCCAGGGCGATGCCGAGGGATTCGGCGTAAACGCGGCCGAGGCGGCGGGCGTTGTGGCGATACTGGGGCCACGGGCCGGCGGTGCCGGCGCCGATATCGAACGCGTAGAGGCCCTTGTCGTTGCTGCCGACGTAGAGCGTGGTGCCGGCGATGGCCGGCGAGGAGCGCACGATGTTGCCGGTCGACCAGGTGCGCTTCAGGGTGCCGTCGGCGTTGATCGCGTAGAGGAGGCTGTCGTAGCTGCCGACGTAGATCACGCCGTTGACGTCGACCGCCGGGGACGAGGCGCGCGTCTCCTTGCCGAGGCGGAAGGTCCAGCGGGCGGCGCCGGTGGCGGTGTTCACGGCGTGGACCAGGCCGTCATAGCCGGCGAAATAGGCGGTGGCGCCGTCGGGGCTCAACGCAGGCGACGAGGACGTGCCGAGGCGGCCGCCGGTGTAGCGCCAGCGCTCGACGCCGGCGGGCGTGACGGAGTAGAGGCGGCCGGAGGTGAGCGTGCCGAAGTAGAGATTGCCGGCGGCGTCGATCGCGGCGGCCGTGTAGACGGCGTTGTCCGTGGGGAAGGTCCACTTGGTGGAGCCATCGGTGGGATTGAGCGCGTAGAGGCGGTGGCGGGCGGGCGAGCCCGGAGCGGCGGGCTCATCGGAGCCGAGGTAGATGGTGCCGTCGGAGGCGATGGTGGCGGAGGCATACGAGGTGCCGGGGATGGCCGCGGTCCACTTCTGCGTGGCGCTGGCGCCGTTGTCGGT
>CAZENI010000451.1:4199-7109 GCA_964513055.1 uncultured Opitutus sp.
GCGAGGCCCGACCAAGAGAACATGGTGGCCAGGGCGGCGAGGGCGATGGCGTTGTTGGCGTTGCCGCTGGTGCCGACGGAAATCTCCCAGCGCACCGCGCCCGTCGCGCTGTCGATCGCGCGCAACTTCGGCGGCACGAGGGTCGTGCCGCTCGCGGTGGGGCCGGCGCCGACGTAGAGTGTGCCGGTCGGCGACAGCGCGGCGGCAGAGGTGTCCTGGGCGGCCTCGTTGAAATTGAGGGCGGGCCAGCGGCGCGTGCCGTCGGCGTTGAAGGCATGGAAGAAGCCGTCGGTGCTGCCGACGTAGACGGCGCCGTCGGGCCCGACGACCGGGGCGCTGGTGATGCTGCTGTCGGCGAAGCCCTGCCAGAGGGAATCGTTGAGCGTGAGGGTGAACGGGGCGTTGGTGGGCGGCGTGGCGCCGGTGGCCTTGCCGTCCGCCTGGATGTGATACGTCGTGCCGGCGACGGCCTGCACGGTGACGAGGGAGGCCGAGCTGTCGTTGGTGCCGCCGGCCTCGGCGTCGGCGTTGTCGCTCGAGCCGACGAGGGTGAGGGCGTTGAGCGCGGTGCCGGTGTAGACGGCGAGGAGGGGATCGAAGCCGTCGCTCTTGAGGGCGAACTGGAAGCGGCCGGCGGCCGGCGCGGTCCAGCGATACCAGAGCGACTTGCCGCCGGTGAGTCCACGGATGCGCGGCTCGCCGGGCTCGAGCGTGGCCTGGGCGTTGGCGGAGTAGACCGCGGCGGAGCGGCCGGAGAGTTCCTGCGCATTGGCAAAGTTGTCGTTCGGCGGGATCGCGCCGAGGTCGAGGAGGGTGAGGCGGCTGCCGGCGCCCTTGCCGGCGACGACGATTTGATAGGTGACGCCGGCCTGCGCGGAGAACTCGAGGCGCGAGGTGGTCTTGGTGGCGTTCTCGTTGTCGTTGGCCGCGACGGGCGCGAGGGCGTCGAGTGATGCTCCCGTGAATACGCCGAGCAGCGTATCGTAGCTGCTGCCGTCGGTGGAGACGCGGACCACGGCGGTGGTCGCGGGCGTCCATTCCCACCAGAGCGTGGCGCCGCCGGTCTGGCCGGCGATGGCGGGCTCGGCCTCGGCGGTGCCGCCGGTGCTGACGCTGCGGATGGAAAGATTGGCGCCGCTGACGCGGGCGCGCGTGGCGAAGTCGTCGTTGAACGGGCGGTTGTCGGCCGAGCGGAGGGCGCGGTCGAGATTGAGGCGGCCGCCGGTCTGGACCTTGCCGGCGTAGGCGGGGCCGGCGTCGACGTTGCGCAGCACGCGGTTGATCAACTGGCGGTAGGTGTCGGCGGGAAACTGGGCCTTGAGCAGCGCGAGGGCGCCGGCGACGTGGGGCGCGGCCATCGAGGTGCCGGAGAGCGAGCGGTAGGGATCGGCGGTCGTGTAGTAGGTCGAGTAGATGTCGGCGCCGGGGGCGAAGAGCTCCACGGAGCCGGAGCCGTAGTTGGTGCCGACGGGCAGGTCGTCGCGGTTGGTGGACATGCCGACGGAGATCACGTTTTCCAGGCGGTGGCTGGCCGGGTAGTGCGCGAGGAGGTCCATGTCGGCGCCGTCATTGCCGGCGGCGGCGACGAAGATGATGCCGGCGTCGCGCGCGCGCTGGATGGCGTCGCGCTGCGCGGGATTGAACTCGGTGACGGGGCCGGCCTCCGTGCCCCAGCTCGCGTTGATGATGTGCGCGCCGTGGCGGATCGCGTAGTCGATGCACTCGATGCCGTCGGAGGAGCTGCCGAGGCCGGTGCCGGCGCGGAGGAATTTCAACGCCATCAACTGCACGCGCCAGGCGACCCCGCTGATGCCCTGGCTGTTGTTGCCGACG
Source organism: uncultured Opitutus sp. (assembly GCA_964513055.1). Classification (GTDB taxonomy): domain Bacteria; phylum Verrucomicrobiota; class Verrucomicrobiia; order Opitutales; family Opitutaceae; genus ER46. The sequence goes on from CAZENI010000451.1 coordinate 6,033, forward strand.
GCGCCGACGATGCCGGCGACGTGCGTGCCGTGGCCATGGTCGTCGTTGGGATTGCCGGTGTTGGTGATCGCGTTGATGCCGTTGACGTCGTCGACATAGCCGTTGCCGTCGTCGTCGCGGCCGTTGCCGGGGACCTCGCGCGGATTCTTCCAAAGGTTGGCGGCGAGATCGGGGTGATCGAGCTTCACGCCGGAGTCGATGACGGCGACGACGATGGTGGAGGCGTCGGTGCGGACATCCCAGGCGGCGGTGGCCTTGATGTCGGCGCCGAGGATGCCGTTGTTGGTGCCGTCGTTGGCGAGGCCCCACTGCCGGGAGAAGCTGGGGTCGTTCGGCGTGACGGTGGCGCGGACGAAGTAGTCGCGCTGGACGTAGTCGTAGCGGCCGGTGGCGGTGAGGCGGGCGATGGCCTGGGCGGGCGTCTCGCCGGGAGCGAGTTCGAGTTCGCGGAGGCCGCCGAAGCGATCCCACTGGCGGCGGACGCGCAGGCCTTCGCGCGCCTCCTCGGCGTCGGTGGACGCGCGGCGCGCGGCGCGCGGCTTGGCGAGCACGACATCTTCGCGGAAACCCTGCGCGCGCTCACGGGCGGAGACAGGTCGGTCGGCGGGGTGGGTCGAGGGAGCCGCGCCGGCCACGGTGAGCGTGGCGAGCAGCGCGAGGAGATAGGTTTTCAATGCGGGGAAAATGGCGGAAACGAGCCGGGTGACAAGCGGGCGTCGCCGGGGTGCCGGGAAACTGCGATGGCCCGGGGCGCGGCGGCGGGTTGGGGCCGGAGGCTCGCGGTGGCGCGGCTTGACCTCAAGCCGCGTCGGGACGGCGGAACGCGCGGGCAGGTCGCGCGCGTTCAAGACCAGCGGCTTGGGGACAAGCCGCTCCACCTTTCGAGCTGCTACGCCCGGGCGAACAGCGTATCCAGTTTGCCGGTGCTATCGCCGATCTTCTCGGTGGGGACGCCGACGGTCTCGAGCATCGAGCGGTAGAGATTCGTGATCGGCGTGTTCTCCTCCACGCGGAGGTGCCGGCCGGTGGCGAGGCGCCCGCCGCGATCACCGCCGGCGCGAGCAGCTGGAAGCGCAC
>CAZENI010000452.1:0-7089 GCA_964513055.1 uncultured Opitutus sp.
GGGTCGCCTGCCGGACGCCATCCGGCACTACGAGTCCGCCATGCGCCTCGACCCAGCGAATCCGGCGATTCAAAACAACCTCGCCATCGCCTACGCCAGCGCCGGCCGCCTGCCCGACGCCATCGCGCGCCTCGAGGCCGTGCTCCGCCTCGATCCCAGTTTTCCCGCGGCGCGAAACAATCTGGACGAACTGCGGAAGCCAGCGAACAAGTAGCCCCGCGCCGCCCGCCTCCGCTGGCGCCCGCCTCACTCGTGCCGCCGCTCGCCACCGACCTCTTCGACTACCCGCTGCCGCCCCATCTGGTGGCGCAGTCTCCCGCCGCCCGGCGCGACCACTCGCGCCTGCTGGTCGTCGATCGCGCGCGGCACACCGTGGCGCACCGCCTCTTCTCCGATCTGCCGCTGTATCTGCAAAGCGGCGACACCCTGCTCCGCAACAACGCCGCCGTGCTTCCGGCCCGCCTGCACGCCCGGCGTCCGACCGGCGGAAAGGTCGAGTGCTTCCTGCTCCGCCCGCTCGCGGACGGCCGCGTCTGGCGCTGCCTCGTGAAGCCGGGCCGCAAGCTCCCCGTCGGCGCGCGCTTCGCCCACCCTGCTGGCGCCTTCTCCGCGGAGATCGTGGAGCGCGAGGCGGACGGCTCCGCGATCGTCCGCTTTGCCACGCCGCACGACGAGCCAATCACCGAGATCGCCAACCGGCTGGGCGAGGTGCCGCTGCCGCCCTACATCGAACGCAGCACCGACGCGTCGCCGGCCCACGACGCCCGGCGCGCCCAGGACCTCGAGCGCTACCAGACCGTCTACGCCGACCGCGCCCGTCAGGTGGCGGTCGCCGCTCCGACCGCCGGTCTCCATTTCACGCCGGAGTTGCTCGCACAACTCACCACGCGCGGCGTCGGCACCGCGGACGTCACCCTGCACGTCGGCCTCGGCACGTTCAAACCGATCACCGCCGAACACGTGGAGGCACACGCCATTCACCGCGAGATCTACGAGATCCCGGCCGCCACGCAGCGGGAGTTGTTTCCACCCCGTGCGGGCCGGCGTATTGCCGTCGGCACCACAACCGTTCGCACCGTCGAGGATTTTCTCGCCTCGCAGACCGCGCCCCTGCCGGATGGCCGCACCTGGACGGCTGAGGCGGGAATTTTCATTTACCCGCCACGCCGGTTTCAGGGCATCGACGCCCTGATCACCAATTTTCACCAGCCGCGGTCCACTCTCCTGTGCCTCGTCACCGCCTTCCTGGCCCCGGGCTCGACCGACGGCATTGCGTGGCTGCGCGAGATCTACGCTGACGCCATCGCCCGCGAATACCGCTTCTTCAGCTATGGCGACGCGATGCTCATCCTCTGAGCGTGCACGGCGGAAAACCCGATATGTAATCTTTTCGGTTGCATTTCAAACGAAGGCGATTCTGTTGCGGCCCTCCCTTATGAAACTACCCAATCGCCTCCTCTCTGTCGCGGCCCTGGCCGCCGTTCTTTCGAGCTTCGCCTCCGCGGCGGTCGAAACCTACACGATCGATCCGACGCACTCCGCGGTCGGCTTCAGCATCCGGCACTTCGTCTCGAAAGTCCCCGGCAAGTTCAGCAAGTTCAGCGGCACGATCGCATTTGATCGCGCCAATCCGGCGAAGAGCTCGGTCGAGGCCGTCATCGACGTGACCTCCGTCAACACCGACAACCAGAAGCGCGACGATCATCTGCGCAACGCGGATTTCTTCGACGCCGCGAAGTATTCGTCGATCAAGTTCAAGAGCAAGTCGTGGAAAAAGACCGGCGAGAATTCCTACGACGTGGCGGGCGATCTCACGATGAAGGACGTGACCAAGGAAGTCGTGCTGAAAGTCACCTCCCTGGGTTTCGGCCCCGGCATGGGCGGCGCGCAATTGTCCGGCTGGGAAGCGACCACCACCATCGACAAGAAGCAGTGGAACATGAACGACCCCGCGATGCTCGACGCCGCCCTCGGCGACGACGTCACCATCACGATCAACATCGAAGCCGTCATGAAGAAGGCCTGATCGGACTTCGGCCATTTTCCTCCGGCAGCCAGGGACGGCCCGCAAGGCCGTCCTTTCTTTTTGCCCGCAACGCCCCACACTGCACCCGTGACCAGCGACGAACTCCAGACCCTGATCGAAGACGCCACCGCCGACTACGCCCTCGGCGAGAGCGATGCGGCACTGGCCAAACTCGCGCGCGCCACGGCGGCGGCCCCCGACTCCTTTGAGGCGTGGCACGCACTGGCCGAAGTGAACTTCTCGCTGCGCCGGCTTGAGCCCGCGCTCGCTGCCGGCGAACGCGCCCACGCACTTCGGCCCGCGGATCTCTTCATCAACACGACGCTCTCACGCATCTGGATGGAGCGCGGCGACAAGGCCCGCGCCGAGCACTTCGGCGCGCAGGCGAAGATCGCAAGCTGGAAGGATCAGCTCAAGAATCCCGGGGCGGCCGACGCGTTCTGATCCGTCCTGAATCCCGGCGTGTCGCCGGGAATTCGCCTCACACCTTGGCGTCCGCCCCTGTTGAAGCCGCGGCTGCCGCCGGTGCGCCTCCCGCCGCCGGGGACCCTAGGAACGACGGCAGGTTCAGGCCCACGCTCTTCGCCAGTTCGTTCAGAGGCAGGACGCCCTTGTAGAGATCCTGCACAAACTGGCCGGCGCCGCCCTGGCCGCCATTGCCGCCGCCCATCACGACGACTTTCTCGAACTGGAGCCCCTTGATCGCCCCGGCCTGAATCTCCGCGATGCGGACGATGTTCTCCGCGATGAGGAGCTGGGTCGCGCCCGACGTGTCGTCGGCGACCTTGAGGAGTTTCTCGAAGCCCTGCGCTTTGGCGTCGAGCAACGCGCGTGTGCCCTCGGCCTCGGCCGTAAGCTTGGCCTGGATACCGCTCGCCTCGGCGCTGAGCTTGGCCCGGATGCCGGACGCCTCGCCCTCCGCGACGCGCTGGATGCCGTCGGCCTCGGCCTGTTTCTGGATGATGTAGGCGGCCGCCTGGCCCTCCTGGAGAATCTTGGTCTGGCTGGCCTTCGCCTCGGCATCGATCCGCATGCGCTCCTTGTCGATCTCGGCCTTCACGATCTGCTCGGCCTGCTGGTGCGCCTTTTCCATCGAGGCGCGCGCGAGCTCGGCCTCCTGCTGCGCCTTGTAGCTTTCCTGGAGCGCGCGGGCCTCGGCGACCTTCTGCGCCGCCTCGGTGCGCCGCTTGGCCTCGGCGGCCTCCGCCGCCAGATCCGCGTCGGACTTCGCAATCATCACCTGCGCGGTGTTCTGGCCACGCTTGGCTTCGGCCTGGGCGTTGGCCACCCGGATCGCCTGCTCGCGCTCGGCCTCGGCGCGACCGATCGCGCCGCGCTGGTTCTCCTGCGCCACCTTGATTTGCGCGTCGTTGATTGCCTTGGCGGCCGCCTCGCGGCCGAGCGCATCGATGTAGCCGGACTGGTCCTTGATGTCGCGGATGTTCCCGTTGATCATCTTCAGGCCGACCTTGTGCAGCTCGACTTCGACGCCCTTGGTGATCGACGAGATCAGTTTTTCGCGGTCGCCGTTGATCTCCTCGATGGTCATCGAGGCGAACACCACGCGCATCTGGCCCATGATGATTTCACCGGCGAGCTGCTGGATCTCGTCGAGCGAGCGCCCGAGCAGGCGCGTCGCGGCGTTCTGCATCACCTCCGGATCGGTCGAGACGCCGATGGTGAACGACGCCGGCGCGTCGATGCGGATGTTCTGGCTGGAGAGCGCGCCCTTCAGCTCGAGCTCGATGTTGATCGGCGTGAGGTCGAGATACTGGTAGCTCTGCAGAATCGGCAGAACGAAGGTCGAGCCGCCGTGGTAGCAGCGCGACGAGAGTCCCCCGCGGATGTTGCCGTAAACGACCAGGATGCGGTCGGGCGGGCACATCCGGTATCTCGAGATCAGCGAGAAAAAGACCACCAGTCCGATGAAGACCGCGAGGACGATGAAGACCAGGGAGGGTATGTTTTGCATCGAGAATGGGACTGCGTTCAGGCGAGCGGCTCGACGAGCAGGGTGTGCGTGTCGATCACTCCGACGACCTTCACCTTTTCACCGCTCGGGACCGCGCGGAGCGCCGCATTGAGCGCGGGCATCGTCTCCAGCCGGCCGCTCACGGTAACGTTGATCTGTCCGCCCGCCGCGCGGTTCGGCGGCAGTGTCACGTAAACCGTCCCGATGGCGCCGATCGCATCGTTGATCTTCCGCGTGCCATCCGTGCGCAAGGAGTAGATCGCGCGGATCAGCCACGCGAGCGCCAGCATCATCAACGTCCCCATGCCAAGCCCGAGCAGCGTCGCGACCGGGACCGTGAAACCGTGGTCGAGCGCGATGCCGCCGCCCCAGCCAAAGCCCAGGAAAAATCCCGTGATCGGCTTCACCGAGAGCAGGCTGCTGCCATCCATGTGATCGCCCGCCGCCTCGTCGTGCCCCGAGAAATCCCCATCGTGGTGCCCGAGCCCGACGAGCGTGAGCAGCGCCAGCACGAGTGTCACAATTCCGGCCGCGATGCCGATGCCGTAGAAAAACTGCTGGGCCGTCGTCAGCCGCGTCCACCACGTCAGGCTCTCGAACAGGGCAAATTGCGAGGTCATGGAAGGAAAGCGCTGCGGGGATTATCCGGGGCTGTCACGGGTGACAACTCCGATGTGCGTCCAATCCGTGGGAAATCCCCCTACGGCACATGCACCTGTTTCGCCCGCGGCCCCGTTGACAGCGAATGTTGGGGGTCCGTAACCTCCGCCCCTTATCCTTATGGAAAGCCCGGCTTACGTGTTGGAGTTTGAGAAACCGCTGCGCGAGCTGACGCGACAGCTCGACGAGCTGCGCCAGCGGTCGATCGAGACCAACGTCGATGTCGCGAGCGAGATCCGGGGCATCGAACGCAAGATCGAGACGATGCAGCGCGACATCTACTCGAATCTCACCCCGTGGCAGAAGGTGCAGATCGCCCGGCATCCGAAGCGGCCCTACGCCCTCGACTACATCCATTCGATCTTCCAGGACTTCCAGGAACTGCACGGGGATCGCCAATACAACGACGACCGCGCCATCATCGGCGGGACGGCCTTCTTCAACGGTGATGCGATCATGATCATCGCCCAGCAAAAAGGCCGCGACCCGAAGGAGCGCATCGCGCGCAATTTCGGCATGCCCCAACCCGAGGGATACCGAAAGGCCCTGCGCCTGATGCGCATGGCGGAAAAATTCCGGCTGCCGCTGCTTACTTTCATCGACACGCCCGGCGCGTTTCCCGGCATCGAATCCGAGGCTCGCCATGTCTCCGAGGCGATCGCCGTCAACCTCCGCGAGATGGCGATGCTGCGCACGCCATCGATTTCCGTCGTCGTCGGCGAGGGCGGCTCCGGTGGCGCGCTCGGTATCGGCGTGACCGACCGCGTGTTGATTTTCGAGAACAGCTACTACTCCGTGATCTCCCCGGAGGGGTGCGCGGCCATCCTGTGGAAGGACAGCGCCGCCGCGCCGAAGGCCGCCGAGGCCCTCAAGGTCAGCGCCGACCACCTCGAGAAACTCGGCGTCGTCGACGAGGTGATTCCCGAGCCGCTCGGCGGCGCGCACAACGACCCGGCGCAGGCCGCGAGCGCGTTGAAATACGTCCTCCAAAAGCACCTCAACGACCTCCGCGCGCTCAGTGCCGACAAGCTGCGCGAGACGCGCTACGAACGCTTCCGCCACCTCGGCGTCTACGAGGAAGCGGGCGCGGTGCGGAGCTGAGCGGAACGAAAGCTCCAACCTCCAAGCTCCTGAGAATTTCCAAAATCCAAAGTTTGAAGCTTCAGGATTGAAGTTTCACTGGAGCTTGGATTCTGGAGCTTGGAGCTTCTTTAACGTCGCACCGTCAGCAGTTCGATCTTCTGCGCGCTGGCCCGCGACGCGCTGATTTCCACCAGCGCCGCGGAGAGTCGGACATCCTCGGTCGCAACATCGAAACGCCGCGGCATCCCATCGATGAAGCGCTGCACGACGGGCTTCACCTCGCGACCCAGCACGCTCGCATACGGCCCGGTCATGCCGACGTCGCACATGAAGGCCGTGCCCTTCGGCAGCACCACGGCATCGGCCGTGGGCACGTGCGTGTGCGTGCCGAGCACGGCCGTCGCCCGACCGTCGAGATGCCAGCCGAGCGCCTGTTTCTCGGACGTCGCCTCCGCGTGGATCTCAACCACGATCGCGTCCGCCTGTGCCTTGAGTTGCTCGATCATCCGATCGGCGGCAAGAAACGGGCAGTCGGCCTTGATGTTCATGTAGGTGCGGCCGAGGACCGTGAACACTGCGAGGCGAAACCCTCGCTTCTCCAGAATCAGGTGATCCCAACCGGGATTCGACTTCGGGAGGTTCGCGGGCCGGCAGACGTGCTCGATCTGCACGATCTCGTTTTCCCAGCCGCGCTGATCCCAGACGTGGTCGCCGAGCGTGATGGCGTCGACGCCCGACTCGAGGATCGACTTGGCGATGCTGCCGGTGATGCCGGCACCGGCGGCGGCATTCTCGCCGTTCGCGATCACGAAATCGATGGCGTGCTCCCGGCGCAGGCCCGGCACGCGGTCGGCCACGATGTCCCGGCCCGGCCGGCCCACGATGTCGCCGATAAAGAGCAGTTTCAGCATCGCAGCAGGAGTGCACCGGCGGCGCGGCGCGCTCAACCTCGAACTTCGCCGGCCGGTGACCGATTCCCAAGCTTGCCTCAGGCGGGGGCGATGGTCTTTGCTGCCGGGCTTTTTCGTCCAAAGCAGCTCGCCATGAAAAAAGACCACACATCCCCCGCCGCGTTTCCACAGGCCGAGATCGGCCGCGAAATGAAGGGCTCCGACTGCGTTGTCGAGTGCCTGATCCGCGAGGGTGTCGATGTCGTCTTCGCCTATCCCGGCGGCGCCTCACAGGAGCTGCACCAGTCGCTCGCCCGCACGGACAAGATTCGCGTGATCCTGCCGCGTCATGAGCAGGGCGGCTCGTTCGCCGCCGAGGGCTACGCGCGCGCCACCGGCAAGGTCGGCGTGTGCATGGCCACCAGCGGCCCCGGCGCCACCAATCTCGTCTCGGCGAT
>CAZENI010000453.1:0-7088 GCA_964513055.1 uncultured Opitutus sp.
AATCCAGGCCATCAGCGCCAACTGGGCCGAGACCACCACCTACACGATCACCATCGTGCGCGTGACCCCGCCGCGGCTCGAGTCGCTCGCGCTCGCCGGCTTCACCCTCACGCCGGCCTTCGCCCCCAGCACCACGAGCTATGCGATCACCGTGCCGACCTCGACGGGCAACATCCCGCTCACCGCCGTCCTCGCCGCCCCCAAGGGCTTTCTCTCGATCAACAGCAACATGTCGACCGACGGCGCGACCGTGAACGCGAGCACGTGGGGCGACAAAATCAAGGTCCAGGCCATCAGCGCCAACTGGCAGCTCACGAACACCTACACGATCACCGTCATCCGCTCCAACGCCGCGCCCGCCCCGAGCCCGACCCCGACGCCGCCCGCGCCTCCGCCCGCCACGCCCACCTACGCCCTCACCGTCGTCGGCGGCACCGGCTCCGGCAGCTACACCGCCGGCACCGCCGTGGCCCTCACCGCCGCCGCCGCTCCCGCCGGCCAGCAGTTCGCCGGCTGGACCGGCGCCCCCGTCGCCAATTCCGCCGCCGCCAGCACCACGCTCACCATGCCCGCCGCCGCGACCACGGTGACGGCCACGTTCGCCCCGATCGTCACGGACTTCACGCTCGCCGTCGTCAACGGCACCGGCTCCGGCACCTACCAGGCCGGCGCCGCGATCGCGATCACCGCCGCCGCGGCCCCCGACGGCCAGGCGTTTTCGCATTGGTCGACCACGCACGGCGCCACCGTCGCCCACGCCAACGCCCCCGCCACCACGCTCACGATGCCGGCGGCCAGCGCCACCGTGACCGCCGTCTACCAGGCGCTGCTGCCCGCCGGCACCGCCGCGCCCGCCGCGCCCGTCAACCCGATCCTCTTCGTCACGCAGATCCCGGTCGGCATGGATTTCACGACCATCGGCTCCACCTTCGGCAACCATCGCCCCAACACGAACGCCGCCGGCCGCGGCGGCGACCTCTACATCCGCTACCCCGACGGCTCGCTCCGCAATCTCACCGCCGCCGCCGGCTACGGCGTCGCGAGCGGTTTCCAGGGTGCTACCTCGATCGCCGTCCGCGATCCCGCCGTGCACTGGGGCGCCCAGAAGGCGGTCTTCAGCATGGTGGTCGGCGCGCCCGCGACCCAGTTCGCCGACTCCGCCTCCCGCTGGCAGTTGTATGAGATTACCGGATTCGGCGCCGGCGAGACGCCCGTGATCACCAAGGTCCCGCACCAGCCCGCCGCCTACAACAACGTCTCCCCGCTCTACGGCAGCGACGGCCGCATCCTCTTCACCAGCGATCGCCCGCGCGACGGCCAGTCCCACCTCTACCCGCAGCTCGACGAATACGAGCTCGCCCCGACCGTCACCGGCCTCTGGAGCCTCGATCCCGCCACCGGCCACCTCTTCAACCTGAATCACACGCCGTCCGGCGCGTTCACGCCGACGATCGACAGCTTCGGCCGCGTCCTTTTCACCCGCTGGGATCACCTCCAGCAGGATCAGCAGGCCGACATCGACCGCGCCAACCTCGCCAGCGGCACCCCGCTCAATTACGGCGTCTTCAACTACTCCAACGAATCCGCCGCCGCACAGGTGCTCTTCGGCGATCGCACCGAGGTGTTCCCCGAGCTGCGCAACCCCGTCGGCCACGTCGCCGGCCACCGCTTCAACCTGTTTTTCCCCTGGATGATTCACGAGGACGGCACCGAGGAGGAGACGCTCAACCACATCGGCCGCCAGGAACTCGCCGGCTTCGCGTCCCGCTCGTTCACGGACGATCCCAACGTCGTCGATTTCAGCGTGGGCGGCCGCCTCAACCAGACGATGATCGAGAACTTCTTCCACCTGAAGGAGGACCCGACGCAGCCCGGCCGCTACTACGGCGTCGACGCCCCCGAGTTCACCACCCACTCCGCCGGCCTGATCGTCTCGCTCCTCGCGCCGCCCGGCCTGCCCGCCGACCAGATCCCGCTCACCTACGAGTCGTATCCGCTTGGCCGATTCGGCTATCCCGCGCCCGCGGCCAACCCCGGCCGTTTCCGCGAGCCCCTGCCGCTCGCCAACGGCACGCTCCTCGCCATCCACACCGACACCACCGCCGCCGAAACGAAGACCGGCATCGGCTCCGACTACGCCTTCCGCCTGAAGACGCTCGTGAAGTCCGGCGCCTACTGGCGCGCGCACCAGCCGCTCACCTCCGGCCTCTGGAAATCCGTGAGCTTCTACTCGAACGGCGCCCTCGTGACCTACTCCGGCCCGCTCTGGGAACTGAATCCCGTCGAAGTCCGCGCGCGCTCGATTCCCTACGCCGCGAAGACCCCGCTCGGCCAGCCGGAGCAGGATGTGTTTGCCGAGGAAGGCGTGAACCTCCCCGCGTTCCGGGCCGACCTCGCCGCCAAGGGCCTCGCCCTCGTCGTGAGCCGCGATGTCACGACGCGCGACCGCGCCGATCGCCAGCAGCCCTACAACCTCCGCGTCGCCGGCACCGACACCCAGACCGTCGGCAGCGGCGGCCTGCTCTACGACGTCGCCCACCTTCAGTTCTTCCAGGGCGACCAGATCCGCGGCGTGGGCATGCGCACGCCGGCGTCGACGCCGATGCCCGGCCGCCGTGTGCTCGCGCAGGCGCTCCACGATCCCGCCGCCGTCGCCGCCAACGTCCCGAATCCCACCGGCCCCGCCGGCAGCGTGCAGCTCGGCGCCGACGGCTCGATGGCCGCCTTCCTCCCCGCGCGCCGCGCCACGACCTGGCAGCTCACCGATCCGGCGGGCGTCCCGACGGTGCGCGAGCGCTACTGGGTGACGTTCCAGCCCGGCGAGATCCGCACCTGCGCGAGCTGCCACGGCGCAAACTCGCAGGACCAGGCCGGCCAGCTCGCGCCCACGAACAAACCCGAGGCGCTGCGCACGCTGCTCCAATACTGGAAGGCCCAGAACGCCCCGGCCGCGCCTGCGCCGTGATGCCCTGACCGTTGCTCCAAGGTGGGGCCGGTTCTCCGAACCGGCCCCACCCTCTTCTCTCTTCCTGCTTTCCTGAGTTCCACCTTCGCCCGTCTGTAGTTTTCAGCGGTTCCGATATTCGCGTGAACCCCGTCCAACCCACTCACGCGCGCTCGCGTTTCAGCTTCGAGAAATCGATCTCGCCCGGCACGCCGAACGGCGCCGCGTTGATTGAGCCGATCGCCAGTCTGCCCGCGCGGATGTCGATCCGCGGCCAGCCGCCCGGCGCGCGCACATACAGGTCCGGGTGCTGCGCCAGCGCGTGCGCCTGCAGCTCCCGCGGGAACTGCGCGAGGCCGGCGAAGTAGTGGTGGCCGTTGCGCTCCACGCTCGTCACGCCCAGCGCCGCCTGCGCCGCGAGATCCTGCGTCACGGAGATCGGCCCCACGTTGCCCAGATCCTCGCCGCTCAGCACCGCGGGCAGCCCCGCCGCGCGCCGGCGCGAGAGCAGCGCCGCGTTGATCACGCTCTTGAAAATCCCCTTGCAGTTCTTGTGGCTCGTGCCCGCGTAGCCCAGCTCGAGCGCCGTCGGCAGACTCGCCAGCTCCGCGTCGCTCTCGTCGATGATGATCGGCGGCCGGTCGGGCCAGGCGCGCGCCAGCTCTCCGATCGCCGGCGAGAGCGCCACGCTGCGGTGCCACGGCTGCTCCACATACAACAGGTGCGGCCACAGCGCGCGCAGCGCCGGCTCCGCCTGCAGGCCGCGGTAGTAGTCCGCAAACGACGGCACGTCGCGGAAACTCTCGTTGCCGTCGAGCGAGAACGCATACGCGCCGCCGGCCTCGCTTTCGAGCACCGCCGCCATCCGCGTCAGCCGGTCGCGATCGCGCGCCGCCTCGCCGTTGATTTTGATTTTGAAATGCCGCAGTCCGTAAAAGCGGATACACTCGTCCAGCGTCTGCGGCAGCCCGTCCTCGACGCGCTCGCCCGCCGCTAGATCGCCGGCGGTGATCGGATCCGACAACCCGACGGTGTGCCGCGCAAAGATCTCCGCGGGCGGCGCCGCGGGCAGGAAGTTCCGCGGCGTCAGGCCGAGCAGCGCGGGCTGCATCGCGCCCAGATCGACCCCGAGCAGGTTCTCGCGCAGCGCGGCCGCGAGCGTCGTCCCCCGCGCCCGGCACACCGCATGGATCAGCGCGCGCTCGACGAACGACGTGCCGAAATTCGACAGCAGCGGCGGCAGGTTCTCCCGCGCCGCCCACGCCGCCTGCACGCGGTAGAGCTCCCGCCAGAACGCGAACGGCGTCGCCGCCGACATCGCCCGCGCGTGCCCGACCGCGGCGCGGATCACCCGCATCATCTCGTTGATCTCGTCGCCCAGCGCCCGCGCCGGATCCTTGGTGAACCACTTTGGCGGCAGCAGATCGGCCGCCAGCCCGGCGTGCGGCGCCCCCTCGAACTCGAACGTCAGGCGCGCGATCAGCAGCGGCACCTCGGTCATCGTCGCGATGCCGTAGCGAAACGGCATCCGCGCCTTCAGCTCGAGGCGGAAGAGTTCGGCGGAAAGGAGGGTGATCATGGTGGTGTGAGGGTAGGGCCGGCGCTAGTCGCCGTGCCGTCGCGCAAGGAACGCGTCATCCGTGACGGCGTGCCGGCAAGCGGCAGCCCTACAGCTTCGGTGAAAACATCCCTTCGTAGTGCGGCGACGCCGCGAAGATCCCTCCGCTCCGCGCGTAGTAATCCGCGTCGAGCTCGAACACCCCGCGCCGCGTCTGCGCCCACGGGGCGTCCGGCGCCGGGTGATACGTCCGCATCGTCTCCCAGTTCCGGTAGTTCTGGTGGCCGTTCGTCTCGACCAGCCCGAGGCCGAGGCCGGGAAAGGGCGCGAGCCGCGCCGCGACGTTCTTGTTCCACTCGACGAGCAGCGGATTCACCGTGAGGTCCGCGCAGAAACACGGCACGCCGCGCTCGTGCGCGAGCTGCGCGATCTTCAGCGACATGCTCAGCGTCTTCGCGATCGGCTTCAGCGCGATCGCGGTGTAACCCATCTCGATCCGCTTGAGCGCATCCCGGTCCGTGTGTGCGCTCTCGTCGGCCGCGACGCGCGCCGGGATGTCGCGGATGTCGATCTCCAGCTCCTCGGGAAACGGCTCCTCGATCAACGCGATCTGCTCGAAGGCGCCGATCGCCTTCGCGTGGTCGAGCAGCCGCAGCAGCGTGTCCTTGCTCTCGTAGCGGCCGTTGGCGTCGAAATAATACGGCAGCTTCCCGTTCACCGCATACGGCGTGCGCGCGCCGCCGATCGCGGCGTGGATCGCGCTGAGCCGCGCCTTGTCCTTCTCCAGCATCTCGGCCTGCGTCCCGGGCTGGCCGATCTTGATCTTCATGAAGAAGTAGCCCTGGTCGACCGCCGCCTTCAGCTCTTCGATCGGCACGCCGTAGGCCATCAGCGGGATGCTCGCGATTTTCGCGTGGCGCGTCGCCAGCGCCGGCCGATACGCCGCCGGCACGAGCTCGTCGAAGGTCGTGATCCCGTTCTCCGCCGCGTAGAGCAGCCACGCCGCGAAATCCACGCCCACGAGCGCGTTCAGCGCGAACGTCTCGCGCAGCCCGGCGTGGCCCGTAATCGTTTTCGCGTAGGCAAACACGTCGTGACGGATCCCCTCGAGCAGCGCGACGGGATCGGTGAACGTCCGCCCCTTGAGCAACTGCACGGCGTATTCCGTCACCGCATACATCAGGGCGTTGCCGCCGCTCTCGGAGTGGCCGGCGAAGACGTGCGCGTCGCTCCACAGCACGCCCTGCGTGCAGAGGCCGAGGCCGCACCTGCCGCCGGCGCTCTCGAGCCGCGCCGCGCTCTGCCAGATTTCCGACTGATAGCCGCCCTTGAAGCCGAATGGCCGCACGAGCGGCTCGCGCTCGAAGTTGGCGCCGACGCGGGCGATGGTGATGGGAGTGGACATGAAGTAAAATCGGCGAAATGCCGTGGTTCGAGGTGGAGCGGCTTGTCCCCAAGACGCTGGATTGGGACCGTGCGGCGATCCGGAAAGCGCGTTGGGGACAACGCGCTCCACCATCCGCCCTACCCGATCTGGTGCTTCGCCAGGTGCCCTTTCAGCACCGCGAGATCCTGCTTCATCAGCGCGAGGAACTTCACCCGCTTCTCCGCCTCCGGCATGTTTGGCGTGCGCTCGAACGGCGGATACTCGAGGTGCACCGAGATCGGCCCGCGGACGTTCAGCTCGCGCACGAGTTTGAAATACGCGTCGAACGGCACGATGCCCTCGCCGAGCGGCACGTTCTCAATCACGGCCTTGCCGGGCGACTGCTCCCACCTGAAGTCCTTGATGTCGCTGCAGCGGATCCAGGGCGCGAGCAGCTTGAGCGCGAGCGGCCACGACTGCCCGCCCTCGACCGTCGCGTGGCGGATGTCGTATTGCACGCCGATCGCCTTCGGATCGAGGTCGCGCAGCAGTTCGTAGAGATCCCAGAGCGCCGCGCCCACGCGCGTGCCGGCGTGATTCTGGATCGCGCCGTGGATTCCCAGGCTCGCGTTGAGGTCGGCCAGTTCCTTGAGGGCGGGCTTGAGCTTCGAAAGCGACGCAAACACCCCGAGCTTCGCGTCGTAGTTCCAGTTGCCCAGCCGGTAGAATTTCACGCCGTGCTTCGCCGCCGCGCGCAGCACCTTCTCGGCGAGCGGATCGCGCGCGCTCGTGATGTCGGTCGTGATCATCTCGACCTTGAGGCCTGCGGCGTGCGCCGCCTCGACCGCGCGCGGAAGTTCCTCGTCGACCTTTTCCGGCAGCACGTGGGGCTGCGCCTTGCGCACCGTGTAGTCGATGCCGCCGTAGCCCGCGGCCGCGATGATCTGCGCGGTCTCGGCGTGCGACATCCAGTGGAAGGGCTTCGAGAAGACGTGGATCACGGTCGGGCCGGAGGAGCCGCCCACAGCGGGAGCGGCCTTCTTGGCGGCCTTGCTCTCGGCGGCATGAGCCGTGGCCGTCAGCCCGGCCAGCGGCAGGGCGGCACCCGCGGCGGCGAGCAGACCGACGAAATCACGACGGGTCGGGGACGCGGACAGGCGGGGGACGGGGTGGTTTTGCATAGGAGAAGGAATGAGCTGAGAAAAGACGTGGCTACGGAT
>CAZENI010000454.1:0-7077 GCA_964513055.1 uncultured Opitutus sp.
CGCCGACGAACTCTACGCCCGCTCCCTCAACAACAACTCGAACCGCACCTACCTCGGCGAGCCCCGTTCCTTCCTCCTCAGCGCCGACTACAAGTTCTAGGAGCCATCTTTCTCTTTCCTCTTTATCTTTCTCTTTCTCCCTCGCGCAGCGAGTCCCGGGAACCCCGGCGAGAGAAAGATGAAGGGAAAGAGGAAGGAGAAAGAGCCCCCGCCCGGCCCGTCTCCCCCTTTTCCGCTTTCCCACTTTCCCGATTTTCCACCTTCCCGCTTTTCCCTCCCTTGCTCCTCGAAATTCCAAACGTCCTCACGCCCGCCGAAGTCGCCGAGGCCCGCCGCGCCCTCGCAGCCGCCACGTGGATCGACGGCCGCGCCACCGCCGGCCATCAGGGCGCGCGCGTCAAAGCCAACGAGCAGCTCCCCGTCGACCACCCCGTCGCCCGCCAGGTCGGCGAGACGATCCTCCGCGCGCTCCACACGCACCCGCTCTTCCTGTCGGCCGCGCTCCCGCTGCATCTCCTGCCGCCGATGTTCAACCGCTACTCCGGCGGCCAGACCTTCGGCACCCATGTCGACGGCTCCATCCGCACCGTGCCCGGCACCGGCCACCGCCTCCGCACCGATCTCTCCTGCACGCTCTTCTTCGCCGACCCCGGCGACTACGACGGCGGCGAACTGATCATCGAGGACACCTACGGCTCCAAGGCCGTGAAGCTCCCCTCGGGCCACCTCATCCTCTACCCCTCCACGAGCCTCCACCGCGTCACGCCCGTCACCCGCGGCACGCGCCTGTGTTCGTTTTTCTGGATACAGTCGATGATCCGCGACGACGCCCGCCGCGCGCTGCTCTTCGAAATGGACGTCGCCATCCAGCGCTTCGGCGCCGAAAACGCCACGCACCCCTCCGTCGTCTCCCTCACTGGCGTCTACCACAACCTCCTCCGCCAGTGGGCCGAAATGTAGGCGCCGGCGCGCCCGCGCTCCCTCCCGACTCCCTCGCCGCCGGCCAGGCGCACGAAGCCCGCGGCGACTACTCCGCCGCGCTCGTTTGCTACGCGGCCGCGCTCGCCGCCGCCCCCACGCCGCTCGCCGCCGCCCTCGCGCACATGAACCGCGGCAACGCCCTCCAGAAACTTGCCGCCACCGCCACCTCCTCCGCTAGCCGGGAGCGTGAGCAAGAGCGAGTTGACGCCACCACCGCCGCTGTCGCCGCCTACGACTCCGCCCTCGCCCTCCTCTCCGCGCTCCCCTTCGCCGACCAGCCCGCGCTCCGCAATTCCCTCGGCGCCGCCTGGCTCAACCGCGGCCACGCCCTCCTCGACCACGATCTCCCCGCCGCCATCGCCTCTTTCACGCACGCGATCGCGACGCTCTCTCCGCTCCCGCTCGAGGAAAATATTTTCCACCGCCGCAACCTCGCCGGCGCGCACACCAACCTCGCCCACGCGCTCCTCGCCACGGCCCCCCTCGACTCCCTCGCTCACGCCCAAGCCGCGCTCGCGCTTCTCGCCCGGCACGCCCGCACGCACTCCGACTTCGCCGCCCTGAGCCTCCGCGCTCGCCGCGCCCTCGTCATGGCGATCGGCGCCAACGCCACCCCCGCTCAGCTCTCCCTCGCGACCGACGCCGTCGACGACGGCCTCGCCCTCGCCTGCCACTGGGAATCCCGCGGTTTCACCGCGCTCCGCGCCCTCGCCGCCCGCCTCTTCCGCCTCGGCGCCCAACTCTACCGCACGCACCAGCCGCACTTCCTCGCCGAGTTTCTCCAGGAGCATCTCTCCGCGCCGGCCTTCGCCGCCGATCTCGAGCTTCACACCACCGCCACCGCCGCCGTCACCGCAGCCCTCGCCGAGTTGAATTCCCGTCAACTTCTCCTCGCCGGCACCGTCGAAACCCAGCGCCTCCTCGCCACCGTCCACGCCCTCCGCGCCATGCACGCCGACCTCGCCACCCGCCGCTGACGGACTCTCAGCGGTCAGCGATCAGCTTTCAGCGCTCAGCCCTCAACTCTCAGCTCTCAACTCAGTCCGCATGACCTTTCGCACCTTCCTCTTCTGGCTCCACCTCGTCGCCGGCCTCATCTCCGGCCTCTCGATCGGCATCATGTGCTTCACCGGCACCGTCCTCGCCTTCGAGAAAGAGCTCATCGCCTGGTCCGAACGCGACGCCCGCCAGATCGAACCGCCGCCCGCCGGCACGCCCCGCCTCCCCCTCGAGCAACTTCAGGCCAAGCTCCGCGCCGCGCACCCCGACGTCCGCCCGTCCGGCCTCGTGTTCCAAAACGATCCCCGCGCCGCCGTCACCTTCACCGTCGGCCGCAGCGGCGGCTACTACGTCAATCCCTACACCGGCGAAGTCCGCCAGCCCACCTCCACCGCGATGAGCGGCTTCATGCACACGATGACGGACCTGCACCGCACCCTCGGCTTCCACGCCGAAAACACCCGCCCGGTCGGCAAACTGATCAACGGCATCTGCAACCTCGCCTTCTGCGTCCTCGCGATCACTGGCCTCTACCTCTGGATGCCCCGTCAGTGGTCGTGGCGCGCCCTCCGCCCCATCGTCTGGTTCCGCCAGAACGGCACCGCCCGGGCCCGCGATTTCAACTGGCACAACGCGATCGGTTTCTGGACCGCGCCCGTATTGATCATCCTGACACTCACCGCCGTCCCCATCTCCTTCCGCTGGGGCGCCACGGTGATCAACACCCTCACCCGCACGCCCGCTCCCGCTTCCGGCGGCCCCGGCCCGGGCGGCGCGGCCGCCGCGCCCGCCTTCGACGTCCCTGCTCCTGCGCCCGGCACGTCGCCACTTTCCCAGGACGCCCTGCTCGCCGCGGCGCAGCAGGCCGTCCCCGACTGGAATACCCTCACGCTCCGCACGGGCGCCCCCGGCGGCCGCGGCCGCTCCGGCGGTCCGGCCGACCGCGGTGGAGCCGAAACCGGCCGCGGCGGTCGGGGTGGCCGAGGCAGTGAAGTTCGTGGCGGCGCCGAAGGCCGCGGCGCCCGCAGCGAAGGCAGTGGTGGCCCTGGCACCGAAGCGCGCAAGAGCAGCGATGAATCTCGCCCCGCCACCGCCGCGGCGTCTCCCAATCCGCAATCCGAAATCCGCAATCCGCAATCGGTCGCGCCTGCCTTCACCGTGGCCATCCGCCAGCAAGCCTCCTGGCCGCGCACCGCCACCACCACGCTCGCGCTCAATCCCTACACCGGCGAAGTCCTCCGCCACACCGGCTACGCCGACCAGGCCGCCGCGCAGCAAGTCCGTTCGTGGACCCGTTTCCTCCACACTGGCGAAGCCCTCGGCTGGCCCGGCCAGTTCATCGCCGGCCTCGCCTGCCTCGGCGGCTGCTTCCTCGTCTACACCGGCTTCGCCCTCAGTTGGCGCCGCTTCTTCAGTCGCGCCACCCCACGCTCCGACGCCGCCTCCCGTCCCGGCACCCCGTAGCATCGCCCGCGAGGACCGGCTTTCCCCTCGCGTCGCCATCGTCTGCGATCACCGCCCCACGCGTTCAGCCCAGAACGCACTCACGCTCTCACCTTCACTTTCACCCTCACCTTCACTCTCACTCCCTCCCGCTCCCGCACCCCGCCATCCCGGGCTCGCCCCGCGCACCGCAACCGTCTCTGCTGCCGCCCGCCCCTCACCCATGTTTCGCCAAACCCTCTTCTGGCTCCACCTCGCCGCCGGCGTGATTTGCGGTCTCATCATCGCCGTGATGTGCTTCACCGGCACGGTCCTCGCCTTCGAGAAGGAACTCGTCGCCTGGTCCGAGCGCGACGCGCGCGTCGTCGCCCCGCCCGCTCCCGGCGCCGCCCGCCTCTCCCTCGATCAACTGCAGGCTGCCCTGCGCGCCGCCCAGCCCGAAGCCCGCCTCACCGGCGTCACCGTCCAGAGCGATCCGCGCGCCGCCGTTGCCATCGCCGCCGGCACCCGCGGCGTGTATTACGTTAACCCTTACACGGCCGAGATCCGCCAGCCGCAGTCGACCGCGCTGGCGGCGTTCATGCGGACCATGCTCGTGTGGCATCGCACCCTCGGTTTCAGCAGCGACGCCGCCCGCCCGCGCGGCAAGCTCGTCAACGGCATCGCCAACGTCGCCTTCTGCGTCCTCGCCGTCACCGGCCTCTATCTCTGGATGCCGCGCACGTGGTCGTGGCGCACCGTCCAGCCCGTCGTCTGGTTCCGCCGAAGCACGACCGCGCGGGCCCGCGATTTCAACTGGCACAACACGATCGGCTTCTGGTGCGCGCCCGTCCTGATCGTCCTCACGCTCACCGCCATGCCGATCTCGTTTCGCTGGGCCGGCAGCTTCCTCTATACGCTCACCGGCACGCCGCTCCCCGCCTCCGGTCCGCAAAGCAGCGGGGCGCCGCCGCCCCCCGCCGAGGTTCCGGCTCCCGCTCCCGGCGCGGCGCACGTCGGCGTCGACCCAATCTTCGCCGCCGCCCAGCAGGCACTCCCGCGCTGGCAGACCGCCACCCTCCGCCTCCCCGCCGCCGGCGCCCGCCAGCCCGCCACGGTCACCGTGCGCGAACACGCCACCTGGCCCCGCACCGCCCTCACCACGCTCCAGTTCGATCCGTTCACCGGCAAACTCCTGCGGCGCGACGGCTACGCCGATCTCTCCGCCGCCCGCCAGATCCGCGCGTGGACACGTTACCTCCACACCGGCGAGGCCCTCGGCAAAGTCGCCCAGTTCCTCGCCGGCGTCGCCTGCCTCGGCGGCTGCTTTCTCGTCTACACCGGCCTCGCGTTGACGTGGCGCCGGTTCTTCAGTCAGCCCGCCACTCCGGCTCGATAGTCTCCGCGACGCCAGCCGCCGCCGCCCGTCCGCCTACGCATTTTCCGGCACCGACCCGCCGCGTTTTGATTGGCCATTTGCCTGCATTAAACCAGAACGGCAGGCGTCCGATGAGTCCCCGCGCGCGCCCACCGCTGTCCGTGTTCCCCCGGTTCCGTTCTCTCCTGGCCTTCGTGCTCGGCGGCATCGTGCTTCTCACCCACGCGGCGCGCGCGCAAATCGTCCTGACCTGGAGCAGCGGCGACATCCTCAACGTCACCACCGGCCTCGGCGCGACGCTGTCCGTCCCCACGCTCTCCACCCTCTACACGATCAACGTCACCACCGCCGCGAATCACACCTTCGACGGCCGCGCCGTCCTCAACCAGACGACGCTCAACTGGACCGGCGGCAGCCTGACGGCCGGCAACGGCGGGACCTTCACCAACAGCGGGACGTTCAACGACAGTTCCACCGGCACGTTCGGCAACTCCGGTGCAGGCGGGACGACGATGACGTTCACCAACTCCGCCGGCGCGAACTACCATCTCTCGGCCACCAAAACAATCCCGGTCGCCTTTACCAACGCCGGCACGCTCACCGTCTCCAACGGCACGCTCTCCCTCTCGGGCGGCGGCTCAAGTGCCGGCGCGATCACCGCCTCGACGCCGGGCGCGACCGTGCAGTTCACCAACAACTACTCCATCCCCGATCTCGGCACCCTCCTCGGTCCCGGCACCTTCGCACTCACCAACGGCACGCTCTCCGCCGGCGGCACGCTGAGCGTCCCGACCTTCAACCAATCCGGCGGCACCCTCGCCGGCACCTTCACGCTCGGCAGCGGCCACACCTTCAACTGGTCCTCCGGCAACTGGAACTCCGCCGGCACCACCGCCACCATCAGCAGCGGCGCCACGCTCAACCTCTCCACGACTAACAGCCACAACTTCGACGCCCGCGCCATCGTCAACAATGGCACGATCAATTGGAGCGCCGGTGGCTTCGTCGCTGGCAACGGCGGCACGCTCACCAACAACGCCACGTTCAACGACGCCTCGACCGGCGCCTTCGGCAACTCCGGCGCCGGCGGCACCACGATGACCTTCACCAACGCCGCCGGCGCCACCTACACCAAGAGCGCCGCCGGCACCAAGGACACCAACGCCGTTTTCACCAACGCCGGCACCGTCAACGTCGACGCCGGCACGCTGCGCTTCAATTCCGGCGGCTCCTCCACCGGCCTCATCGCCGCCGACGCCGGCACCACCGTCCAGTTCACCAATAACTTCTCGGTGCCCGACCTCGCCACGCTCACCGGTGCCGGCGTCTACGAACTGACCAACGGCACCCTCTCCGCCGGCGGCACGCTCAGCGTCCCGACCTTCAACCAATCCGGCGGCACCCTCGCCGGCACGTTCACGCTCGGCAGCGGCCACACCTTCAACTGGTCCTCCGGCAACTGGAACTCCGCCGGCACCACCGCCACCATCAGCAGCGGCGCCACGCTCAACCTCTCCACGACTAACAGCCACAACTTCGACGCCCGCGCCATCGTCAACAATGGCACGATCAATTGGAGCGCCGGTGGCTTCGTCGCTGGCAACGGCGGCACGCTCACCAACAACGCCACGTTCAACGACGCCTCGACCGGCGCCTTCGGCAACTCCGGCGCCGGCGGCACCACGATGACCTTCACCAACGCCGCCGGCGCCACCTACACCAAGAGCGCCGCCGGCACCAAGGACACCAATGCCATCTTCAACAACGACGGCGCCGTCGTCATCACCGGTGGCATCCTTCAGTTCAACGGCGGCGGCACCAACTCCGCCAATGCCACCATGACCGCCGCCACCGGCGGCACGCTGCGCTTTTCCGGCAACTACACGGTCGTCGATGCCAGCAAGCTCAGCACCACCGGCTCCGGCCTCATCCAGCTTTCCGGCGGCACGCTCTCGCTCGGCGGCACGTTCGGGACCGGCAGCTTCGGCCAAACCGGCGGCACGCTCGCCGGCACCTTCACGATCGGTAGCGGCACCACCTTCGCGTGGAGTTCCGGCAACTGGAACGCCACCGCCGCCGGCCCCACGACGACGATCGCCAGCGGCGGCACGCTGCAGCTCACGTCCGCCAACTTCCACGATTTCAATTTCCGCACCATCACCAATCACGGCACGCTCGACTGGCAGGGCGGCCAGTTCCGCACCGGCAATGGCGGCGGCCTGCTCAATGCCGCCGGCGCCGTCATCAACGACTCCGCCAGCAGCCTCTTTAATGCCGCCCACGGCAACGGCGGCACT
>CAZENI010000455.1:0-7062 GCA_964513055.1 uncultured Opitutus sp.
ACCTGGAGCAATACGTTCAAGTTCTGAGCCGGGTCGGATTAAGCAGACAGTTTCCAGGCGGTCCGGCCGGAGAAGGGGATCGTCGGCCTCCTTGGCTCCCTGAGGGGACCAGTGGAAAAGCATCGGCAGCGGCGGGCGGGCGGTTCGCCTAGTCAGGGTAGCGCTGCCGAGTGGAGCGCCCAACCCCCAAACCCCGTCCGCCATGCATGCCATCCCTCGTCGTTTCATTTCTGCTCTGCTCCGTGTGTCCGTGGTGTTGGCCGGGTGCCTCGCGATGGTGGCACCCGGCGCGGGTGCGACGTCCGGCTCGATTGAGGGCCGCGTCTTCAACGCCGCCACCGGCGCCGCTCTCGGCAAGGCGCGCGTGCTCGTCGAGGGCACCGATCGCGAGGCCGCCACGGAGGCCGATGGGTCCTATCGCCTGACCGGCGTGTCGGCGGGCGCGGCGCGCGTGAGCGTGAGCTATGTCGGGCTCGAGCCGCAGACGGTGGCGGTCAATGTGACCGCGGGCGCCGTCGCCCAGCGGGACTTCGAACTCGGCCGCAGTGTCGCCGGCGAGACGGTGCAGTTGCAGGAATTCACCGTCGTGGCGGATCGCGAGATGAGCGCGCAGGCACTCGCGATGAACGAGCAGCGCCACGCGCCCAATATCAAGAACGTCGTCGCGATCGACGAATACGGCGACCGCGGCGACGAGAACATCGGCGAGTTCCTGCGTTTCCTGCCGGGCGTCGCGCTCAACGATTCCGGCGCGGTGCCCAACGAGGTCACGCTCCGCGGCTTCCCGGCGCAGACCTCCGGCGTGACGATCGACGGCGGCGACGTGATGGGCGCGCGCGGCGGCGACACGCGCGCGCTCTCGCTGCTCGAGGTGCCGATGAGCAATGTCTCGCGCGTCGAGGTCACCAAGGTGCCGACGCCCGACATGCCCGCGAGTGGGCTGGGTGGTTCGTTGAACATCATCAGCAAGGGCGGCTTCGAGAGCAAAAGGCCCGTCTTCAGTTATCAGGTTTACCAGCTCTTCCACGATCGCACCGGGATCACGCTCGACGGCGGGCCGCGCAACCATGTCGACGCGTTGAGCCCGAACTTTGTGCAGCCGTCGTTCAACTTCAGCTACCTGCACCCGATCAACCGGAGTCTCGCGGTGACGGTGGGCGGCTCGCGTTCGTGGCGGCAGAAACCGATGGAGCGCGGCAAGGATTCCGACGAGACTGCCACGTGGGACCTCCTGGCGGGCGTCCTGCGCACGAGCGACTGGCAGAGCCTCGCGCAGATCCTCAAGACCTGGTCCGGCCAGGTCGGCGCCGACTGGCGCATCACGCCGCGCGATACGCTTTCGGCCGGCTTCCAGTATCGCGAGTCGGACAGTTACATCACGCGCAGCATCTTCTCGGCGAACTACGGAGCGGGTGTCACGGGCGACGCGACGTTCGCGCAGGGCGCGGCCACCGGCGTGGGCAGCGTGTCGCAGGGCGACGGCGCCAACCAGGATATCCTGACGCAGACCTCACAGTTCAACCTGAAGTATCGGCACCGCGCGGACGTCTGGCAGTTCAACGCCGCGGCGAACTGGTCGCTGGCGGAGTCGCAGTGGCAGGACATCGACCGCGGTCACTTCAACACCGCACCCGCCAGCATCGCCAACCTCGTGCTGCGCGGCGACGGCATCCCCTCGAGCAGCGGCATCATCCCGACGCGCTACAGCGCCGTGTCGCGCACGGGTGCGCCGGTGAATATCTTCGACGGCGGCAATTACTCCATCGCCAGCGGCAACTCGCTGCAGAACGACTACAACGCGGAGAAGTGGACCGGCCGGGCGGACGTGTCGCGCGACTTCGCGGGGAGCGTGCCGGTGACGCTGAAGACCGGCGTGATGGTCGATCGCATGGAGCGCGACAACCGCCGTTTCCTGAAGACGTGGAATTTCCGGCCGAATGGCGCGACCGATGCCACGTCGCGCCTCGCGGGCGGCTTCGATGTGTTCGACGAGGCGTTCAACCGCGATGCGCCGACGATCTACGGGCAGCCGATGCGTTGGATCAGCCTGACCAAGCTCTACGAGCTGTTTCAGCGAAGCCCGCAGTTGTTCGTGCTCGACGAGCCGCTGGCGCACCAGAACCTGGTCGCGAACTCGCGCCGGCTGATCGAGACGATTTCCGCGGCCTATGTGCGCTCGGATGTCCGCCTGTTCAAGAACCGCCTGTGGATCGTCGCGGGCGTGCGCTTCGAGAAAACGGAAGACGAAGGGTTCGGTCCGAAGAACGATCCGTCCGCCCAATATCAGAAGGACGCCTCCGGCCGCGTGATCGACGGCAACGCGACGACCGCGGGCGTGCAACCGATCTTCCTCAGCAACGATCTCCTCGTGCGGGCGCGGCAGCGCTACGTGGAACGGGGCACCCACGCCTCCCGCAGTTACGACGGATTCTACCCGAGCCTCAATGCGACGTTCACGATCTCCGACAACCTGATCCTGCGCGGCGCCTATGCGCGCACCATCGGCCGGCCGAATGTCAGCGCCGTCGTGCCGAGCGCGACGTTCAGCGAGCCGACGGTGGCCGTGCCGACGATCACGGTGACCAATCCCGGCCTGCTGCCGTGGACGGCCGACAGCTACGATCTCTCGCTCGAGTCGTATCACCTCAAGGATGGCTTCGGATCGATCGGGGTTTTCCAGAAGAACATCACGGACTTCTTCGGCTCGGTGCGCACTGCAGCGACGGCCGAGTTGCTCGAGTCCTACGGACTGCCGAACGATCCCGCGTATCTCGGCTACGAGATCGCCACGACCACGAACACCGGCGACGCGAAGATCACCGGCGTGGAGTTCAGCTACCGGCAGTCGCTCACGTTCCTGCCGCGGTGGGCGCGCGGTTTCCAGGTGTTCGTCAACGGCACGAAGATGACGCTCAGCGGCAGCACGACGGCGGATTTCACGGGCTTCAACCCGAGCAGCTACGCGGGCGGGATCAATTTCATCCGTCCGCGCTACTTCATCAAACTGACCTGCACCTACCAGGGCGAGACGCGGCGCGGCGCGGTGGGTGCGAGCGTCGCGAACGGCATCCCGGCGGGAACGTATGCGTATCAGGACGCGCGCCGGCGCTGGGGCATCAGCGCGCAATACAGCCTGAGCAAGCGCTTCGCGATCTACGGCGCGATGACGGACCTCGACGGCGGCTTCAACCCGACCACGCTCCGCTATGGGCCGGGCACGAAAGACTACACCAAGCCGCAGCGGTATCAGGAACTTGGATCCACGATCACGCTGGGCGTGAAGGGGCAGTTCTAGGACGGCCCGCCATTGGTTCCGGGATCGGGCGAAGGTGGCGTGCCTGGTAGCCCGGCGCGGGCGGTCAGCTCACGGCGGCGAGGGAATCGCCCGCGATGAACTTCGGCTCGATGCGGTGAATCGTGTGTGCGCCGGTCTCGCCTTCGAAGGCGAGCTGGAGCTGGAGGAGGAGGCGCTTCGCGTAGGTCTTCGGATTGCACGCGTAGCGCGAGGGCGCGGGCTTGAGGAAGCCGAGGAAGGTCTCGTCCTCGCGACAGAGCAACGAGACGTCCCGCGGCACGCGCAAGCCGCGTTCGCCGAGGAAGGACACGGTCGTCAGGTAGAACGATGCCTGTGCGACGAGTAGCGCGGTCGGAGAGGCGGCGGCGCCGAACGTGCGCGCGAGGGAGCGGCAGGCGCCGTCGACCGTGCCGTCGTGCCGCACGATTTGGTGCTCTACGTTGCGATGCGGCGACGCGCGGGCGCCGTCCTCGAAGCCGCGCTCGCTCTCAAGGTCGCCCGCGCGATCCGACTGGGTCGCGAAGTAGGCGATGCGCCGGTGTCCGTGGCGGAGCATGGCGCCGGCGGCGTGCCGGCAGACGGCGAAGAAATCCAGATCGACGTTTGGCAGGGGCAGGCCCGGGTGGGAGGAGCCCGCGATGATGCTGGGGATCGCGTGGTCGTGAAACCACTGCTGCACGTGCCGGTTGGAGTGGGCGAGAATCCAGCAGCGCTGTGGGTTCTGGGCGACCAGCCGCGCGAGCGCCTTCTCGGGCCGGCCGGTGAAGAAGCGATGACCGGCAAAAGTCGCGAGCCGCACGCCCGACTCGAACAACAGCGAACGCAGCTCGTCGACCCAGAGGGCCGTGTAGGGCCGGAGGTTCTCGAGTGAGTCGGGCGTGATCAGGCCGACGGAGCCCGCGCCGGCGGGCGGGAGCATCGCCGCGTCTGCGGCCGGAACGGCGGCCCGGGCCTCGATGCGGTGGCCGAGCCCGTGCTGCGTGGCGATCGCGCCGTCGCGCTGGAGATGGGCGAGGGCCTTGCGGAGGGTTTTCCGGCCGACCTGCAGGTTTCTCGCGAGCGTGCGCTCGCCCGGCAGCCAGGCGTCCCAGGTGCCCTGCCGGATTTCCGTCACGATCCGGGCGGCGACCTGCGCGGGCAGCGACTGGTAGCGTTGAGGAGAGGAGGGCACCGGGGAGTCAGCGAAGGAGCGGAGCGATGGATGACAGGGAGGTGCGGATCGCGGGAGCATTCACCGCGCGTGCGCATGCGGGTCGCCGTCGTCGAGGTGGAGGTTCTCGGGCCAGGCGAGCTCGAAGCCGCGCGCGATCAGGCGTTGCTGGAAATCGGATACGGTGCCGGCCGTGGCCGCCACGGCGAGCGGGCGGGTGGCGCGCTCAAGGCAGAAGCAGGCGAGTTCGCCGGCGGCCTCGCCGATGTTCCACTCGACCGGGTGGAGGCGGTAGCAGCCGTTGGTGAGGTGGGTGGTGCCGAGGTTCTTGGCGGCCGGCAGGAGGTTCTGCATGCGCCGCGGCACGAGCGCGCCGAGCGGGATGCGAAACGGCAGCGACGGCACGTCGATGTAATTGTCGCCGCCCGACGACGGGTGGAGATCGATGCGGTAGTAGCCGATGCCGACGGAGTCCTCGTAGCGCTCGGCGAGGGTGTCGCCGGGCCGGTATTTCGCGGACACGTCCTGCTCGCGAATCGTGCGCAGGGCGCGGATCCGCCGGGATTCGCGGATGTAGGGCGCCTTCGCGAGGCCGTCCGCGGTGCCGAGGAGGTCGCCGCGGAGCCGGAGGCCGGGCCAGCCGGTGCCGCCGTCGGGGCGGGGGGCCTCGGTCTGCAGCCAGTGGACCATCGAGAGGCTGAGCTGGCGGGCGTCGGCGAGGCGGGCGGTGCGCTCGGCCTCGGTGCAAGTGTGCAGATCTCCCTCCATGTAGTCGATCATCGGCCAGTTCACGAGGCACACGTCGCTGCGGAAAAAACCGGGCTCGAACTGCGCGCGGTCGATGATGCGGCGAAAGGCCCAGAGGCCGGAGAAGAGGCCCGGTTTCTCGCGATGGGGATCGAAGTTGTAGCGCATCGCCTCCATCGTGCGCGGATTCAAGCCGGCCCAGCCGAGCAGCGGGCCGGGCCAGGGCGGCGTGAGCCGCGGCACATAGGAGCGCCAGTGATCGTAGCGGGCCGGCGGCGGGATGACGTGGTGCTCGCCGGCGAGTTCCTCGAGGACAAAGCAGACAGAGAAGGCCTGGACGTTGGCCGGCGCGGGCTGTTCGGGGGCGGAGGGCTCGCCGGTGTCGTCGCAGGATTCGGCGCCGGTGACGTGCGCGACATCGGCGAGCGGCAGCAGGTCGCCGTTCTCGGTGGCGTCGAGCACGTAGGCCGCGCGGATCTCCGTTTCCGTTCCCTGCACGAGATCGCGCGCGACGAAGCCGCGCACTTCATCCCGGACGGCGGGCAGCACGGCGATGACGCGGTGCTGGCGCAGGATCAGGACGCGGCCGGCCGCGACGTGGGGAGCGAGCAGCGATTCGAGGACGGCGAGGGCGACGCGCGGCTCGTGGCAGAGCGGGGAGACCCAGCCGTTGCCCGGATTCAGGCGCGGGTCGTCGCGGTGCTTCGCGAGGAGCGGATAGTTCGCGCGGTAGTAGGCGCGCACGCGCTGGCGAAACTCGCGGTAAGTCGCGGTGCAGCCGAAGCGCTCAATCCAGCCGTGCTCGTCGGGGGGCACGGCCTGCGAGGTGAACTGGCCGCCGATCCAGTCGGTCTCTTCGGTGAGGATGGCGCGGCGGCCGTTGCGGGCGACGGCCAGGGCGGCGGCGATGCCGCCGACCCCGGCGCCGGCGATGGCGACATCGCAATCAAGATGGAGCATGGTTCGTGAGAGGGGAGAGCGCTACAGTGGACGGATACGCGGACGGGCGGGCCATGTCGATGCGGTGGTCTCCCGGAGGGACCGGGCCGGGGCGAGCGTGAGGTGGAGCGTGTTGTCCCCAATGCGCGTTCAGGGTGTCCACCGCTCTCAAACCAGCGCCTTGGGGACAAGTCGCTCCACCTTGGGTCTCACCACTCGCCACGGCGGGCGAATTTCTTCTTCACATTGCGGCCGAAGGCGGCGGCGGCCGCGTCGAACTCGTTGCAGACAGTGCGCAGCGCTTTGCCGGCGCCGCCGCGGGCCGCGGGAATCAGCGTCTGGCACTCGTTGCTGTCCATGAAGCGCGCGGCCTCCAGCAGGTTCTTTTCGTCGCCGAAGGGAATCGCGAGGAAGCCGTGCTTGTCGGCGTGGATGAGCTGCCCGGGGGCGATGGTGCGGCCGAAGACCTCGACCTCGCAGTCCCAGCGCACGGGCATCGAGAAGGCGTGGCCCACGCACATCCGGCGGGCGATGGCCTTGAAGCCGGCATTGGCGATCTCGTCGACGTCACGGATGGCGCCGTCGCAGATCGTGCCGATGCAGCCGAGCGTGCGGTGGATGTTGCTGTTCACCTCGCCCCAGAACGCCCCGATCGTGGCTGGCTTGTCGAGGTCCTGGACGACGACGATCTTCGGGCCCGGCAGGCTCGCGACGTGACGGCGGTAGCGGGCCCAGGCGGTCGGATGGCGTTTCGCGTGGTCGCGATCGCTGGGCTGGCAGACTACCGTGACGGCGTAGCCGACCATCGGGCCCATGTGCGGCATGAAGTCGCGCGTCTCCTCGAGGTTGAAGGCGTCGCGTGCGTGGTCGTGCCGCGTGATCTGCTCCCAGCCGTTGTAAATGGTGGGCGTGTTCCAGCGCTTGAGCTGGA
>CAZENI010000456.1:0-5540 GCA_964513055.1 uncultured Opitutus sp.
ATCCACGAGGAGGGCGCTGCTCTAAGCGCTCGAGCAGCGCGACGCCGCGCGCGAGCTGCGGCGCCAGGCGCGCATCCACGAGCGGCGCGCGCGGGACATCGAGGACGACGTGCGCGACGTGCAGCGCGCGGAGCGCCAGCGCGGCAAGGGGAGGGCGGCATGAGCGGCGCGCGGCTGGACCACGACGCGTTCCGCGCTGAGGGCGAGGAGGCGTTCCTGGCAGGCGCTCGCCCCGAGGACAACCCCTACATCCTCGCGGAGGAAGTCGAGGCCGCGCGGGCGTGGCGCGATGGCTGGCGGCGCACCGCCGAGCTGGCGTTGCGATGGGCGAAGAGCGGGTCGACGGCGACCGAGTCGGTCACCGGCGAAGTCGTCTGCGAGCGGTGGCGCCAGCACCGCGTGTGGGGAGAGCAGGACCAGTCCAACGGCAGGTGGCTCGAGGTCCTCACCGAGGAGCTGGGCGAGGCCAGCAAGGCATCGCTGGAGGGCGACGCGCGACAGCGGCGGATCGAGCTGGTGCAGGCGGCCGCAGTGATCGTCGCGATGATCGAGGCGCACGACCGCGCGCGCGAGCGGGAGCGTGCGTCGTGAAGGGCTCGGCCGGCCGCACGACCAAGCGTGCCGAGTTCGTCGGCATCCCGATCGAGCGCGGCATCCCACTGGCGCCGAGGACGAGCCCTTCGGGACCACGGACCGACATCGCGATCGCCCTCGAGAGGCTGGAGCCGGGCGAGTCCTTCGCCGTCCCGGTGACGAGGATCAAGCAGCTCTCGGGGGCGGTGTACTGCAATCGAAAGCGGACTGGCGCCCGCTACGCGGTGCGGCGTGTCGGCGAGTTCGCGCGCGTGTGGAGGCTCACGTGAGCGCGCTGCGTGGACGCGTGCTGGGGCCGTTCGTGGAACGGCTGCTCGGGCTCGTCGGCATGAGGCTCCCCGTTCCACGAGGGCCCGCCCTTCGCCGCCCCCCTGCCGGGCCGCCCCCACACGACCTCTCGCTGCGACCGCCGATGTGGCTCAGGCGGCCGGAGAAGCGGGCGGCGGTCGATCCCACGCGCGACGAGATCGAGCGCCGCACCAGGAGGCAATGGCCATGGTGACCTCGCTGCGTGGTCGACTGCTGCATGCGAGCGGCGCCGTGGGGGGGGGCTTCTTCGCGGGCGGGTGCGCGGTCACCGCCCTGCGCCTGTGGCTCTCGGGCAGCGACTGGGCGCCGCTCGTGTCCTTCGTGGCCTTGGTCCTGCTGGTGCTGGCCCTGAATGACGGAGCGGCCGAGCTCGCGGCCGTCGAGAGAGCCGCCGGCGCGATGGCCAGCCTCGATGGACTGTCGATCCGGATCGCGAGGGACCGGGGGTTCTGCGACTTCGTCCGCGGGAGGACGGATGAGCGAGGCATCCACACGGCGCTGACCATCGACAGCGGCAACCCGTACGAGCAGGACACCGAGGAGTGGCTCGCGTGGCGTAGCGGCTGGTGGGATGCGCTCGCTCGGATGCACTGGGGGAAGTCTTGAGCCGCCCGCGGCTGACGGCGGATCGCGTGACGGATCCGTGGACGATCGAGCAGGCGCTCGAGCACGCGCGGCGGATCTGGGCTGGCCAGGGTGCGTGGGTCGAGTTCCGCGCGCGCGACATCTACGGGCCGTGCTGGGTCGGCGTGATGCAGGCGAGCGCGCGCGGTCCGGTGAAGCGGCGGCTCGGCCGCGGGCTCACCTGGCAGCGCGCGTTCACGAGCGCCGACCTCGAGCGGCGCGGCGTCACGCGGCCGCGCCGCGGCCGGCGCGAGATCCCCGGCACGCGCTGGCCGCAGATGAAGCTCGGGGGGCTCACGTGAAGCGCAAGCTGATGCTCGCGGTCTACGGCACGCAGCGCAGGCCGCGCCGCGTGCCGCGCGACGAGGAGCAGCACGCGCGCACGTGGGCGCGTCGCTGGTGGGTCGTCGAGGTCGACGAGACGCACGAGTCCGAGATGCTCGAGCTCGGCGTCGTCGGGCCCGCCGCGATCGCACGCGTGGCGATCGACGCCGACCACACCGGCCGGCACTTCCGCAGCGACTGGGCGCGGATCGTGGAGCGAGGACAGAACGGCAAGGGCGGACTGCCGCCCGTGCGTGGCACCAGGACCAGGGAGGGGAGCGACCATGCCTGACGACGTGAGGCGACCGCGGCTGCTGATCGACGACGAGTCCGGGGAGTCGAGGGCGTACCTCTGCGAGCTCGGCCAGAACGTGAGCGTCGTGGTCGACGGCGTCCCGCACCGTTCGATCGAGATCGAGGAGTTCCCGGCGAACGGCTCCACGCTCACGCTGACGTTCACCCGCCTCGACGCGACCGACGCCGAGGTCGCTCGCTGGCCGGAGGTCTGAACGTGCGCCGCTTCCTCGCGGAGCTGGCGGTGCTCGTGATCGCGGCGCTCGTGTGCTGGATCGCCTGGTTGATGCTCTCGCCCGTCCCCGCCCTCGTCGACACCACCAACCACTGACCGCAGGAGTCCCATGGACGGGAAGCCCCGGAGGGACCCGGACTCGACGACCGGTGTGCGCTGCTGCGTCTGCGGCGCCCCGGTCGTCTCTCCTGGCGCATCACGCGCGCTCACGTGCGGCGCCGCGCCGTGCCGCCGCGTCGTCGAGGCCGAGCGCGGTCGCGCGCGCGAGCGGCGCCGCAAGCGATCGCTCGGCTACGGCCTGCGCCGCCGCGACGTCTGCGAGCGATGCCTGTACGAGGTCGCCGTCTGCCGCTGCGGTGGGACGCCGCGCGTGATGCGTGCGCCGTTCGTCGCCTGCGCCCCGCGGCCGAGCGGGGAGCGCTGAGTGGGGGTCTCTCTCACAACGCACGTGGTGCGCCGACGAGTCGACATCTCGGGGCTGACCTCGGGTGCTCGGTTCCTGCTGCTGCTCTACTGCGAGTACGCGAACAACAACACACATCTCGCATACCCCGGCACGCCGACCCTCGTGATGCTGACGGGCCTGGCCGAGCGCCAGGTGCAGCGCTACGTGCAGGAGTTGCGCGACAAGGGGTTCCTGCGCATCCACGAGAACCGCGGCGGCCGGCGACAGTACGCCGTCTACCAGGTCTGCATCGGGCTCGAGCCGCCCATGACGCCAACGGCGGCGGCGGCGCTCGAACAGTACCGGGGCGGCGGGCCGCCCGTCTCGAGCTGACCCGCGCGACGCGCCGTCCCCCCGACGCCCCCGACGCCACTCGGCGCCGGGGGCGTCGAGCATCCGGCCGACGAGGTCGCGAGTCGCGCGTAGGGGGGTACTGGCAGGAACCGCCCCCGAACGTCGATAATTGACACTTCGAGCCCCGTACAACCCCGACCGCGCGGACCGAGTTATCCACATTCCGCGGAAACGGTGTCACCCATGACACCCATTGACAAAAAAGGGTGTCGTACACGACACCCTTTCTCCAGAAACGGTGTCGCCGGTGACACCCTTTCACTGGAAACGGTGTCATACACGACGGTGGCCCCCGAGCGTTCCGACGTTCCGAGCGTCGCTGATGTCGGAACGGAAGCCCCTAACCTTACATGAACCGTCATTGAATCGTCAGTATGAACCGTCATCGCGCGCGCGTGCGCGCGCGTGAGGGCGAGGCCCTGCGGGCCGGATTCCGGATCGGACCCCGCATCCAGTGGGACGCCCGAGACCCGACGCGCACCAGCGCGCCCAGCGTCGCGCTGTAGACGCGAACGCGCCCCGACGTGGGTGCAGAGTCACGTCGGGGCGCGCGAGGCCGCGTACGGGCATCTGTGGCGTTCGCTAGACTCCCGGTTCGTCCTCGTCCGACTGCCTGAGACGGTCCAGGAACGCGCCGAGCCACGTCAGCCCGTCCGGACTCGCGAGCTCGACCGGCACGGTGCCGAGCATGCCGAGACGCTCCACGGCGCCGGGCGCGTCGAGCTTCGCGAGCATCTCGAGCTCGCTGTCCGTGAGCAGGTCCTCGACGACGTCGGCGACCTTCTCCGCGTCTGCGCCCGAGAGCCGCATCGCCTCGAGATGCGTGACGAGCCACGCCGCGCGACCGATCGCGTCCGCCTCGGCGGGCGGCACGTCGGCCCCGGACGCCGTCGGGCCCTCGACCACGCTCGCGAGCGACGGCTCGACGGGCGAGGCGGGGGCGGGCGTCGGCGCCGGCGCCGGCCGCGCGATGCGAGCGCCGCGCGCCTGCGCGAACGTGGCCGCGACGCGCCCGAGCGTGTCGAGCGCCTGGGGTGCCACCTGCACGAGCGCATCGCCGAGGCTCGTGCCGCCGGCCTCGCTCTCGCGGCCGATCTTCATGCCCTTGAGCAGCAGGTCGACCGCCGTGCTGCCGTCCGTCGCGGGAGCCGACGGTGGCGGTGCCAGTTCGCGCACGAGCGAGACGGCCTCGCGCATCACGGCGAGTGCATCCACCGCCGGCGCGGGCGGCGTCGCGATGCGGGTGATCACCGGCTCGAGCGCGCGCGTGATCGACTCGGAGATGGTCGTCGCGATCGTCGCGAGCAGCTGGTCGGAGCCAGGCGGCGCGGCCGCCGGCGGGACCGCTGCGCTCGGCGGTGCCGCCGTCCGCGTCGTCGCGTCGGCGATGCTCACACGCACGCGCGCCTTCATCGCGCCGGCCACGGTCTTCACGAGCAGCAGGTAGAGACCGCCGCCCCAGCGGTCGCGCAGGTCGTCGAGTTCGGGCACGCCCTCGATGCGCTCGAGGTAGCTGTGCTGCGAGAAGCCGGGGGGCTTCTTCCGCCCGTCCTGGTCCACCTGGTAGACGTAAGTGCGTAGCTCGCCCGCGTGCTCCTGGGCGAGTGTGGCGAGGTCGCCGAGGTCCTCGAGCAGCGGGAAGGCATCGTCCTGCGGGCCGTGAAGCGGGTCGTGGTTCGACATGCGCGTGCTCCGTGGTGAGTGTGTGTCGGTGGCGTGTCGCGGCGGTGCGACACGCGCGCACGATGCCCGCTGGCGAGTTCGAATCAAGCGCGCAGAACAGTGCCGCCGCGCGCGTCGCGCGGCACACTTCATATTCATTGAGTTGCGCGCGCACACCCGCTAATCACAATGCGTGTGCTACTACTGCCGACGCAGCAGCGCCGAAGGGCGATCATCGGGCGGCTCCCACCGGGAGCGGCCGGCACGCGGGCGACGCTCGTGATGATGCAGCGCCTGGCGCGCGAGGGCGCTCGCGATCCCGCGGTCATCGAGGCGGCGCGCGACATCCTGCGCCGCGCCGGAGTGCGCGGGCATGACGTGCTCGGCGAGGTGCGAGCGCTGTTCACGTTCGCCCGCGACCGCGTCCGCTACACGCGAGACCCCGTGGGCGTCGAGCTGCTGCAGACGCCCGCTCGCACGCTGCGCACGCTGGTCGGCGACTGCGACGACAAGAGCACGCTGCTCGCCGCGTTGCTGCACGCCGTGGGGCATCCCGCGCAGCTGCTGTTCCGCGCGGTCGCGGCCAATCCCTCGCGGCCCGGCATGTACAGCCACGTCTACGTCGTGGCGAACGTGGCCGGCCGCCGCGTGCCGCTCGACCCGACACCACCGGATGCGCCGATGGGCTGGCAGGTGAGC
>CAZENI010000456.1:5550-7057 GCA_964513055.1 uncultured Opitutus sp.
GGAGAAGGTCGAGCGCGAGATCCGCCAGAGCGGCATCTCGGGCGCGATGGAGGTCCTCGCATGATCGTGCCGATGCCGGCCCAGGGCGCGACGCTCGACGGGCTCGACTTCTCTCTCAAGCCACCGAAGTGGGCGCGCAACGCGGTGAAGGCGGTGGGGAACGTGGTCGCGAAGATCGCGCCCATCGCCGCGATCGCGGCTCCGGTCCTGGCGCCCGTGCTCGCGCCGGTGATCGCCGCGGGCGGTGCCGCGATCAAGGCGACGGGCATCGGCGCGCGCGTCCTCTCCGTCGCGCAGAAGGCCCAGCAGGTCGCCGCGAACCCGCTCGTCAGCGCCGCCACCCAGACGATCAAGCGGATCGCGCAGCCGATGCCGGGCGCGACCCCCGTCGCAACCGTCGCCGAGGCCGCGGCCAACATCAGGCGTCCGGGCTTCTCGCGCATCGCCACCGGGATGCCCGTCAAGCCGGGAGCGCGCCGCACGCCGGCGGCGTTCGATGCCGTGCAGCGCGGCGCGGCGGCGCGCAAGCCGGCCGGTCCGCGCGGCGCCAAGCCGATGCACCGCGCGGCGATCGTGCGCCGTGTGAACCCGCGCGGTTCCATCGCGAGCCAGTTCCAGCGTGCCGCGGCGCAGCCCGGCGCGCGAGTGCCACCGACGGTGCAGGAGCAGGCGGCGTCCATGGTGAACCCCGTCTCGCTCGCGCCCACCGGTGAGGCGACGCCGCCGGTCTCCGTCGAGGCGCAGGCGCAGGCGCGCGT
Organism: uncultured Opitutus sp.; assembly: GCA_964513055.1. Taxonomy (GTDB): domain Bacteria; phylum Verrucomicrobiota; class Verrucomicrobiia; order Opitutales; family Opitutaceae; genus ER46. Next base: position 6,309 of record CAZENI010000456.1, read on the forward strand.
CACCCCGCAGCTCAACGTGAGCACGCCGGCCTCGAGCCAGTCGTACTCCGACGACTTCACGCCCGCTCCCGGCATCTCGCCAGGCGCGTCCGCGGCTCAGGCCGAGTCGGGGCTTCCCGGGTGGGTCCTGCCTGCGGCGCTCGTCGCCGGCGTCGGGCTGCTGGCGATGCGCGGGCGGAAGCGAGGTGCCAGGTGATCTCGGCTCTGCCCGCGTCGCTCGAGCGTGACATCGCACAGGCGGTCGCGGACGCCGCGCGCGCCGACGCCGCGCGCGTGCGTCGCCCTACCAACGCGACCGCCGACTTCTTCGTCCCGCGGGCGCTCATCCGCGTGCCTCCCCCGACCTCGGGTGGCATGGGCTGGCTGCCCAGGTTGCTGATCGTCTCGGGACTCGCGCTCGTCGTGCGCGGGTTCCTCATCAAGCGAGGTCGCAGGTGATCGTTCCGATGCCGCGCGCAGGCGAGGGGCTCGATGGGCTCGACTTCTCGCTCAAGCCGCCCAAGTGGCTCCGCAACGCCGTGTCCAGCGTCACGAATGCGATCGGCATCAAGGCCGAGGTGCCGACTCCCGGGGGGCCCGTCGTCGTGGACACGCGCGACCCGAAGGCGACGCGTGACAGCGTCGAGGCCGTCGCGGACCGGCTCCGCCGCACGACGATCACCATCGGTCGACGTGAGCAGCCCGAACGACAGCCGATGAGCGAGATGATCGAGCAGATCCCCGGCGGCTGGCTGACCATCGGCTTCGGC
>CAZENI010000457.1:0-7023 GCA_964513055.1 uncultured Opitutus sp.
GCCGGTTTTGCGCGAGCATGATGCGCTGCGTCTCCCCCAGGCCACCCGTCGCCGGAATGGACGGCATGAACAAGAGCGAGCCTTCGTCGAGCGGCGGCAGGAAGCTCGAACCCACGCCGGGGAACCATTTCGTCATCGAGGCATCGAGATGCGTCTGGGAAAAATCAGCGCCAGCGACCGTGAACACCTTTCGCAACGGCCAGCTCAGCGTCTGCCAGCCAGCGCCGAGCATGTAGCCTCCCAGCGCCATCATCGCGATGACGATGGTAAACGTCACCTTGTGGCGTTGAATGCGTTCGTATGCCCACTCGTAGGCGACGTGAATCCCGCGGCTCATCGGATTCTCTTCGTAGTTCACGAGCCGTTCGCGCCCGATCCGCCAGATGGCCGAACCAACTAGCACCGCGAAGAGCGGCGCAAAAATCCAACCTGGAATCGTGATCGCCCAGCGTCCGTATTCCATCGGCACAGACCAGCCGTCGCGCACGAACCAGCCGAAGGCGAGTCCGCCGGCCAAGCCCGACAAGGCGATGAGCAACGGCTTGCGCACATGCCACGGCGGCAGCAGCAGGCGGCAAAGCACGGGAACGAGCAGTGTGCCGAAAAGAACCGCGCCACTGATCGCGAGCGACTTCGTGAGTGCCAGCGGTTGAAAGAGCCGCCCCGCCTGATCCGTCAGCGCGAAGATCGGGAGGAAGCCGATCACCGTCGTCGCGGCGGACGTGAGCAGTGGACGTGCGACCTCCTGCGCCGCGCGCACCACCGTATCCGTAATCTCAGCATTGAAGGGCGACGTGGGCATCGGCCGACCCTCGCGCTTGCACTTCTCCTGCAGGTCCACGAGGTGCTGCGTGATATTTTCGGTCATGATGATCCCGAAATCGACCATCACGCCGATCGCGATCGCGATGCCCGCCAGGCTCATGATGTTCGCGCTCACCCCGAAGAAGCGCATCACGAGAAACGTGAAAAGCATTCCGAGCGGCAGGCTCACCGCGACGGCGAGGCTGGCGCGCACGTGCAGCAAAAACGCCACGACCACGATGATAGTGGTAATGATGGCTTCGAGGAGCGTATTCGTGACGGTGTCGGTCGTCTCGCGAATGAGCTGGGACCGATCGTAAAATGAAACCGCGCTGAGCTGCTCGCGCGCCAGCGTCGGGGCAAGATCGATGAGCCGCTGCTTCACGGCGCCGATTACCGTCTTCGGGTCCTCCTGCACGCGCATCCCGATGACCGCGCCGACGTGCTCTTGATACCCATCGGCCAGCAGGCCTTGGCGGAACTGGCCGCCGAGTTGCACGTCGGCGATGTCACCGAGCCGCAGGCCCGCTCCCTTTAAGCGGTTGCCGCGAATGATGATGTTCTCAACGTCGGCGACGGAGCGGATGAACCCCACGCCGCGAATCATCGTCTCCACGCCCGTCTGCTCGACGCTCATCGCGCCCACGTCGCGGCCGGCGTTCTGCACCGCCATCATGAGCATTTCAAGCGTGACGCCCTGTTCCTCCAATCGGGTGGGATCGACATCGATTTGATACTCACGGACGACGCCACCGGCGGGGGCGACCTCCGCGACACCCCGGACTGCGCGTAGCGCCGGAACGACGATTTGATCGAGAATGAAGCGTTTCTTTTCGATGCTCTGCGGGCCTTGCAGGGTGAAAGCATAGACCTGTCCCATCGCGGTGGCATCCGGTCCAAGCCGCGGATTCACGCCGGCCGGTAAAATGCCTTGGAGTTGAGAAAGCCGCTCCAGGACGCGGGTGCGGCAGTCATACAAATCGCGGCGCTCTTCGAAAATCACGTAGATGTAGCTCGCGCCGTAGAGTGACATGCCGCGAACCGTCTCCACGCCGGGGAGCCCTTGCAGCTCGCGGGCGAGTCGCGACGTGACTTGCGCATCCATGTCCTGCGGGCTCTTGCCCGGCCACTCGGCCCACACGATGACCTGGTTGTCGCTGAGGTCCGGAATCGCGTCGACGGGCACGTGCCGCCACGCCCAGAACCCGGCGACCGCCAGCGCGAGCGAGGCGGTGAGCGTGAGAAACGTATTACGGATGACAAACGAGAGCATCGAAGCGGAAGCGTGAGTGCGACGCGGAGTCCGGGTGCGCAGTTGAAACGTTTAGTGCTGGTGACCAGAGGGCGTGACCGCGCCCTTGGGAAAGAGCAGGCTGGCTGTGCCCGCGAGCTGAGCTTGGCTATCGATCAGGAAGACACCTTGCGTCGCGACCTCGTCGCCTGCCTTCAAGCCGGCGCGCACCACATAGACATCGTTCCCCGATTCGTCCTCGAGCCGCGGTCCGAGCGCGAGCGCGGCGAGCTCGAAGCGCAGCCGGCCGTCGCTCTTGCGCTCAACGACGCGCCACGCGACGTGGCGCACCCCGGTGGAGAGCACGGCCGTCTTCGGGATGAGCGGAAATTTACCCCACGTGTCCGGCTTCGCTACATCGGCGACTTCCAAGTCACCGCCGAGTGCGGTTTCAAAACGCGCATTGATGAGGCTGCCCGGCAAGAGCCGGCCTTTTGGATCGCGCAAGTGAATGTGCACTTCGCGCGCGCGAATCTCCAAATTCAGCTCTGGCGCGACCCACGCGATCGTGGCCTCGATCTCGCGCAGATCACCTTTGCCGTCGGACGAAAGTCGCGTGGGCTGGCCTTCGGTCAGCCAATGGGCGCGGTTCTCAGGCACGTGAATCACGAGCATGTAAGCGCTCGGATCGACGAGCCGCAGCAACGGGGCATCGGCCATGATTTCCTGTCCGATCTGCGGCAGCGCCGCGCCTTTCATGCCGTCACCTTCGCCATCGAGCGCGAGCACCACGCGGCCAGCGAATGGGCTCGTGATGGTAATCGTATCCACCGGCGCGCCGCCATCGAGAATGGCCTTCGCGACGCCGGCCAGATTCCAGCGCTCGAAGCGGTCGGCGAGCGCTCGAATCGTCGGCTGGTCGCCAAGCTTTACCGCGGCGGCGAGTTCACCCTGCGCCGCGAACGTCTCCGGGCTGTAGAGATCGACGATGGGATCGCCGGCCTTGACGAGCGTGCCGACGTGCCGTGCGACGTTGTGGCGTTTTACGATCCGTCCACTCACGCGCGGAATCACCACTTGCAAAGTGCGATCATCATAGCGCACTGCGCCATAGGCGCGGATCAGACTGCGGGCCGGACCCTCGGTCACCGTAGCTGTTTGCACGTCCATGCGCCGCTGCTGCTCACGACTCAACTCGCCCGCGGTGACTTTCGTCATCTTCATTCCGCACACTGGGCAATCGCCGGGTTTGTTACCGATGAAGTCCATCATCGGGCAGGCCCAGCGCTCGCCGGACACGGCGGCTGCCGCCGCGTGGTCATGCTGGCCGGAGACCGCGAAGAGCGCGTCTCGCGGCAGCACCGCAATCAGGCCGGCGCCCAGCGCCAGGCCGGCCGCGGCAAAAATGAGAGCTGGAGAGCGCATGACAGTTTACTTTTTGATGACTTCGTTGCGCAGGTAGAATGGGCCATAGCGATCCGGCTCGGCCTTAAACTTCGGCGGGCACATTTTGCAGCCGAAGCCGATTTTCTTTCCCTGATACTCCAACGTCGGGAGCTTTGGATCGACGTCCATGCCGCAGATCGCGCAGACGGTATTCACCGGTTTGTCGTTCGCGGCCGTCGTCGTCGCGGCACCGTGGATCGCGTGCGGGTCGCTGGCGGTTGTCTTTGCGGTCGACGCCGCGTTCGCTTTGTCGGTCTGCTTCGCACCCGTGTCCGCGGGCACGAGTGGATTGGAGACCATGCCAGCGTAGTCGCCACCCGGAGCGGGGTGGCCTTCATGGCCCTTGTGTGGGGCGAACATCGCCGCACGAGCGACGAGGGCGATCAGCGCACCGGCGACGAACGTGCCGAGGAAAATGAAGATGTTTCGAGTCATGTTAAGAATCAGTTTTTCGCGTTCTGAAATTGGCTGGCCGGCATGTAGCGCCAGAGTTCGGCGCGGGCGGTGCGCACCGCGGTATCAGCCCGGATCACCTGGAGTCCGGTGTCTGTGGATTTTTCGAGAATTTCGACGGTTTGCAGGATCGTCGATTCGCCCATCGGAGTGCTCACACTGGCCGTGCGAATCATTGAATCGAATTCGGCATTCAGCCGTGCGAGCGTTTCACTGCTCAGTCGCCGCGCGGTCGCGGCAAGACGCTCGGCACGATCCACGCGTGTCATCGCCGCGGAAATGCGATAGCGCGCGGCGGTCGCGTCCGTCTGTGCCGCGCCGCGCTCCGCTTCGGCGGCGCGAACTTCCGCGCGGGCATAGCGGCGGTTGCGCCAGGGAATCTCGGACATGAACGCGACACCCAGCGTGTTTTCATCGCCCATCGCGCGCCGTTCGTTTTCGAAACGCACGCCGACCGAAGTCATCGGATTCGCGGAAGCCCGCGCCATTTTCACCATCGCGTTCGCCTCGTCCGTGCGGGCTGCGGCTAGTCGAACGGCGGCGGCCTCGTCAGCTTTGATGTCGTTGCCGGTAGGAGCCGCAAACGCAGGTAATGGCGCTTCTGGACTGAGCCCAAGACGTCCGCGCGCCTCGGCCAACGCATCGGCCGCCATCCGGCGCTCTTCTTCAATCATCAATTGCATTGACGCCACGCGCGACTGCACCGTCAGACGGTCAGCGAGCCGACCGCCGCCCGAGGCGATCCTAGCCTCAATGCTGCGGAGCACCGCATCCAGCCGCCCGACCTGCGTCTCCAGCAGGCGAATCCTCGCGTTCGCACCTTCCGCTTCAGCCAGCGCCATCGCGGTATCTGCGGCCATTTCGCCAGCCATCAGCGCGTAATCCGCGTCCGACATGGAAACCGCGGCCCGAGCGCGGTCGCGATCCGCCGCGCGCTCGCCGCGCTTTGGGAGCGGTTGGCGCACGTTTACCTCCCACATGGTGGCGCGTTCACCTATCGGTCCCACCATGCGCGAACCCATGCCCTCGACCTCCACATCCGCGAGACGGCCCGCGGCGTCCACACGCTCGCGTGCCGCGGTAGTGCGACGTGCCGCCGCGTTCAACGCTGGGGCGTTGGCGACCGCACGCAGCAGATCGACGTTTTCGTTCGGCGAAGACGACGGTTGCGCACCGGTTCCTGCGGGCAGGGCCGCGAGGAGCGCAAGCCAGAGGTGGTGTCGAGTGAAGCGCATCGGATGGGAAGACGGAGCCGAGCTACGAATTTTATAGGCGGGCGGGATACGATTAGTGATTCCTCTTGTGCGCGTCCTTCGCCGCCCCGGAGCCACCGACCTTGCCGGCCTTCGCGGCATCTATCTTGGCGAGATGCTTCTCGGGATCTTTCAGGAAGTCTTCGTCGCAACCGGCGCAGCAAAACACGACGAGCCGATCCGGCTTCTCCGCCACGCGGTAGATGTATTCCGGCGACTTGCCCATGCTGCCCAACTTTTCGTCCGAGCTGACGCAAACATCCAAGGGGTAGCTCGCGCGCTCCTTGGCGGCCCACGCGGCATCTTTTTCGGAGACCTTGATCAACTGGCCGGCCTTGGCGGCCGGTTGGCCCTTGGCGGGCGCGCCGTGATGATCGGGCTGCGCAAAGACTGGCGCGGCAACGATCAAACCAATGGCTACCGTCAGGGCTGAGAGGGAGGATTTGAGATGCATATGAGGAGTGTTCAGGAGCTATAACCCTCGGAACGCGGAATCCCTCAAAAATTCTTCGAGGGATTTTGCGGTCTCAGGTTTATAGTCGGTAGAAGCCACCATGAACCCGTCTCCTCCGAATGACCCCTTCTCCCGGACACTCGCCGAATGGCGGGTGAATCCGAAGCCCGACCCGAACTTCCGGCCTGCGGTGTGGCAGCGCATCAAGCAACGCTCCCGCGAGACCTGGGCCGCTTACGTGCGGACTCACATCGTCGCCTGGACTGTTGCGGGTGCCGCGGCCCTCGTCGCCGGGGGCTGGACCGGCCACTCGTTCGCGCGGGCCAAGACCGATTCGAGCCGCGAACAGATGGTCGTGTCCTACCTCGGCAATCTCGATCCGCGCGTGATGGCAAAGCTCCGCCCCTGAACGCCATGAAGCATCTGGTTGCCACCATCGTCCTTCTTGCGGTCGCCGCCGGCGCCACGGGGTTCGTGGCGTTTCGGGCCACCGGCAATGACGAGGTCGCGCGCGCTCTCGCGAAGCAGGATGCGATGGAATGGCTGCGCACGGATTTCAAACTCACCGATGCGCAATTCGCCGCGATCAAAAAGCTGCACGATTCCTACTCAGTCGTGTGCGAGGAACACTGCCGGGAAATCATGCGCGCGGTGCGCGCGCGCAATGAGCTGAAGGCAGCGCCGCAAGCGAATGCTGCCGCGATCGCGACCGCCAACCGACGCGTCGAGGAACTGCGCTTGGTCTGCGAATCCGCCATCGCCACGCACGTCCGCGAATGCGCCGCACACATGTCGCCGCAAGCGCGCCAGCGCTACCTTGCGTTGGTTCTGCCGAAGATCAAAGATTTCGACCACCAGGCTTCGCCTAATCTCCAGCTCAACAAACACAGACATTAAATCATGTCACCCGACGCGGCCGGCGAGGACCACTCCGGGTGACGACACGGAGCTCATGCGGCGCGTGCAATCGGGTGACGAAGCCGCGCTCGGTGCGTTGATGCACCGCTGGGAATTGCCCGTGAAGTCCGTTACCGGGCGGATCGTGCTCAACGCGAGCGAAGCGGAAGAATTGGCACAGGAGACGTTCGTTCGTCTTTGGCAGCAGCGCGGGCGGTATCGTCCGGATGCTCCTTTTCGCCCGTGGATTTTTGCTATCGCGGTGAATCTTGCGCGCAATCGCCTACGCTGGTGGAAGAGCCGTCCGGTTGTGGCGCTCGATGATTGGACTGAAGTTCCGAGTGATGACGGGGCCGTTGATGACAGCGGAACGCGAAGACTTGAACGTGCAGAGCGTGTGAAGGCGGTGCGCGATGCAATCGCCGATTTGCCGACAGAACTCCGCGAGGCGCTTGTCCTGTTCGCATATGAGCAAATGTCTTACG
>CAZENI010000458.1:0-6966 GCA_964513055.1 uncultured Opitutus sp.
GTCGCCGCTGCGGCTTCGGCGCCCTCCGCCCGGCCCGCCGCGCCGTCGGCCTTGCGGACAGCCGTGTCGATCACCTCGGCCGAATAACTGTTGAAGCGGACGAAGCCGCCACTGAGCTGGCTCGGGTCGGTGTAGTTCCAGGTGTTGGTCTTGCCGTCGGGCGCGACCGAGTCGAAGACGGGGCTGTTGGTCTGCGGGTCGATGATCGGATTGCCACCGCTGTCGAGCCGGGCCACGACGCGGGCGTCGGGCTGCACGCTGCCGTCATGATAGACGCGCAGGAGATTGGCGCCCTTTTCCGGACCGGGATTCTCGGGGGACGGAATCCGGCCCTGGCCGGAGAAACTCGTCTTGGCGCCGCCGATGTAGCGGAAACCGAAGGTCACGTTGCTCTTCGGCTCGTAGATGTATTCGTCGAGGTTGCTGAAATCGGGGATCTCGACCGGGGGGGCGCGGCGTTCTTCGTCCTGGGCGTGGGCGACTCCGAGCGTGGAGGCGAAGGCGAAGAGGGCGAGACGAAGGTGTTTCATGCGTGAGGGAAGCGCCACACTGGGACGGGGTGGCGGCGGGAATGTTGCATGAAAGTTCAGGGGCGCGGCGTTGGCCGTCAACGCGAGAGTTTGGGCCGTCGGGCGCAAAGAATCGCGGGCGGCGCGACCACAATCGCACCGCCCGCCGGTTCTATCCTTCACACCCCTGACAAAATGGTCCTACACCGCGGCCAACTGGGGCGCCGGGTGCGAGTTCGCGCCCTTGCCCAGGTTCGCCTTGGCCTCGTCGAGCGAGTCGTAGAACGTCCACCCGCGCGTATCCTCGAAGCCCTTGCACTCGGAGATGATCTGCGCGTTGCCCACGAGCGCGAACTGCATCGCGAGCTCCCGGCACGTCTGCATCGCCTGGAACAGCAGCTTGATGACGCCCATGTGCAGCGACTTGATCTGGTGAATGTCGATGACGACCTTGTTGTAACCGGCGTCCACCGCCTCGGCGAACTTCGGCTTCAGGTAGGCCCCCGCCTCGGCAATCACCGCCGGCGAGCAGTTCTCCGGCAAGCGCATGATCATGATCTCCGCCTCGATCGCGTAGTAGCGCTGCGAGGTGTCGAGGTTCATCGCCTTGGCAATCTTCGTCTCGAGTTCGCTCATGTCGATCGGCTTGGTGATGATCGCGCTGAAACCAACGGTCTGCGCCTGCTGCTGCTGCGTGGTCTCGGTCTTCACCACCAGCGCAAACACCGGCGTATACTTGGTCTTCACGTTGGTCCGGATGAGCCGGAACAGCGTGAACGCGGCCTCATCCGGGAGGGAGAGACTCACGAGCACGAGATCGGGCACCGCGCGGGCCATGGAATCGATCGCCTCGCCCTGCGCGGACACGCCGCGCATTTTCCACGGCGTGTGCTTCAGGCCGTCCTGGATCTGCTGGATGATCGCGGGCTTGTCCTCGACGATCAGGATGTCGGCCGGGTCGAAGATGGACTTCGCCTTGGCCGGGCCCTCGTTGACGGGCTTGAGGTCGATCACGCGGCTGGATTTCTCGACCAGCACCTCTTCCTTGAAGGGCTTCACGAGGTAGTCGCGCACGCCGATCTTGGCGATCTTGAGCACATTGTCCCGCCCGCCCTCGGCGGTGAGCATGATCACGGGGATGCCCTTGAGGGCCGGGTCCGACTTCAGCTTGGTGAGCATCTCGACGCCGTCCATGACCGGCATGGTGACATCGAGCAGGATGAGGTCGGGATTCTCCTTGGCGGCGATGGCGAGGCCTTCCACGCCGTTGGCCGCCTCGAGGATTTCGCAGTCAAAGGGCTTGAAAGCCTTCTTCACGATGATGCGGACGGTTTTCGAATCGTCCACGGTGAGAACTTTGTAGCGCATGGTGTGTGAAAGCTTCGGCTCAGTCCTCCGACTTCATCAGGATGTCCGCGACGACCCGGTGTTCCGCACAGTCGAAGTGGTAAACGTGCCGCACCGCGGAGCTGATGGGCTCGATCGAAAAATTGGTGCCCCGCAGGATGGAGGGGATCGTGAGCTTGCAGGGATGGCCCGCGTCGCAGAGGCCGTTCTTGAAGCTGCCCACGGTCATGTTGGTGAGCTCGCCGATCGCATCGTTGATCACCTCGTCGCCGGCCTCGTCGAGCTCGGCCTCGGTCATGCCGAGGAGGTGACACGTGCAGATCCGCGCGAACGCGAGATCGAGGTGCAGGTAGATCAGGCCGTTGCATTCGCCGATGAACCCGACGGTGCCGACGACCTGCGGCCGGTGCGGCTCGGAGACCAGCAGCGAACGGCCTTCGATGGTGTCCATCTGCGCGGTGAAGGTCGGCTCCCGGCCGATCATGGTTTTGAATACATCGGTGACGGCGCGATTGATGTATTCGCGGATCAGCGACTCAGTGATTTCGGCGACGGCAGGCATGGTGCGGCGGTTAAAGGGGGATGTCCCTCTATCGGCCCGATCCATTCGCGGTTTAAGGAAGGATTGCGGGGAATCGCTGAATCCCGCCCGCTTCCGGTCCGTTTCACCGCCCGCAACCGCCCCGCCTCCCGCGCTGCGCGCGGCCGGCGCACGCCGGCCTATCCGGCATCCGCCGGCTCGACGCCGGCATCGATCGGGTCGCCGGCCTCGCGATACTCCTGCAGCTTGTTGCGGAGGGTCCGGATGCTGATCCCCAGCGCGGCCGCCGCCTGCGTGCGGTTGCCGGCGGTCTGCCGCAGCGCGGCGCGGATCGCATGCTTCTCGATCGCATCGAGGCGCAGCACCTGCCCGCTGCCGTCCGTGAGCGAAGTCCCCTCGCCCGCCGGCACCCTTCCCGCCTCGGGCTCCGGCATCGCCTCCTCCTCGGCCAGGCGCCCCTCCTCGTTCCACGGGGTCATCGTGTTGAGGTCGGTCGGCGAAAGATCCCCCGGCAGCCCGAGGGCCGCCGAACTGACGGGCCGGCCCGACTCCGAGAGGATGACGGCGCGCTCGACCGTGTTCTGCAGTTCCCGCACGTTGCCCGGCCAGCGGTAGGACACGAGCGCGGCGCGCGCGGAATCGGAGAAGCCTGTGACCCGCACGCCGTGCTTGCGCGTGAAGCGACGGAGAAAGTGATCCGCGAGAATCGGGATGTCCTCCACGCGTTCGCGGAGCGACGGCACGTGCACGGGAAACACGTTGAGCCGGTAATACAAATCCTGTCGGAACTCGCCCTTGCTGACATTGCTGAGCAGATCGCGGTTGGAGGTCGCGATGATCCGGACGTTCACCTTGATCGTGCGGCTGCCGCCCACGCGCTCGAACTCCCGCTCCTGCAGCACCCGCAGCAGCTTGGCCTGCAGGCTCGGGGGAATCTCGCTGACCTCGTCGAGGAGCAACGTGCCGTTGTTGGCCAGCTCGAAGCGGCCCTCGCGGCGCTCGGTGGCGCCGGTGAAGGCCCCGCGCTCGTGGCCGAAGAACTCGCTCTCGATCAGCGACTGCGACACCGCCGCGCAGTTGACCTTGATGAACGGCTGCCCGCGCCGCGGGCTCCGCCGGTAGAATTCGCGGGAGATCATCTCCTTGCCCGTGCCGCTCTCGCCTGTGATCAGCACGGTGGCATCCGTCGGCGCCACGCGCTCGATCAACTGCCGCAGGCGCGTCATCGCCGGACCCCGCCCCACCAGGAGCGCGTCATCGTCCTCGGGGTCGTCGCTCAGGAGGTTGTTCACCTTCACGAGCTGACGGTAAGTCTGCGCCTTGCGCAGGATGACGTCGATCTGCGACGGCGAAAACGGCTTCAACACGTAGTCGAAGGCACCCGCCCGCATGCAGGAGACGGCCGACTCGATGGAGCCAAAACCCGTCACCATCACCACGAGCGGCCGCTCCGGCAGCGTGGCCACCTGCTCGAGGAACTTGAGGCCGTCACCATCCGGCAGCCGCAGATCGAGCATCATCAGATCGAAGGGCTCGCGTGCGAGGTGCGCCTGCGCCTGCGCGAGATTGTCCGCCAGGCTCACCGGCAGCTTGTGCCGCATGAAAATACTCTGCAGGAGATTGCGGACGACCAAATCGTCTTCGACGATCAGGATTTTCTCGAAAGACATGAGCGGGGCACGGGTAAGGGACGGCTGGAACGGGACGGTCATCAAACGTGCTCCCCCGCGTAGTTCAAACAAATGTTGGGTCGCAATTACCGCACTTGCAGGCCACGCCACGGAAACTCGTGGCGACTCCGGAAGGCGCAGCCAAATTTCCCGAAAAATTCCGCTCAAGTTCCCGTCCGACGCGCCGATCAACCCTCCTTGGGATGCGCCTTCTCTCCTTTCTCTCCGAAATCGAACACGCGTTGATCGCCGAGTCGCCCGTCATCGACGGCGGCGCCTGGGAGTCGATCCGCATGATCAACTTCCATCACGGCCTGGCGCGGCTGACGCTCCGCCCCCGCCCCGGTGCGGAGGACCTGTCGCCCGGCGGCACGATTTTCCTGCAAGCCTTCGTCCTCGCCGACGGTTCGCTTTGCCTGAAGGCCAGCCTGAACTGGAAAGGCAGCGACGCCCTCCCGGTGCTGTCCGTCTACTCGACGCCGGCGACCAACTGGAAGCTCGAGGCCTCGCGCATCGCGTCGGCCTGGCTCTCCGGTCCGCCCGCCAGCGCGACCATCACCGACTCCCATCTGGGTGAGTCGGAATTGCATTCGCTCGCGGTCGCCACGGGTTGAACCGAGGGACGTTCGGAAGCGCGCGTTCTTGCCGATTCCGCAGGAACAGCGGCTTCCGTCGGAACCGCGGGACCAGGGGCACGAAAAAGTCCCCCGACCCGCTCACCTCACCCCATCTCAACTCACCGCCTGCAACCGCGGCCGGTTCACCACCGGACGACCATAGGCCGGCGCGATCTGCGCCACCCGCCGTTGCGTCGCGCCGGTCTCCCGGAGCGACTCCCGGGTGCGGCCGATCTCGGCCTCCAGCCCGTCACTCGTGGCGGCACGCCGCGTGCGCACGGCAGCCAGCCGCGCGCGCAGGGCCGGATTCAGGGTGGCGCTCTGCGCCACCAGGGCGTCGATCAGCGCGGAAGCCCGCTCCTGTATCGCGTCGACCGCGGCGAAATCCAGCGCACGCACCGAGGCTTCCTCCTGGGCGGCCAGATCTTCGAGCGCGGAGACGAGCCGCGCGCACCGTTGCGCCGGGGAGGACATGCGTTCAGGCGACACCGCGGACGTGCTCGACCGTGCTCGCGTCCTGCTGCGTCAGCATTTGCGCCCACGCATCGCGGAGCTCGCGGACCAGCCGCTCGACTTCGATGACGGGCTCCACCTTCTTGCGGAGGTTGGCCTCCATCAGGCGGCGGTTGTAATAGTCGTAGAGCCGGTGCATGGTCCGGGCAAACTCGCCGCCAGCCTCGAGGTTCAACCCGTTCTGCAGCTCGGTCAGGATGGCCTGGGCCTTGAGCAGATGCTGGTTGATGAGCTCGATGCGCCGGGGTTCGTCGGCTGGCGCGCTGAAACTTTCCCGCGCCAGGGCGATCGCCTTGAGCGCCCCGTCGTAAAGCATGAGGACGAGTTGTCCGGGACTGGCCGTGAGAATCGAAGTGGCGCGGTAGGTCCGCGCGTAGCCGGTGGCGACCATGGGGCCGGGGTCAGGACTCGTCCTCGCTCAGATCGGGGGAGCCGAGAATCTGCTCGGCGACTTTCCGGAGCGCTTCCGGCGGCGGATAACTCGGGTCGGCCGCCAGCGCGCGGGCGCGCGCAACCACCTCGGGCCGGATTTCCGGCTGGCGGCCCAATTCGGCGCGGAGAAAAGCGGCGCTCTCGGTGGAAATCTGGTCCGGCCGCTGCGCAAGGGGACGCGGCGGAAACGGCGCGGCCGAGGACACCAGGTCCGGGCGGGCGGCGCGATCTGTCGATGTCGTGGAGGAGATCATTGGCGATTTCTGGAGGCGAAACGGTCAGCCGCTGATGGTCGGTTACAGGGAACGCCGTTGGTTGATGAGCAAATAATCGGCCTGAAGTAGCAGAACTTTAGCGGTGTCGTCATTTCCGGGCCACCGGCGGCGGCATGACCGGCGGCAGCGTCGCGAACATCGCGGCCGTCGCATAGGTGGCGAAGCGCGAGGGCGATTGCAGCACCGCCGGCGTCAGATCCGCCGGCACGCTGCGGTCGCGATCGATGAAATGGTGGCGGGCCGAGTTGGCCACGAGCGGGTCTTCCGCGGAGAACGTGTTGTCGAAGCTCCAGATCAGCCGCGAGCCGTCGATGGCCGCCAGCTTCGCGCGAAATCCCAGCGCGAGCGGCTTGTAGGCGTGGAACACCGTCAGATCGACGAAGAGGACCGCGTCCGCCCCGAACTCGCGCTTCAGTGCCGGCAGCAGGTCGACCGGCAGCGCGGCCGACGACGCCAGCGCCTCCACGCGGAACCGCCGGCGGCACTCCTCCCGCGACAACGCCACGACCTCGAAGCGGTTCTCCGCCTGCAACGCCGCCACCACGACTTCGTCGAGGGCCGCGGCGGAATCGGACGGCGTTGTCGGTCCACACCACAGCGGCAGCAGCACCACGCGGCGCAGGCCGCCCAGGCTCGGCTCGCCGACGTGGTTCGCCGGCGTAAAAAACGGCCCCACCCGCGCGGGGTCCTGCGGCCCCGGGTGCATGCAGCCCGCGGTGAGCGCGAGCGCCGCCGCGATCGTGAGGGTCAGCGCGGTCTTCATGACGAGCTCGATTTCGCGAACATCCCGTCGATGGCGGTCTGCTGCTGCTTGAGTTTCGACTGGGCGGTTTCCATCTGGATGAAGGCCGATTCCATCAGCGACCGCTGCTGCGTGAGCCGGCGCTCGATCGCGGCGACCTGGTCGTCGATGCTCGTATTGCTCTTGTTGATTCGCTCCTGCTGCTCGGTGTTCTGCACCGCGATCTTCGCAATGAAGGTGTCGAGCCGCGCGGAAAAACCCGTCGTGTCCGTGGTGAAGAACGCGTCGACGTCCGCCGTCGCGTCCGCCAGCGCGTCATC
>CAZENI010000459.1:0-6962 GCA_964513055.1 uncultured Opitutus sp.
CCAGACCATCGGCATTCGCGGCACCGGCGGCGGCGCGATCCACCGCGACGGTTTTTCCGCGACGGGCGCGGCCAATAATTTCGGCACCACCGCCGTCGGCATCTCGAGCACCTTCGATGTCGAGCGCGCCGATGTCGTGCGCGGCCCACAGGGCCTCCTCTACGGCGCCGGCGGCGCGGGCGGCACCGTCAACACCGTCTCGAAGCGCGCGAACTTCAACCAGCGCAAGGGCACGCTCTCGTGGCGCATCGACCAATACGGTTCCAAGCAGGGCCAGCTCGATTACAACTGGGGCGCCGACCACGTCGCCGTGCGCTTCTCGCTGCTCGGCGACGCCCAGCGCTACCGCCGCGTGTTCGTCGGCTACGAGACGCGCGGCTTCTACACGCAGCTCGCCTTCAAGCTCACGCCGCTGCGCACCGTCGTGCGCGTGCAGGGCCAGCAGACGATCAACGAGCGCATCCTCAACACCAATCAGGAGAACATCGCATTCACCAACGCCGCCACCGACCCGCGCCACAACTTCGGCCTCGCCTACCTGCTGCGCAACGGCCTCGCCGGCGCCATCAACCCCGCCACTGGCCAGCCCTGGCCGCGCGGTGCGATCGCCAACGGCAAGCTCACCTGGGACAACCTCAACTCCTGGGCCGGCTGGGCCGCGAGCGAGTATGTGACCAACAAGATTTTCTCCGCCGCCGCCGAGACCGTGTGGACGAAGTGGCTCTCCACCCAGGTCAACGTCCTCTACAACGACTACGCCTCCGATCGCGCCAACGGCGGCATCGCCAACCTCAGCGCCCCGCTGCTCAACGGCAACCCGCTCAACGAGTGGGCCAACGGCGCCACGTTCGCCGATGTCGAGCAGCCCACGCGCCGCTGGGCCGTGCGCGGCGCCGCCATGCTCACCGCCGCGCTTTTCCAGGGCCGCGCGCAGACGCAGACGCTCCTCGGCTACGACATCGAGTGGGCCGACTCCGGCCCGACCGACTACGGCTACTATCTCGCCGACGCGAATTTCAACGTCGTCTACAATCCCGCGCTGCCCACCAACCTCGGCCGCACCCCGATGCCGCGCCTCTGGTGGTCGGTCGCCGACGGTCCGGTGAAGAAGCCCTACGTGCAGGGCGGCTGGCTTGCCCCGCGCATCACCGCCGGCGGCGCGAACTACGTGCGCATGGCCAACAATCCCCGCGACCCGTCCTGGATCCGCCCCAACAATCCCCTCGGACTCGCGCAACTCGCCGGCCTCCCCGGCGTGAGCGGCCAGAACAACGACGGCCGCCACTGGGAAAATCGCACCACCGGCCTCTACGCCTCCAATTTCACGAGCTGGTTCGGCGATCGCCTCGGCACGCTCGCCGGCATCCGCGTCAACGAGAACTTCAAGCGCACGCCCAACATCACCGCCACCGTCACCGAGCCCTGGGCGGAGAGCACCAAGTCGAACCAGAGTTTCAACCTCGGCGCCAATCTCCGCGTCACCGACTGGCTCCGGCCCTACTATAGTTTTTCGAGCACCTACAATACCGCGCTCGTCAACGCCAACGATCCGCTCGGCAACGCCCCGCGCCCCTCCACCGGCACCGGCCACGAGGTCGGCCTCAAGTTCAACTCCCGCGACGGCCGCCTCTCCGGCTCCGTCCAGTATTTCACCACGAACTCGAAGGACGAGATGATCAACGCCGGCGGCGGCGTCCGCGACCTCGTGAATCCCAACGGCCTCAACGGCGCGCACAACGGCCCCGCCGGCGCCAAGAACCAGTGGGTCAACCTCGACCGCACCACCAGCGGCCTCGAGGTCATCCTCACCGCCAGCCCCACGCGCAACTGGCGCGTCCGCCTCGCCGCCACCAGTGCCGACGGAAAAAACCTCACCGACAAACGGTATCCGATTCTCTGGAACGACCAGTTCCACGTCCGCAACGGCGCCGTCACCTACCCGAACGGCGCGCCCTTCCTCGTGCCGGTCACGCCCACGGTCATCACCGCGAACATCGCCACCCTCAACCGCCAGATCGATCCCGCCACGTTGCAGGGCCAGGGCGAGTGGGCACCGCTGACCGTCGCGATGATGAACGATCGCACTGGCCCGTATTGGGCGCAGCCGGCCGACGACAACGGCCGCCTGCTCACGAGCAATCTCCGGCGCGTGCTCCAGTTCTTCGTCGGCCCCAACGGCACCGCGCTCACCGGCGTCACCGGCCTCGCCACCGCCGACATTCCGTATTTCTGGTCCGATCCCAACGGCACGAAGGGCGAGACCGTCGTCGCGCGCAAAGGCGAGTCGACTGTCGGCTACGCGCAATACCGCTTCGTGCTGACGAACAACTACACGTTCACCGGCGACAATTTCCTGAAGGGCTTCGGGATCGGCGGCACCGTCGCGCTCGGCCTGAAGAACCGCACGTTCTACTACAACACCCCCGGCGGCGGCCGCGAGCGCTTCGGCTCGCCCGACACCTGGCAGGTCAACCTCATCGCCTCCTACCGCCGCAAGCTCGGCCCGCGCTTCCTGTTCACGACGCAGGTGAACGTCGACAACGTCTTCAACCACTACGTCCTCGGCACGCTCCCCAACAACGGCAGCGGCTTCACCGTCCCCGCAAACCTCGCGGTCACCTTTTACGGCCAGCCGCGGATGTTCGTCTGGACGAACTCCCTCGCGTTCTGAGCCGCGTGGAAACGGATTCGATCTCGTGCGCGCGCTTCCAACTCAGCGTCGGCCAGCTTCTCGAAGCGTGCGATCCTGTCCCGCCGAAGGCCGACTCGACCGGCGTCGCTCGCCTCCCTGCTGTCCAGCCGCCGCGCTGGTTCCGCTTCAGCGCGACCTCTGATCTCCGAGGCTCGCCTGCGGGCCGAGCGTGCCAAATCATGACCGCATGAAGTTCCTCCGCTGGCCCGCCCTCGGCTGGGTTCTCTGCCTCGCGGCGGTTTCTGGTCTCATGGCGCAGACCGACCCTGCGCTGCCGCCGGGCGAGCCGCTGCTGCCGGAGTCGGCGCTGCCGGATTACGAAAAGGACATCGATCACGCCGGCCTCATCCGCGGCGCCAACCGCGCTTCGCTCACCCGCGGCGGCGAGATCTACCGGCAGGTGTGCCAGAGCTGTCACGGCGATCTGAACGCCCCCGGCTCGTTGCCGGCCGCGCTGCGTTTCGGCTCGGGAAAATTCCAGCACGGCGGCGATCCTCACACGATGTATCGCACGCTCACGCGCGGCTGGCGGCTGATGGTGCCGCAGCTCCAGCTCGTGCCGCAGGAGAAATACGACGTTATCCACTACATCCGCGAAACGTATCTGCGGGAGCACAACCGCAGCCAGTGGTTCGAGGTCACCGACGACTACCTCGCCGGCCTCCCCAAAGGAAAGGGCCGCGGCCCCGCGCCGGTGAAACGCGAGCCGTGGCGCGAGATGGACTACGGCTCCTTCCTCATCGGCACCTTCGAGATCATGTCGCCCGCGCGCGCCGCCGCGAAGCCTCCGGCCGGCAGCCCGGCCGACTACGTCGCACCCGACGCCAACCTCGCCTACAAGGCCATCGCCCTCCGTCTCGATGCGGGCGATGGCGGCGTCGCGGCGGGTAAAGTCTGGGCCGCCTTCGAGCACGACACGCTGCGCTTCGCCGGCGCGTGGAGCGGCGCGGGTTTCATCGACTGGCACGGCATCAACTTCGACGGCCGCCACGTCGTGCGCCCGCGCACCATCGGCACGCTCGCCGTCGAGACGGCGGACGTCCCCGGCTGGGCCAATCCCGCGACCGGCGATTTCGCCGACCTGCGCGTGCGCGGTCTCGACGGCCGACGCTACGGTCCGTTGCCCCGCGCGTGGGCCCGCTACCGCGGACTCCACCGCCACGGCGCGCGCACCGTGATCGCCTACGACATCGGCGACGCCGCGATCCTGGAAAGCTACGACCTCGCGCCGGGGACCGCCACGACCGTCGTGCGCACGCTCAACCTCGGGAAATCCTCGCGCGACCTCGCCTTCCGCGCCGCCAACGCCGGCAGCGTCTTCGCCCTCGTCGGCAGCGCCCGCGTGCAACGCCGCACCGAGGACGGCTTCGAGGTCATCCGTATCCCCGCTTCGGCGACACCGCTCAATCTCGCCCTCATCTACGGCGAAGCTCCCGCCGGCACTTCGTCCGCCGCGAGCGCCGTGACCACCGCGCTCGACCTGCGCGCGTTCACGCGCGGCGGCCCCGCGCAGTGGCCGGCCGTGCTCGAGTCGCCCTTCGTGCGCGGTGCCGAGAACGGTCCCTTTGCCGTCGATATTCTCCCGCCGCCGCTGCGCGCCACGAATCCGTGGAAGAGCTGGATGCGCCTGGGCGGTCACGATTTTGTTCCGGGCACCGACGCCGCCGTCGTCTGCACGTGGGACGGCGAAGTCTGGCGCGTCGACGGCATCGGCGGCACCGCCGGGCCGCTCAAATGGCGGCGCATCGCCGCCGGCCTGTTTCAGCCGCTCGGGATCAAGGTCCTCGACGGCGTCGTCCTCGTGAACTGCCGCGACCAGATCGTGCGTCTCCGCGATCTCAACGGCGACGGCGAGACGGATTTCTACGAGTCCTTCAACAGCGACCACCAGGTCACGGAGCATTTCCACGAATTCGCGATGGGCCTGCAGGCTGATGCCGCCGGCAATCTCTACTACGCGAAGAGCGCGCGCCACGCCCGCACCGCCCTCGTGCCGCAGCACGGCACCGTGCTCAAGGTCAGCGCCAACGGCGCGACGACGGAGATTCTCGCCAACGGCTTTCGCGCCGCCAACGGCGTCTGCCTCAATCCCGATGGCAGCATCATCGTCACCGATCAGGAGGGCCACTGGATGCCGATGAACCGGATCAACTGGGTGCGGCCCGGCGCCCCGCGCTTCTATGGTAACATGTGGAGCTATGGTGCGCCCGCCGACCGCTCCGACGCCGCGATGGAGCCGCCGCTCACGTGGGTCGACAAGCAGTTCGACCGCTCTCCCGCGGAGCTCCTCTGGGTGCAAAGTCCCGCGTGGGGCGCGTTCCACGGCAGGTTGCTCAATCTCTCCTACGGCACCGGTCGCCTCGAGATTGTCGCGCACGAAGCGGTCGGCGGCATCCGGCAAGGCGGACTCGTCGCGCTGCCCGTTCCCGAATTCCCGACGGGCGTGATGCGCGGACGTTTTCATCCGACGAACGGCCGCCTCTACCTGACCGGTCTTTCCGCTTGGGCCACGAACCAGACCGCCGAGCCCGGTGGCTTCTACCGCCTGCGCGCCACCGGCAAACCCGTCCACGTGCCGGTCGAGTTCAAAGCGCACCGCGCGGGTGTGGACCTCGTCTTCTCCGCGCCGCTCGACGCCACGTCGGCCAGCGCCGCCGCGAATTTCAAAGTCACGACCTGGTCGCTCGTGCGCAGCGAGAAATACGGCTCGCCCCGCTCGAACGTGAAAACGCTCACCGTCGCCAGCGCGCGCCTCTCACCCGACGGAAAGTCCCTCCGTCTCGCACTGCCTGAGATCGCGCCCACGCACCAGATCGAACTCAACTACACGCTCCGCAGCGACGACGGCGCCGTGGTCAGCGGCACGTTCCTGGGCACGATCCACGCGCTCGGCGAGACTGCGCCGTGAACGGGCCTCGGCTTGTTCGCTGTGGAGTCGGCGCGATTCAGATCTGGGACTTCCCGAAGACCGTGGGCGCTCTCTGGGCATACCAGGCATGAATGAGCCCGGTCTGCAGAAACAACACGGGCGTCTCAAAGCCGCCTGACGCGATGAGAGCACTGACTTGGTCGACGGACAGGAGAGCAACTTCCCGCCCGTAAATGACCCGGAGCTTCTCGATTTGCTCGGGCGGCGATCCGGTTTCCCTCATCAACCGGATCCAGACGTCGAGGAGGCTCTGGTAGCTCGCCGACGCCGGGTCGGACGCCAGATCTGCGCTCACCAAGTATCCGCCCGGTCGCAACCGGGCCGCGATTTCGCGGAAGAAACCGGTTCGGGCCGCAGGCGAGAGGATGAACTGGGACACGAGCAGTGACGTCGCCGCGTCGAACGCCGCCGACGGAGGAAGCGAATCCAGATAGCCTTCGTGAAAGACGCAGCGCGGTGTGATGCCGCCCGCTTCGGCCTTCCGGCGGCAAACTCCCAGCATCGGACCCGAAGGCTCCACGACGGCGAAGCGCCACCGGGGAAATTTCTGGGCGAGGTAGATCAGCTCCTGGCCGGTTCCGGCGCCCACGCAGAGTATCCTGGCGTCGGCGGGCAGGTCGGCGAGCACCGCGCTCATGAGCAGATGCAACGCCTCGCGCATGGGCGCCAGCCTGACGTAGCGTTGGTCATAGGCGTCCGCATGCGCCTGGTCGAAGGCGACGGGTGGTTCTGGGTGTGGCATGGAGGACCTTGTGTGGGGGGCGGCGTGTGGATAAAGCTCGAATCGGTGGGTCGCCAGTCGCGGCGGCCCAAGCACAAGCTGACCTGCCGGTCCACACTGCCTTTCCGCCCGCACCCGCCCCCCACCATGAAACGCCGCCACTTCCTCACCCGCCTCGGCGCTGTATCCGCGACCAGCATACTTGTCGGCGCGGAGCCGCCGCCGACCGTCCGCAGCGTCGCGTGCGACGTGCTCGTCATCGGCGGCGGCACCGCCGGCACGATCGCCGCCATCCAGGCGGGCCGGCTCGGCGTCAGCACGATGCTCGTCGAGTCCGGCAGCCAGCTCGGTGGCACGACGACGACGGGTGGCGTGGATTTTCCCGGACTGTTTCACGCGTGGGGCAAACAGGTGATCGCCGGCATCGGCTGGGAGCTCGTGCAAGCAGCCGTGGAGTTGAACAGCGACGATCTGCCCGATTTTTCTAAGCCCACGGGCCGCCAGCACTGGCGGCATCAGGTGCGCATCTCCGGCAATCTCTACGCCGCGCTCGCGGAGGAGGCGTGCGTCAAGGCCGGCGTCCAGCTCCGCTATTACGAATCGCCCCACACCGTCACGGC
>CAZENI010000460.1:0-6947 GCA_964513055.1 uncultured Opitutus sp.
AGGTCGCCGCGGCGCCGGCGCGAGAAGCCGTTCCAATACTCCGCCTGGCCGCGCTCGAATAGCAGGTCCGGATTCGCGGGATTCCGCGCCACCAGCGCCGCCGCCCGCTCGTGGGCCATGGTAAACGCCCGCGCCGCTTCCGCATACTTCGCCTGGTCCATCCGCGTCTCTCCCACCTGCGTCAGCGCGCGCGCCTGCCGCGCCAGCGCCGTGTCGGTGACATCCCGCACGTCCAAGGAATCGAAATACGCCGTGGCCTTGTCCCCCACGGCGTCGAGCAGGCTCAGCCGCCCGATCTTCTTCAGTTCGTCCCGGAAATTCCCGAGCATGAACGTGAGCACATCCTCCGCCTGCGTCTGCCGGCGCTGCGCGTCGTTGCGCGCCTGCCACGCCGCCACGGCCAGCGCCAGCGTCACCGCCATGCCGGCGACCGACCCGCCCGCGATCAGCGTCATCCGCCGCAGCCGCCGCGCCTGCTCGCGTTGCCGCAGTTCGTCGAACCCCACGCCGATCAGCCCGGCCGCCAGCCGGAGAAACGCCAGCCGCAGGCCGTCGCCGGCCGGCCGCGCGTCCGCCGCGATCACTTCCGCCGGCGTCGCCGAAAGCTCCCCGTCCGCGCCCAGCGTCGCGCGGAGGGCGGGCGGGAAACAGTCCTCGGCCGCCCCCGCCGTCTTCGGCTCGCCGCCGACGATGAACGCGAAGACCCGCGTCTCGCCGCCCAGCCGCTTGAACGCCAGGATCTCCTCGTTCACCCACCGCGACTTCGCCGCCGCCGGCGAGCAGATCACCACGAGCGTCTCCGCCTGCTGCAGCGCGGCGCGAATCGTCTCCCCCAGGTCGCTCGCCGTCGGCAGCTCGTCCCGATCCCGGAAGACCGGCGCGATCCGCGCGCCCACGGTTCCGATCGGCGCGGCGCGGCCGTGAAAGCGCGGCGGCACCCGGTAGCCTTCGAGCCGCCGCATCAGCCCGCGCGCCCACTTCGTATCCACGTGGCTGTAACTGAGGAAAACGCGGTAGCGCCGCGCGGCCGGCGCCGCGGGATCCTCCCCTCGGGCGATGGGCGCGGCGGACGTCATGAGCGGGAGCAGGTCGACATCGGTGGACGGTCGTTGGCAGCAGACAAGACGGTGGAGCCGCACGCGGGCGCGCGGCCGGAAGAAAATGAGAGAAGCGAGGCTGGAACTCGTTTCCCCCGAGGGGTGCGGCGGAGACGAAGGGCGAAGTGAAACCAGGCAGCGAGGCTGGCCGATTCAGCCCCGCCGGCACTCGCAATGCGAGTGCGATGATTGCCAATCAACGGCGCCTTTCGCGGGCCGCACCCGGCAGGACGCGCCCCGGCGTCCGTCACCGCGTCAGCCGGTATATCAGCACCGCCGCGCGCGCCGCCTGCGCCGGAAGCGACGCCAGATCCACCGTCTCGCGCTCCGCGTGCGCGCCCGTGCCGTAGGGGCCGAGGCCGTCCAAGACCGCACAATACGGCGCGACGAACGCGCTGTCGCCCGCGCCGCGCTGCGCCGCGTTGTTCGCGGCCACCGCTCCCTGCCCAAGATCGCGGCTCACCGCCTCGTAGGCCGCGAGCACCTCCAGGTGGCGCGGCTCCGCCGCCATCGGCGGATAGCGGTGCGACACCGTCAGCTTCGCCTCCGTGCGCGGCCGGTTCTTCGCGACGACCTCGCGCATCGCCGCCTCCGCCTGCGCCAGCTGTTCGGGCGACACCGCGCGCAGGTCGCCCCGCGCCACCGCGAGGGCCGGAATGATGTTGCCCTTGCCGCGCGCGGTGAGCGCAAACGCCTCCTCCTGCACGCTCGCGCCGCCCGCGAGCACCGCAACGTTGGCCGTCAGCCCGGGCAGCTTGCGCAGCTCGGTGTGAAAGCCCTCGAGGATCCGCGCCGTCTCATACACGGCGCCGCTGCCCATCGCCGCCGAAAAAATCCCCGACGAGTGCCCCGTCGGCCCCGTGACTTCCAGCCGCCACGAACTCGCGCCGCGGCGCGCCACCGTCGCCTCACCCGCCCGCGCCGTCTCGAAGGCCAGCGCGACGTCGCTCCGCTTCGCCGCCGCGATCAACGGCGCGCGCGACACCGCGACCGGCTCCGCCAGCGACTCCTCGTCGCCCGTCATCGCCACGACGATCTGCGTCCCCTCGAGCGCGCCCGCCGCGTGCAGCGCCTTCAACGCGTAGATGAGCACTACGTCGCCGCCCTTCATGTCGTTCACGCCCGAGCCGCGGCCGGTGGCGCCGTCGCGCACGAACTTCCCGCCCGGCAGCACCGTGTCGAGATGGCCGATCAGCAGCAGCCGTTTCCCCTTCGCGCCCGTGCGCTCCGCGAAGAGATGCCCCCCGCGCTGCGACGCCTCCGGCAGCGGCACCCAGCGCGGCGTGAGCCCGATCGCCTGCAGCTCCGCCGCGAACAGCTCGTGCATCGCGCGCACCCCGGCGACGTCCTCGCTCGGGCTGCTGATCTTCACCGCTTTCTCCAGCAGCGAGACCATGTCCTCCTGTTTGCCCGAGATCCAATCGGCGATCGCCCGCTCCTGCGGCGCGAGCGCCGCGTGGACGTTTCCGATCGACAACAGGGCCGCGCCGATGGCGGCGCGGGCAAGGGCAAAGCGGGACACTGGGTTCATGAAGGGAAACTCCGGCCTCATGGCGCCGTGCCCGCCGGCTTTGTCGCCGGCTCCAGCCGCCGCAGCCGTTCGCGGTATTTCTCGTAGAGCAGCGTGTGCCGGCTGCGCAGATCGATCTGTGCCCCGTCGATGAAGGCCCGCTCGACCTGCGTGGGAATCTCCAGCGGATCGCCGTCCGTTACGATCAGCGTCGCGCGCTTGCCCACGTCGATCGATCCCAGTTCGGCGCCGACGCCGAGGATCTCGGCGGCCCCGAGCGTCACGGATCGCAGCGCCAGCTCCGGCGCCAGGCCATGGGCCGCCGCCCGCGCGGCGTAGTAGGGCAGATTGCGCTCGTTGCCGATCTCGCTCGGGCCGCTCAGCCCGCCCGCGATGCAGAACGCCACACCCGCGGCCTGCAGCCGCGCCGGATTCGCATACGGCGCCTCGTAATCGTCGTCGCGGCGCAGCGGCAGCCGCTGCGTGCCGCCGACGATCACCGGCACGCCGGCCGCCTTCAACTCGGCCGCGACGCGCCACGCATCGAGCCCGCCGGCCAGCACCATCTTCAGCTCGTGTTTCTTCGCGAACAGCAGCGCCGCGCGGATCTGCTTCTGCTCGTCGGCGTGGATGAAGATGCGCTGCTCGCCGCGCAGGAACGGCAGCATCGCCTCCCAGCGGAGATCCGTCGCGAAGCCGGCGCGGCCCGCCGCCTTCGCCCGCGCGTAGCTCCGCGCCAGGGTGAACGCGTCGTCGAGCGTGCGCAGCTCGGTGTCGATTTCCTTCTGCTGCGCCGGCAGCGACTTCGCGTTCTTCGCGTCGCGGTTCAGCCGCATCCCCGGCCAGTAGACGTGCAGGCCGACGGGCGCGCGCAACGTGAGATCCTCCCAGGTCCAGCCATCGAGCCGGATCAACGTGGACGTGCCCGCGATCAGATTGCCACGCGGCGCGCCGCTCACGCGTTCCGCCGGCACCGTCAGCGCGGTCAGCACGCCGTTTGCGCGCGCCACCGGGATCAACTCGCTGTCGGGATTCAACGCCGTCTGCGTGCGCGCGTTCGGGTTGATCGCACCGACCTCCGCGGTGTCGACCGTCTGCCGCGCGCCCGAAATTTCCACCAGCCCGAGCAGCGTCTGCGCGTCGACCAGGCCCGGATAAACGCGTTTGCCCTTCACGTCGATCACCTCGGCCCCGGCGGGCGGCGCGATCGTCGGCGCAATCTGCGCGATCTTCCCGTCGACAAGTAGCACGTCCGCCTTCGCATGCGTCGCGCCGCTCACCGTCACGACCATTCCGCTCGTCAGCAGCACCGGCGCCTTCTGGCGCGGCGCCGGCAGAAGATTGCTGGCCTGGGCGCAGGCGAGCAGACCCGCCGCCATCCCGAGCGCGAGGCCGCGACCGAGTCGCGCCGTCCCATGGGCAAACGTCCCGGCGTTCATCGGTCACCTCCCTGATGCGTCGAGCAATTGTGCGCGGAGCCGCCGTCGTGATAAAGCGAGCGCGACTCGGACGGATGCGTCCGCGCGAGCTGTTCGAGCACGAGCAGCACGGGCGGTTTCGGCGGGCCCTCGTCCCCGCCGCCCTCGCCCGCGGCCCCGGCGCCGCCGGGGCCCGCCCCGCCGGCCCCAAGCACCCGCTGGCGCTCCGGCAGGATTTTCTGCACCAGCGCCGCGCGCGTCGCGATCGCGGCGGCGCGGAGCTGCGCGTCCTCCTGCACGTCAAAATAGCGCCGGCCGTCGATCCAGGTCTGCTCCGGCCGCGCGTAGGTGGAAAGCGGAGACGCGCTCCAGATCACGAAGTCGGCGTCCTTGCCGGTTTCGAGCGAGCCCACGCGGGCGTCGACGCGCAGCTGCTTCGCCGGGTTGAGCGTGACGAACTTCAGCGCCTCCTCCGGCGGCACGCCGCCGTATTTCACCGCCTTGGCCGCCTCGGTGTTGAGGTGCCGAGCGAGTTCGTCGTCGTCCGAGTTGAACGACACGAGCACGCCCGCCGCCCGCATCAGGGCGCCGTCGTGCGGGATGGCGTCGATCACCTCGTGCTTGTAGGCCCACCAGTCGGCGAAACACGATCCGCCCGCGCCGATCGCGGCGATCTGGTCGGCGACCTTGTAGCCCTCGAGGATGTGCTGGAAGGTCGCGACGGGCAGCTTGAGCTGCTGCGCGAGCCGGATGAACGCCAGCACCTCGTCCTGCCGATACGAGTGGATGTGGATCAGCCGGTCGCCGCGCAGAATTTCAAGCGTGGCCTCGAGCCGCAGGTCGCGGCGCGGCGGGAGCGGGCGGCGGCCGGCGCGGTAGTCGGCCAGTTCCCGCTCGTAGTCGCGCGCCCGTGTGAACGCATCGAGCATGATCTCCGGCACGCCCATCCGGCTGATCGGATAGCGGGTGGTGAGCGTGGAGGCGCTCTTGCGCGTGACGTTCTCGCCGAGCGCGAACTTCACGCCGCCGGGCGCGCCGGCGAACTTCAGCTCCTCCGCCGTGCCGCCCCAGCGCATCTTGATCACCTGGTTCTGCCCGCCCATCGCGTTGGCGGAGCCGTGCAGGATGTTCGCCGAGGTGACGCCGCCCGCGAGCACGCGGTAGATGCCGATGTCCGTCGGATCGAGCGCGTCGCCGACACGGACCTCCACGGTCACCGAGTGCGTCCCTTCGTTCACGCCGCGGTCGAGCGCGAGGTGAGAATGGCAGTCGATCAAGCCGGCCGAAACGTGTTTCCCGGTCGCATCGATCACGAGCGCGTCCGCCGGCGCCGCGAGGCCCTTGCCGAGCTGCACGATGCGGCCGCTCTCCACGAGCAGGTCGGCGCCCGCGAGTGTGCCGGCCGGGCCGCTCGTCCAGATCGTGGCGTTCTTCACCAGCACGAATTTCGGCTGCGCGGGCAGCCCGCCGGCCCGGCCATACGCCCCGGCTGGATACACGTCCGGGCGCGCGATCAGCGGCTCGGTTTTCTTCTCTGCAGGCTTCGGCGCCTCGGGCGCGGCGGCCGTGCGCTGCGCCCGCCAGCGGAAGGCCGTGCCGTCGGGCAGTTCGCCCGTGCCGCTCAGGTCCGCGCCGTCGAGGCGCCCGGCCAGCCGCGTCGTGCCGCGCTCCAGGCCGAACCACTTCGCGGGCGCGAGCAGCGTGTAGCTCTCCCCTTCCACGCGCAGCGTGGCGTCGGTGCCGGCGGCGCTGGCGCGCAGGCGCGTCGGCGTGCGGCCGGTGATTCGGATCTCCGCAGGTGCCTTCTCCGGCGCGCCCTGCCAGGCCACCGTCCACGTGCCGCGCGCATCGAAACGCCGCCACGTCTCAAACTCAAACGCCTCGCCGTCGACCCACAGCAGTTGAATCTCCGCGTCGTCGGTCCGGAACAGATCACCGCTCGCGACCACGAGGCTCGCCGCCTTGCCCGCGGCGATCGTGCCGTGCGTGCGCCCCAACCCGAGGATCTCCGCGGGCGTGACGGTCAGCGCCGAGAGCGCCCGCTCGGCCGGCAGGCCGCGGTGCACCGCCGTCCGCACGCGGCTCCAGAATTCCGTCTCCGGCCGGCGCAGCCCCGCGCTGGTGAACGCGATCGGGTTCCGCGCGGCGACGCGCGCGGGATTGGCCGGCGCCAGTTCCCAGTGGGTCAGCTTGTCGAGTGAGATGTCCGCGGCCTGGTCGGCATTCTCCACGTCTGGCGCCTCCGGAAACAGGAGCGGCACGATCACCGGCACGCCCTCCGGCAGCGCCCGCAGCGTCCGGTAATCATAACCGCTGCCGCGCACCACGAGCTTCAGGCTGAACTCGTCCGCCAGCCGCGCCGCGCGCGCCAGATCGAGCTCGTCGTCCAGCGCGAACCACACGGGCTCCACGCCCTGCACGACCGCACCGAGCGCGGCGAGCGCGTCGTTGGTCTCGGGCCGGGCCAGGTTCGCGTTGCGCCGATCGCGATAGCGTCCGTGCACCTCGGCATACCAGCGCGCATCGAGCAGCGTCTGCCGCAGCAGCGCCGTCGCGCCCATGAGGGAGACAGGATAGCCGGCGTTGGGATTCGCACTCCCGCCCCCACCGCCGTGCTCGAACGCCACCGGCTGCGCGACGACTTCGCGCAGCACTGTCGCGTTGAACCCGCCGCGCCCAAGGCTCACCAGCGCGCTGCGCCCGCGGAAAATCCCGCGCCCCGGCACGACGTGCGCCGTGGCAAATCCCAGCCGCCGCAGCGCCGCCGCCCCGGCCTCGTCCGGCACCAGCGCGCGATGCGCCAGCCGCTCCGGTGTCACCCGCGGATTCCACGCGCGCGCCCCGGCCGCCGGCTCCGCCACCGGCGGCACCGGCGCCGCGGCCGGCGCGCCCGGCGTCGCGTCCTCACCCTCGGCGCGGCGC
>CAZENI010000461.1:0-6937 GCA_964513055.1 uncultured Opitutus sp.
GCGCCCCGCGGTCCAGCGGATTGCCGTCGTCGCCGAGGATCTGGGCCTCGATGTGCTTGGCGCGCGGGATGTATTTCTCGAGGAAGACGGCGGCGTTGCCGAACGCGCGGCCGGCCTCGGCCTGGGCCTCGTCGAGGAGGTTCGCGAGCTGCTCGGGCTTCTGCACGACGCGCATGCCGCGGCCGCCGCCGCCGAAAGCGGCCTTGATGATGAGCGGAAAGCCGATCGTCTTCGCGGTCTTCAACGCCTCGTCGCGGTCGACGATCGGATCCTTGGTGCCGGGCAGCACGGGCACGCCGATGCGCTGCGCCACTGCGCGGGCGGCGGTCTTGTCGCCCATCATGTCGAGCAACTCCGCCCGCGGGCCGACGAAGATCACGCCGGCGCGCTCGCAGGCGCGGGCAAACTCGGCGTTCTCCGAGAGGAAGCCGTAGCCCGGGTGGATCGCGTCGACGGCCTTCTCCTTCGCGACGGTGACGATGCTCTCGATGTCGAGGTAGGCGGCGACGGGGCCCTTGCCCGTGCCGACCTGGTAGGCCTCGTCCGCCTTGTAGCGGTGGATGCAAAGGCGATCCTCGTGGGCGAAGACGGCGACCGTGCGCAGGTTCAGCTCGGTGCCGGCGCGGAAGATGCGGACGGCGATCTCGCTGCGATTGGCGGCCATCAGTTTCTTGATGGGGCGCAGCGCGACGGCGGCGGGCGCGGGTTGGGGGGACGGGGCGTGGGTCGTGGGCTTGGCGGGCATCAGGCGTGAACCGCGGGGTTTAGGGGACCGACGCGCGGAGGGGAAGGCGCAATTTTTCGGAGCCTCGTCCGCGGCGCGACCGGTGGCGCGCGATTCGGACACGCGCCCGGAATTCATACTGTCAGGCGGCGGGGTGCTTCGCTTGCCCGGCCGTCGGGCGTTTCCTTGGACCTCCGGGCTCCCGTCACGCGCCCGGCCAACCCCTGAATCGTTTCGTCCGATGCAAAACACCCCTGACTCCGCGCGGCTCGTCCGCCGCTTCTTTGCGTTTCTCGCCTGCGCGGGCCTCACCTCCGCCGGCTCCGCGCAATCCGTGCCGGTCCCCGCCACCACGCCCGCGCCCGCTGCCGAGCCGATCGTCACGCTCACGCCCTTCGAGGTGACCGCGGCGCAGGACAACGGCTACCTCGCCTCATCGACGCTCTCCGGCACGCGGCTCAACTCGAAACTCGAGGATCTTGCCGCCTCGATCTCGGTCGTCACGAAGCAGCAACTGCTCGATACGGCCGCGACGGACATCAACGACGTGTTCATGTATGAGGCCAACACCGAGGGCATCTACCAGTTCACCAGTTTCACGGTCGATCGCGGGCTGGTGACGGACGACGTGTCGGCAAATCCGCAGGGCGCGACGCGCGTGCGCGGGCTCACGGCGGCGAACGTCGCGACCAACGGTTTCGGCACCTCGCTGCCCTTCGACGCCTACAACGTCGACGCGGTCGAGATCTCGCGCGGGCCGAATTCCAGCATCTTCGGCCTCGGCAACACCGGTGGCGGCGTGAACGTGATCGGCTCCCGCGCCAACCTCACGCGCGCCAGCACGACCTTCTCGACCCGCGGCGACAGCTACGGCGGTTATCGCGGGAGCTTCGACCTCAACCGGCCGATCCTGAAGGACCGACTCGCTGCCCGTGTGCTCGGCGTTTACGAGGAGAAGGGCTTCACGCGCGAGCCGTCGGCCGACACCACGCGCCGGCTGCAGGGCGCCGTGACTGCGCGGCCGTTCCGGAACACGACGATCCGCGCGAGCTTCGAATCGTATCGGAATTTCAATTCCAGGCCCAACTCGACCACGCCGCGCGACATGTTCGGCGACTGGACCGCGAGCGGCCGGCCGACGTAGGACCCGATCGCGCAGACGGTGAATTTCCGCGACGGGCGCGCCTCGATCACGGGCGTGACGACCGCGCTGGAGGGCACGCTGCTGCCGTTCGGCCTGAACGCCACCGACACCGGCTTCACCGGCCGGCCGAGCTGGTATATCGACCAGGGCCAGATCCAGCTCTACACGATCAACCGCATGCCCGACGCGTCGGCGACGAACATCGGCCCCGGCAACATCAACGGCACGCCGCGCCTGCTGCAGAACGGGAATTTCTACACCAAGTTCAGCGCGGCCTATCCGCTCTTCCTTCCGCGCGGCATCACCGACCGCTCGGTCTACGACTGGACCGAGGTCAGCATGGCGGCGCCGAACTACGCGCAGGTGAAAGGCGAGACCTCGGCCGCCGACCTCGAGCAGGTGTTCTTCAAGACCCCGCGCCAGAGCCTCGCCCTGCAGGCCTCGTGGCTCTACGAGCGCATCCGCACGGAGAGCCGCGCCTTCCTCGGCTACGCCGACGGCGGCCGCATGCAGGTCTACATCGACATCAACGAGCGGCTGCTCGACGGCACGGCCAACCCGTATTTCCTCCGCCCGTATGTCGGCGGCTCGGAGCCGGCTTTCCGGAAATCGCGCAACAACAACGAAAATTACCGCGGCACGCTCGGCTACGAGCTGAACCTCACGCAGGAGAAGAACCTGTTCCGCCATCTCGGCCTCCATCGCCTCAGCGGCTATGGCGAGTATCGCGAGATCTACGGCGGCAGCCTCGGCTTCAAGGACACGATGTCCTCCACCGAGTCGTGGATGAACACCGCCGCGACCGGCTTCAGCCGTAATGGCGCCGCCTATCGCGCGTATCCGCGTTACTATGTCGGCGACGCGACCGGCAACAACATCGACTACGCGCCCTCGCGCATCCCGACGCCGACGAACGCGACGCTCCGCTACTACAACGGCGCCACCGCCCAGTGGATCAACGAGCCCGTCGAGTTCACCGAATACTACTACGCGAACCGCCTGAACCGCCGCCTCCTCAGCACCTACGGCGGCACGTGGCAGGGGTTCCTGCTCGACGGCCGCATCGTGCCGACCGTCGGCCTGCGCCGGGACTTCAACCGCACCCGCGAGGGCAACAGCGCGATCGGCCCGTCCGCGGCGACGAACGGTTTCTACGATCGCTCGCCGATGAACTCCTACGGCCAGAACGACTGGGTCGGGCGCCACGGCAAGACGAAGAACTACGGCCTCGTCGTGAAGCCGCTGAACTGGCTCCACCTCACCTACAGCCAGTCGAACAGCTTCAGCCCTGGCTCGCTCGCCTACGACATCTACGGCCAGCCGCTGCCCGATCCGCAGGGCGAAACGAAAGACTACGGCTTCTCGCTCGCGCTGTTCCGCAACCAAGAGGGCCGCCCGCTCCTCAACCTCACCGCCCGCCAATACGAGACCGTCGACCGCGGCCGCGGCACGAGCGAGATCAACACCATCGTGCAGCGCGCGATCCGGCTCGATGCGGACGGCAACGGCACCGGCGGTGACCCCGATCTCGAGGGCTTCCTGTTGGCCGAACTGGCGAAGAAGAACCCGACGTGGACAGCTGCGCAGACCGACGCCGAGGTGCTGCGGCTCATGGGCGTCGATCCCAACTTTATCGACAGCCACCGCAACCGCACGCACGGCGACGGCAGCGACGCGACTTCGCGCGGCAAGGAGATCGAGATCGCCTTCAATCCGACGCGTTTCTGGACCCTCAAGAGCACGGTGGTGCAGGCGAAGGCGTTCAACGCGATCATGTCGCCGAAGCTGCAGGAATACGTGTCGAGCCGGATCTCGACCTGGCAGTCGGTGCGGAGCCCGTTCGACAACTCGCCGTTCTGGAACGGCACCTACCGCGTCGGCAACCTGACGCCCGAGGGCTGGTATAACCAGAACCTGATCGCGCCGATGAAGCTGGCCGTCGCGAGCCAGGGCAAGCGGCGCACGCAGACCCGTGAGTGGCGCGTGAATACAGTCACGAACTTCAAGTTCGCAGGCGTGACGGACCACCGCTGGCTCAAGCCGCTCGATGTTGGCGGCGCGCTGCGCTGGGAGGACAAGGGGGCGATCGGCTTCTTCGGCGCGCCGCCGGATGCCGACGGCATCGTGCGCTCGCTCGATCCGGACAAGCCGGTCTGGGACAAGTCGCGTTACTACGTCGATCTGATGGCCGGCTACGATTTCCGTTTCTTCAACGGCAAGGTCCGCACGCGCGTGCAGCTCAACGTCCGCAATGTCTTCGAGGATGGCCGGCTGCAACCCGTCGCGGTCAACCCCGACGGCACCGGCTGGGCCTTCCGGATCATCGACCCGCGGCAGTTCTTCGTGAGCGCGACGTTCAACCTGTGAGAGGGCTGGCGGGGTAAGTCTGTCGGTAGGGCGAGGCGTCCCGCCGAGCCGTCGCGCCTGGCGCCTGCGAGGGCCTTGCGGTGATCGAGTGCCTCAGCCGCGACGGCTCACCGGGGACGGTTCGCCCTACCATTCGTGTTTCTGAGGCTCAGAGGCTGAATGACGCGGTGAGGATGAAGAGCTGCGGGTCGATGATGCGGAAGCTGTGCGGCTGGCCGTTGGGGAGGGCGCCGACGGGCTGGATGCGGCCGTTCTCGCCGAGGTTGCGGGCGTTGAGCTGCACGGTGAGGCCGACTTTTTCGCGGAGGATCCGCGTCCGGTAGCTCACGACGAGGTCGACGTAGTAGTGGCCTTTGTCGTAGATCACGTGGTCCGGATCGTAGGCGTTCGGATCGTTCGGATAGGCGTAGTAGCCGATGCCACCCTTGTCCTCCCAGCGGATGGCACCGCTCACGGACATACGCTTGAGCCACTTGTTTTCTAGGCCGAGGCCGGCGAGCTGATAATTCGAGAAGGCGTTGAATTTCCACTCGCGCGTTTGCGGGCGCTTCTTGCCCTCGGTGGCGCGGAGCAGCTTGTAGGGGCCGGCGACGTTGACGTTGTAGAAGTTTTCCGCCGTGCCGGCGCTGCCATAACGCGTGGTCCACCACGGTGTGTTCGTGCGCGGGTCGATGACCGTCGTCCAGAGTTGCCAGCGGCTGTCGATGTATTCCTGGATGCCGGGCGTGACGTTTTCCTCGACCACTTTTTGCTGGGTGATCGTGGCGCGCGCGGTCCAGAAGCGAGTCGGATTGAAGCTGATTTCGATCTCCTTGCCCTTCGACATGACGTCCGAGCTCTCGGCGATCGGATACGCGCTCATCCGGGCCAGTTGGTCGACGGGCACGCCCATGACTTGGGCGACCCCGGCGTCGATCTGCTCCTGGGTCATGCCGGGCGTCGCGGCGGTGAGCCAGGCAGCCGCCTGACGATAGAGGTTAAACTGATCGTTGCCGACGTTGAAATCGAGACGCTGCGCCCGCGTGGCGATGGTGCCGGCATCGCCGGTGCGCGAGTTGATCTGGCCCGTCTCGTAGAGGTTGACCTTCACATAGACCTTGTCCGCGAGACTGAACTGGATGCCGAAATCCTTCGTCTCGGAGGTCGGGTT
Organism: uncultured Opitutus sp.; assembly: GCA_964513055.1. Lineage (GTDB taxonomy): Bacteria > Verrucomicrobiota > Verrucomicrobiia > Opitutales > Opitutaceae > ER46. Next base: position 5,386 of record CAZENI010000461.1, read on the forward strand.
CGGCAGCACCTTCAGGTTGAGCGTTTGCGCGATCGTCTGCGGGATGAAGCTGTCGGCGGTGTTGTAGTAGAAGTTCAATGAGCGGACGAAATCGGCGGCGTAGCGGGTGAACGTGCTGCCCGATTCCGCGCGGCGGTCGAGGAAGTCCCACTTGCGGAAAGGCCGGAAGACCACGCCCGTCGTCTTGGTGCGGCCGTCGCGGCGGAACCAATCGTTCGGCCAGGTATCGTCGGAGTCGTGGTTGGGCGTGATGCCGTCGGGCAGGAGGAGCGTTTGCGCGGCATTGCGATTGAAGTTCGAGTCTTTGCGCAGGCCAAACGTGGTCACGATCCGGTCGTTCCACAGGTGGTTTTGCGCCACGCCGCCCAGCGTCTTGATGACGTTGGCGGAAACCCGATTGCCGGCGCCGAAGGCTTCGCCGATCACGGCGGGCTCGTCGACCCATTGGTTGAGCTGCGCATTGAACCAGCGGAGATTGTGCGTGCCGCTCACCTTGTCCCAGGCGGCGGAACCGTAGTCGATGTTCTCGCCCTGATTGTCGCCGAGGTAATAGCGGTAGTAGCCGCGCGCGACGGTTGCGCCGCCGTAGCGCGCCGAACCCGCGGGCAACCACGCGTGATCGCTCACGATGACATCACGGAAGGCCAGGCTCTTGTTCAGCGTGCGCTTGTATTCGTGGTAGCCGCTGAACGCGTGATCGCCGAGCCACCGCTTCCAGTTGGTCTCGCGCGAGAGATTGAGCTGATAAACGAGCTGGGACTTGTATTCATCGCGCACCGGGCTGCGCTGGCCGATGCCGGGCTCCTGGGCGGTGACGTAGGGCCGCAGATAGAAGGGATTCGGCCGACCGTCGGGCAGCACGCTCGTGATGTCCATGAAGACGACCATGGGCGACTCGCCGCTCGTGCCGATGAACGAGCGGCTGTAGTTGCGCGACTCTTCGCGCCGCCAGCCCAGCTGGGCGGCGAGGGTGTGGCGCGGCGTGCGGACGAAGAACTGCTCCAACTGCAACTGGTGGCTGTCGGTCTTGTCCTGGCTCCAGTTGGCGGCCGCGATGTTGGCGCCGGACCAGTCATAGATCGAACGATCGGTGATACTCGTCCAGGTGGACGCGAGCGGGCCGACGCGCGGCAGGGGCGCGGTCGAGATGAAACGCTGGTGCCCGGTGGTCGGGTGGAAGTCGGGCGTCGGGATCGGATTCGGGTTGGCCGCCGTCGGCGCCGGGATGCCGCTGATGTAACCGGTGGTCCAGAGTGGAATCCTGCCCTGATCGACAAACACGATGGAGCGGGCGAGCGAGGTGCCGACGGACTCGACGCCCGCGCCCAACAGTGCGTTTTCCGGACCGGTGCTGGTCGCGTAGGGCACGACGGTGTTCACGCCCTGGCGGCTCAGCGTCCAAGTCGCGGCATTCCACGTCGGCCGGCCGCTCTGCTGCCAGTAGCTGAGGCCGTCGCGCGGGAGGATGGCGTTCGGGCGGCGCGAGTAGTTCTCGTAGTGCTCGAAGGCACCGCGGAGCGTCGTGTTTTTGAACGGCCTGTAGGTGACCATC
>CAZENI010000462.1:0-6931 GCA_964513055.1 uncultured Opitutus sp.
GCCGCGGCCCTCCGGTCGTTCGCTGCCGCGCCGGCGCGCGACTCCCGTCCCAACTTCGTGGTGATCTTCGCCGACGATCTCGGCTATCGCGACACCGGGTTCACGGGGTCCGACTTCTACGAGACGCCGAACCTCGATGCGCTCGCGCAGCGCGGCATGGTGTTCCACCACGCCTACGCTGGCGCAGGCAATTGCGCCCCCAGCCGGGCCTGCCTGCATTCGGGCCAATCCAGCCCGCGCACGGGCGTCTACGCCGTCCAACGCACCGATCGCGGTCCGATCACGCTGCAGCGGATGGTGGCGATTCCGAACCGCGAGGATCTCGCCACGGAAAACGTGACGATCGCCGAGGCCTTGAAGGCCGCGGGCTATGCGACGGGGCTGTTCGGGAAATGGCATTTGTCGGGCGAGCCGGGCACGCTGCCGCCGGCGCAGGGCTACGACACCTATTTCGATTCCCGGCTGCCGAATCCCAACCTGCGCCGCGACGAGCCGGAGGACCCGAAGGGGGCGTATTCGTTGACGCGGGCGGCGGGGGAGTTTTTTGCCGCGAACAAGGAGCGTCCGTTCTACGCCTTCATCGCGCACCACGCGATCCACGGCGCGCTCGAGGCGCGGCCGGCGAGCCTGGCGAAATTCCAGGCGAAGAAACCGGGCGCGCAGCATCAACACGCGCTCTACGCGGCGTGCCTCTACGACCTCGACGATTCGGTGGGTCTCGTGCTGAAGAAACTCCGCGAACTCGGCCTCGAGGAAAACACGCTCGTGGTCTTCACGTCCGACAACGGCGCCACCGGCCAGTCCTCGCAGGAACCGCTCCGGGGCAACAAGGGCGCCTACTACGAAGGGGGGATTCGCGAGCCTTTCATCGCCGCCTGGCCGGGACGCATCACGCCGGGGACGCGGAGCGACGTGCCGATCATCAACCTGGACCTCTATCCGACGTTCCTGGCCGCCGCCGGTGCGCCCGTGCCGGCCGGCAAGGTGCTCGATGGCGAGAGCCTGCTGCCGCTGCTGACGGGACGCGCGACGGCGCTCAACCGCACCGCGATCTTCTGGCATTTCCCCGGTTATCTCGATGCGCCTGTCACGCGCGGACGCGATCCGATCTTCCGCACGCGGCCGACGACGGTGATGCGCGCGGGTGATTGGAAGCTCCACCTTTACCACGAGGAGTGGCAACTCGACGGCGGGCGCGCGCAGCTCGCCACGAACAAGGCGGTCGAACTCTATCATCTCGCCGAAGACCCGGGCGAGCGTCGCGACCTCGCGACGGTGAATCCAAAAAAGCGCGACGAGCTGCTCGACCAGATGCTCGCCTGGCTGAAGCACACCGACGCGAAGCTGCCCACGCAGCGCAATCCCAAGTATGATCCCAAGGCGCCGGTCGAGAAGAAGAAGAAGGGGGCGAGTATCGATTGAGTGGTTCTGATGTTATTTTTTGGGACAGGATTAACAGGATTTACAGGATTAGTGGGAGCGGGTGTCCGCCCATCTCAGCCATCCCGTAAATCCTGTTAATCCTGTCCAAAACTACCTCTCCTACGAGAGATGCTACGCCGAAGAACGCGCCGCCAGCCCTAGAAAATTTTCCCACAATGATCCCCGGCCTACTCCCCCATCACGCGCGTCTTTTGGCGCGGCTCCTGTCGCTCATCGCCGCCCTGTCGTTCGGCGCCTCGCTTCCTGCGGCCGAGGCCGAAAAGGCCGCCGCACCGGCGGCGGAGCAAAAGGCCAAAGGCCAGGGCGGCGGCAAGAAGAAGGGCGGCGCGACGAAGGACGGCAAGCCGGCCGATCTGCCGCCGACCCCAGCCACACCCGAGAACCTGAAGGCCGACGTGAAGGCGCCGGCGGAGTTCGACGTGACGGTCTTCGCCACGCCTCAGCAGGCCAACTATCCCGTCTATGTCGCGGCGTCGCCCGAGGGCACCGTCTATGTCGCGAGCGATGGCAACGGCTCGCTCGGCACGCAGCCGGGCCGCGGCCGGATCATCCGGCTGCGCGACACGAACAACGACGGTCGCGCCGACGAGGTGAAGGTCTTCGCGACCGTCGATTCGCCGCGCGGGCTCGTGTGGGACCGCGACCGGCTTTATCTGATGCACCCGCCGCACCTGAGCGCGTTCATCGACAAGGATGGCGACGGCATCTCGGATGAGCAGAAGATCCTCGTGAAGAACATCGGCTGGGCCTTCAAGGACCGACCGGCGGATCATGCCTCGAACGGCGTCACCCTCGGGATCGACGGCTGGCTCTACCTCGCGATCGGCGACTTCGGATTCACCGAGGCGGTGGGCACGGACGGACGGAAGCTCGAACTGCGCGGCGGCGGCGTGGTGCGCGTGCGCACCGACGGCACCGGACTCGAACTCTATTCCGCCGGCACGCGCAACATCCTCGAGGTGTCGGTCAGCCCGCTGCTCGACGGCATCGCGCGCGACAACACCAACGACGGCGACGGCTGGGACGTGCGCCTGCATCACTTCACCGGCCTGGAGGATCACGGCTACCCGACGCTGTATAAGAATTTCGCGGACGAGCTGATCGCGCCGCTCGCCGACTACGGCGGCGGCTCGGGCTGCGCCGGGCTCTGGCTCGACGAACCGGGCATCCCCGCGAAGTGGAACGGCGCACCGCTCACGGTCGACTGGGGGCGCGAGGCGGTTTTCCGGCACGCGCTGACGCCGAAGGGCGCGACGTTCACCGCCGGCCAGGAGCAGTTCATCAAGATCCCGCGCGCGACCGACATCGACGTTGACGCGCAGAGCCGGCTTTACGTGTCGAGCTGGCGCAGCGGCAAGTTCAACTACGCAGGTCCGGAGATCGGCTATCTCGCGCGGCTGACGCCCAAGGGCTACACGGCGCCGGCGGTGCCGGCCTTCGCGAAACTCGGCGCGTCCGAACTCGTGAAATTGTTCACGTCGCCCAGCACGACGACGCGGATGGCCGCGCAACGGGAGCTGCTGAGCCGCGACGTGAAGCCGGTGGTGGCGGCGCTGGAAGCGCTCGCGGCTGCCCAGGAGCGTCCGCTGGCGTCGCGCGTGCTCGCGGTGTTCACGCTGAAGCAGGCGCTCGGCGAAGGCGCGCACGCGTTTCTCGCGAAGCTGGCGGGCGATGGTTCGATCGCAGCCTGGGCGATCCGCGCGCTGGCGGATCACGAGACGCAGATCGCGCGCGTGCCGGCGGAACCGTTGCTGGCCGGGTTGAAGTCGAGCGATCCGCGCACGCGGCTGGAGTCGGTGGTCGCGCTCACGCGGCTGAACCGCCGCGAACACGCGGCGACCTTGGCGAACTACGTCGGCGACGCCGATCCGGTGATCGCGCACACGGCCGTCAAAGGCGTCGTGCGCCTGCGCGGCAGCGCGGCGGCGTTCGCGGTGCTCGACCGCGCGGACACGCCGTCGGCGGCGCGGACGGGGGCCTTGCGCGTGCTGCAGGCGCTGCACGAGGAGCCGGTGGTCGACGGATTGATCACGCGCCTCAAGCGCGAGGCGGACTCGGCGCAACGCGACGATCTGGTGCGCGCGCTGTGCCGGCTTTACTATGTCGAAGGCAAGTGGGCCGGCGACGGCTGGGGCACGCGGCCGGATAATCGCGGGCCCTATTACCAGCCGGAGCGCTGGGCGGCCTCGGCCAGGATTAACGCGGTGCTTTCCGAGTTGCTGGACCGCACGACGGGCGAGGCGGCGGTGCGGCTCAACGCCCTTTTCGCGCTGCATCGCGTGCAGCCGGGCGATGTGATCGGCCGCCTGACTACCCTGGCGGAGAAAGACGAGACGATGCTGCCCGCCCTCGCCGAGAATCTCGCCGCGAGCGACACGGTGCCGGCCACGGCGCTGCCGCTGCTCGAGCGCGCGGCCAAGCCGGGAAAGGCGCAGGTCAACGCGATGTTCGCCCTCATCAAGCTCGGCAGCGCGGACGCGATGCGCGTGGCGCTGACCGCGTTGCCGACGGTGCCGAAGAACGGCTCCCGCGGCGACGCGGCGAGCGACAAGGTGAGCAATGCGCTCTTCCTCTCGCCGGCACTGGAGAATCACCACCGCTACTTCGAGGCGGAGGCGGCGAAGATGGACGGCCTCACGTCGGCGTGGGCCGATGCGGCGCTCTTGCAACTCGCGGCGCGTCGCTTCGGGGCGCCCGAGGCGCGGGAGCGCGCGAAGTTCGCGCTCGACGAAGGGTGGAAGCAGCCGGCGCGCCGCGCGCAAATCATCCGGGCGGCCGCGCTCGGGCGCGAAGCCAGCCGCGCGCCCGCGATCGTGGCGGCGGCGGCCGACGCCGATCCGGCGGTCGCCGCCGCGGCGAAGGCGGCCATCGCGTCGCTCAAGCTGGATGTGGACGCGATCCGCGCCGAGGCGGGCATGAAGATGCCGACGATCGCGGAGCTGAAGGCCGATGACGTGCTCGCGCAGGTCGTGGGGCAGGGCGGCGACCGCGTGCGGGGCGAGCAATTGTATGCCCAGGCTGGATGCGTCGCGTGCCACACGGTGCGCGCGAACGAGCCGATGAAGGGACCGTTCCTCGGCAACATCACGGCGCTCTACCGCCGCCGCGAACTGGCGGAGGCGATCCTCGACCCGAACAAAACGATCGCGCAGGGCTTCGTTACGAATCAGTTCACGATGAAAGACGGCTCGGTGCGGATGGGTTTCGTCACGCGCGAAGGCGCCGAGGTCGTGGCGGTGCGCGATCTCACCGGCCAGCAGCAGGAGGTGCGCGTGGCCGACGTGGCGAAGCGCGAGCACCTGCCGATCTCGCTGATGCCGGCGGGGCTGATGAGCGGCTTTACCGTCCGCGATCTCGCCGGGCTGCTCGACTACCTCGAATCGCTCTCGTCCGGCGCGCCGTGAGTCGAGGGGATGGATTTCTGACCCGAGGGACGGGAACACAAGCGACCGGAAGAACAGGACAGTGCACCGATCCGGTTCTTGTCCTGTCGCTCCTGTTCTGCGCTCCTGTCGTTCCTGTCCAAAGAACAAACTCCCTGACACCATGAAGCGAAAGCTCCTCGTAGTTGCCGCCCTGAGCTGGCTGGCCGTCATCGCGGCGCAGGCCGCGGCGCCGTCCAGGCCCAATATCGTGTTCATCATGTCCGACGATGTCGGATACGGTGACCTCGTCAGTTACGGGGCGACGAAGGTGAAGACGCCGCATCTCGACCGGCTCGCCCGCGAGGGGCTGCGCTTCACCGATGCGCACTCGCCGGCGTCGGTGTGCACGCCGACGCGGTTCGCGTTTCTCACCGGCAAGTATGCCTGGCGGGTGCCGGGCACGGGCATCGCCCCGGGCAACGGCACGCTGCTGATCGCGCCCGGCACGCCCACGGTCGCCTCCGTGCTGAAGCAGGCCGGTTATCGCACTGGACTCGTCGGCAAGTGGCACCTCGGCCTGGGCCTGACCGAGCCGGACTTCAATGCCGAGCTGAAGCCGGGACCGCTTGAGCTGGGCTTCGACTACGCGCATTTCATCGTGGCGACCGGCGACCGCGTGCCCTGCGTGTTCGTCGAGAACCACCGCGTCGTGGGTCTCGATCCGAAGGATCCGATCCGCGTCCGCTATGGCGAGCCGCTCGGCGACGAGCCGACGGGCCTGACGCACCCGCATCTGCTTAAAATCAAGGCTGACCGCAGCCATTCGCAGGCGATCGTGAACGGCATCTCGCGCATCGGCTACATGACCGGCGGCAAGGCCGCGCTCTGGACCGACGAGGACATTGCGGACACCATTGCCCGGAAGGCCGTGGCCTTCGTGGAGAAACAGCAGGCGGGCACGCCGTTTTTCCTGTTTCTGGCGCCGCACGACATCCATGAGCCGATGGTGCCGCATCCGCGCTTCCGCGGGACGAGCGACTGCGGCTGGCGGGGCGATGTGATCCACCAACTCGACTGGACGGTGGGCGAGGTGCTGGCCGCCCTCGACCGGCGCGGATTCGCGAAGGACACGCTGGTGATTTTCACCTCGGACAATGGCGGGGCGATCAAGGACACCTACGACGACGGCACGAACGCGCTGCATGCGCGGCAGCCGCCGAATGGCGCGCGGCGCGGATTCAAGGGCTCGCTCTACGAGGGCGGGCACCGCGTGCCGTTCATCGCGCGCTGGCCGGCGCGGATTGCGGCGGGCGGCGAGTCGGCGGCCCTGTTTGCCCACCTCGACATGATTCGAACCTTCGCCGCGCTCACGGGCCAGGCGTTGCCGGCGGGCGCCGCGCCGGATGCGGTCGACGTGCTGGCCGCACTCCTCGGTGAAAAGGGCGCCGCGGGGCGCAGCGAACTCGTGCTGCAGAACAACAACCAAGCGCCGCTCGCGCTGCGGGCCGGCGAGTGGAAGCTCTTGATGAAGCCCAACGGCAAGCCGGAGCTCTACAATCTCGCGAGCGACCCGGCGGAGGCGAAGGATCTCGCGGACACGGAGACGGCGCGGTTGGAAGCGATGAGTGCCCGGCTGGTCGCCATCCGGGGGAAGGATCTGCCGCAGCCGGCGAAGGGGAAGAAGAACAAGAAGTAGGCGGCTTGGGGCGGTCCGCCCTCGCGGCGAGCGCGGGCGACGGTAGCCCTGCGCGTGAGCGCAGGGAGGATTGGAGAGCCCCGCCGCTCACGCGGCGGGCTACGGGCGCGGATCGAGGGCCGCCTACAGGCCGGCCACTTCCCAGCCTTTCCGATACGTGCGGCGCACGTATTGGTTGGCGGATTTTTCGTTGTCGAACTGCAGCTTCGCCGCGTTCCAGTTGAGCGTGGTCTTCGGGAAGCGCACGGCGACGCTGCCGAGCAGCACCGACTCCGTGAGCGGGCCCGAGTAGTCGAAGTTGGCGCCCGGCGCCTTGGGGGCGCCGTTCATGCAGGCGTCGGCCCAGACGCTCCAGTGGTGGCCCTGCTCGGCATCGGGCAGCTTGTAGTCCTTGAACTTGGCGACCGGATACAGCTTGGGCGCGGCG
>CAZENI010000463.1:0-6919 GCA_964513055.1 uncultured Opitutus sp.
GCAAACTCGTGCTTCTTCAGCAGCAGCTCACCCTCCTGAAAATTTTTCTCCATCATCACCATCTGCTCGAGCTGGATCGGATGATCGGTCGGCAGCTTCCGCAGTTCCCGCAACGCCTTCGACGCGATCTCGTGCGCCTGCGAGGCCTTGGCCTCGTTGATGAAGGCGGAATTGGCATCCGCGACCGTCTCCGCCGGGGCGGCTGGCGCCGCCACCTGAGGCTGCAATAGGTTGATGCCAAACAGGTGCCTGGCCGCTCGATTGGCGATGCCCGCCAACACCAGCAGGCCGAAAAATCCGCCGACACCCCACCCGAGGATGCGTTTCACCGTCCAGCGACGCCGCACTTGTTCGCGACCCGCGTCGGGATTCCAGTGGATGACTCGGCGCTTCCTGGCTGAGCCAGGCTCATTTTCCTCTGCCATGGTTTTGGGAGAAAGACGTTGGGAACTCGGAGCGGTTAGACGAAAAACCGGGCTGGTCGTTCAGAATTGCGGGGTTGTTTCCGAACGCCGCGACAATGCGAGGATCGTGCCAAAATGCAAAGGGCATTCGCGAAATCGCCGGACCTATTTGGTAACGGTTTGGTCGCATCGCGCGCCGGAAACTTGCCATTCCGCCGCGCTGATTTATGGATTCCGCCGCCGCCCGGCCCGCCCTACCTGCCATGAACGTGTCCCACCGGTTCCTGCTCGCCCTCCTCGCCGCCCTCCTCACTGCCGGCTGTTACCAAGTCCCTGTCACCGGCCGCAAGGCCATGAACCTCGTCGACGACAAGGAGGTGACCAAGATGAGCATCGCGATGTTCGACGACATGAAGCGCCGCCACCGCGTCTCGCGCGATCGCGACCGCAATGAGCAGCTCCAGCGGGTCGGCGAACGCATCTCCAAGGTCGTATTCTGGGACATGCCCGACGCCGACTGGGAGTTCGTCGTGTTCGACGTGCCGCAGATCAATGCCTTCGCGATGGCGGGCGGCAAGGTCGGCGTCTTCTCCGGCCTCTTCAAGATCGCGAAAAACGACGACCAGCTCGCCTCCGTCATCGCCCACGAGATCGCCCACGTGACCGCCAAGCACGTCCACGAGAAACTCTCCCGCGACCTCGCCGTCGGCACGGTCGGCACCGTCGGCATGATCGGCGGCGCCGTCGCCGGTGCTCCCGGCCTGACCATCGATGCGCTCGGCGCCGCCTACGGTCTCACCACCGGCATCAGTGGCTTTGCCTTCGATCGGGCGAAGGAAAAGGAGGCCGACTACGTGGGCCTCATGTATATGGCCCGCGCCGGCTACGATCCGCGGGAGTCGATCAAGGTCCTCGAAGCGCTCGAGCAGGAATCCGCCAACGATCCCGTCCAGCCCGCCTTCCTCTCCACCCACCCCACCCATCCGGAACGGATCATTCAGTTGATGGACGCGATGCCCAAGGCGCTTTCGGAACGCGAAAAGAGCAGCGTTCGCACCGGACCAATCATCGTGAAGTAGGCGTCCGCGGGTCCTCCGGCGCTGCGTCGCCGCCGCAGGTTCATTTCAGAACCAACAAAAAGAGGCGGACCGAAGTCCGCCTCGCTTTCTCTGCCCGACCCCGCCGCCCGGCCGCCGCTCACTCGTCGCGGCGACCCGACATGATCAGGAGGATGTGCAGCAAGCTGCCGAGCGCCGCGGCAAATGCCGCCACGTAGGTCAGCGCCGCCGCATCGAGCGTCTCGTGCACGCCGTCCATTTCATCCCGATCGACGATGCCGAGATTCACCAACTGCGCCTTCGCCCGCCGGCTCGCGTCGAACTCGACCGGGAGCGTCACGAACTGGAAGAGCACAATCACGCCCAGCGCAATCGCGCCGAAAAGCAGGAAGCTGTAGCTCAGCGCGGCACCGAGGAAACTCGCACCGAAGATGCCGATGATGATCAGGAGCTGCGACGCGCCGGAGGCAATCTGCGTGGCGGGCACGAGCGTCTGGCGCACGGTCATCATGGCATAGCCGACCTTGTGCTGGATGGCGTGACCGGCCTCGTGGGCCGCGACGCCGAGCGCCGCAAGGCTGGTGCCATGGTAGTTGTCGTGCGACAGCGCGAGCCGCTTGTTCGTGGGGTCGTAGTGGTCGGTAAGTTCACCGGGCACTTCGACAATCTCGACGTCGTGAATTCCGGCGGACTGCATCACTGCCTGCGCCGCCTCCGCACCGCGGATGCGGCCGCGCGAGGGAATCTGCACGTTCTTCGCGTAAGCGCTCCGGATCTTCATCTGCGCATAGAAGCCGAAGAGCATGGGGACGATGATGAGGGCAATCCAGATGAGCATGGGAGATGTGGGCTTGGGTTGAAGTTGTCGTGGTGGGGCGGGGGGTACCCGCCGCCCATAGCAAGGTATGCAGCAGGCGATTTTTGCCAGCGCAAACTACGCGGTTGGAAACTACCGCCAGCCGTTCCAATCGCAACCAAACTCGGCCGTCAGCCCCGAGTGCCGGCTCACGCCAGCTTCGGCACGTCGACCCAGCGGCGCTCCGCCCATGACTTGATGCCGAGTTCCGCGAGCTGCACACCCTTGGCGCCCTGCAGCAGGGTCCACGGAAACGGGTCGCCCTTCACCACGTGCTTCAGGAACAACTCCCACTGGACCTTGAACGCGTTGTCGTAGGTGCCCTGGTCCGGCACGGTGGTCCAGCCGTCGAAATACTTGATCGGGCTGTCGATGTCCGGATTCCAGATACAGCGCGGTGTCGCGGAGAGGTGCTGCGCGGTGCAGTTGCGCAGGCCGGCCACCGCCGTGCCGTGCGTGCCGTCGACCTGCAGCGTCAGCAGGTCGTCGCGGCGCACGCGGACGTCCCAGGACGAGTTGAACTGGCAGATCACGCCGTTCACGAGTTCGAAGGTCGCATAGGCGGAATCGTCCGCCGTGCACTTGTAGGGCTTGCCCGCCTCATCCCAGCGCTGCGGGATGTGCGTCGCGCCAAGACAGGTCAGCGACTTCACTTCGCCGAAGAGGTTCTGAATCACATACTGCCAGTGGCAGAGCATGTCCACGATGATGCCGCCATCGTCTTCCTTGCGGTAGTTCCATGACGGGCGCTGCAGTTTCTCGTGTTCGCCGGTGAAGACCCAGTAGCCGAACTCGCCGCGCACCGAGAGAATCTTTCCGAAGAAGCCGGTATCGATGAGATACTTCAGCTTCAGCAGGCCGGGCAGCCAGAGCTTGTCCTGCACGACGCCGTTCTTGAGCCCGGCCGCGGTCACTTCATTGGCCAGCGCCAGCGCCTCCTGCGAACTGGTCGCGGTCGGCTTCTCGCAGTAAACGTGCTTCTTCGCCGCGATCGCCTTGCGCACGCCGTTCGGGCGCTGCCCCGTGAGCGTGGCGTCGAAGTAAACCTGATTCGCCGGATCGGCGAGCGCCGCGTCGAGATTGGTCGTGTAACGCTTCACGCCGGCCCGCGCCGCCAGGGCGGCGAGCTTCGACTCGCTGCGGCCCACCAGGATCGGGTCGGGCATGATGACCTCCGCATCGCCGAGCTTGATGCCGCCCTGCTCGATGATCGCCTTGATCGAGCGCAGCAGGTGCTGGTTGGTGCCCATGCGTCCCGTGACGCCGTTCATGATGATGCCGACTTTGTGCGTGGTCATTTTCGTAAGGGGTGCGAAGGAGAAGTGCCGTAAAGCGCCCGCGAGTCTACGCCGAAACGCCGGCTTGTGTTAGCACGCTTCCGACTTTTGCTAGCACGCTTCCGACGCCATGCTCGCCTGGAGCCACCTGCTCATCCAGAAGATCGAAATCCACGCGCTCGGCTTCGTGCTGCGCAAGCTCCAGCTCAACCGGCATCGCGAGACCGAAGTCGCGCCGCACGGTCACGACTATGCCCAGCTCATCCTCTACCTCACCGGCGAGGGGGTGCAGACCGTCAACGGCCGCCGCCGCCGTGCCCGCGCGGGCGATCTCTTCGTGATCCCGGCGCGCACACCGCATGGCTTCTCCGCCGCGTCGCACAGCCATCCGCTCTGCCTCGTGCTCGACTACGAACTCGCCGATGCCGGGCGGGTGCGCGCGGCCCACCGGATGCTCTCGCCCGCCACCCTCAACGAGCTTCACGCCCTGCTCTCCCGCGTCCCGCGCAAGGGTCGCCTCACCCTCGGTGACTATCCCGCCATCCTCGCCGTGGTCGCCCGCCTGCTGGAGCATTCACCGGCCGCTCCACCACCCGCGCCCACTCTCTTCGAACGACTCCGCGAGCAGGTCCGCGCCCCGGCCTCGCTCGGCAAAATCGCCCGCGAGCTGGGCTATCATCCCGATCACCTCTGCCGAAAACTGAAACGCGAATCCGGCCTGAGCCTGCGCGCGCTGCGCGATCAGGTCCGGCTCGAGTCGGCGCAGCTCGCGCTGCGGTCCGCTCCCACCGTGGCGGAGGCCGCCGGGCACTGCGGCTTCGAGGATCCCAACTACTTCGCCCGCTGGTTCCGCCAGCAGACCGGGCAGACGCCCGGCGCCTGGAAGTCGGGATTGTAGCCGGCCGCCGCGCTGCCGCGCCGCCGGCTCCTCCTCCGCCCGCTGGCGGCGCGCTACGGCGCCTTCGTGCACTGCGGCTGCGCGCCCTCCGGCAGCGGCGGGATGCCGCCCTCGCCCGCCTTCGGCAGGGTGCCCGCCAGCTCCTGCCGCCAGTGCGCGACGTCACCACCCGGACAATACACGTAGATCATGTGCATCGGCTCGTCGCCGGTGTTCGTGAGCTGGTGAAACAGGGTCGGCGGCATGAAGACGGCCTGGCCCGCCTTGATCGGGCTGCGCTCCGTCCCGACGCAGATCTCCCCCTCGCCCTGCACGATGAAATACACCTCCTCCTGCTCTTGGTTGTGCCACGGCACTTGGCCGCCGCGCGGCTCGAGGATGGAGTAGCCCATCGAAAATCCCTTGGCGGGGATCGGCTGTCCCAGTTGGCCCACGAGACCGCGGCCCCAACGGCGGGCCGGGAATTTTCCTCCGGCGATTTTGGCAAGATCGGCAATAATCATGGCGCTTCAGCACTACCGATCCGCCCCGCTGCGCGGCGACAACAAAGTTTCAGAACGGATAGCCGATCGAGAACTGCCACGTGCCCGACGGATCATCCGGGCGCGGGTTGAGGTTGCGCCCGTATTCCAGGCGCAGCGGCCCTATCAGGGTCTGGTAGCGCACGCCCAGCCCGGCCGAGTAGAGCCGCTCGTCGATCGGATAGCCGCGCAACGACACCGACATGCCCAGCGCGTCTCCGAATGCCACCAGCGACCAGTTGGGCGTCAGTGCCTGCTCCAACTCGAGATTGCCGAGGAGATAAGTCTTCGCGCCGATGAACAACCCGTCGGCTCCGCGCGGGGCCGCCTCGCCCCGCTGGTAACCGCGGATGCTGTTGTCGCCGCCGGGGAAGAACCGTTTGCCGACCGGCAGCGCCTTGTCGCCGCTCGCGCCGAAGGTCGTGACCGCGCCGTGCGCCAGCCCGACATGCAGCCAGCGGCCCCCGCCCCAGCCGGTATGATAGCCGCTGGCGAATTCGAACCGCTGATACGTCGCCTGTCCCCCGAGCCGCGGATCGGCCGACTCGATTTGCGCGGACCAGTGATACCCGTGGCGCGGCCGCAGCGGATTGTCGCGGCGATCACCGTTCACGCCCAGCGTCACGCTGGCCACGTTCACCTGCTGCTCGTCCGTCGCCTGGGTCGCGAGCGAGTTTCGCGGGTTGCGCAAGGCCTGATAGGTGTAGCTCACCAGCGCGGCGCCCTGAGTGACCTTCAGTGCACGCTTGAGCGACAGGTCCACGCCGAACTCCTGCCGCAGAAACGCGATCTCGCGGCGCTGCAGCCCGAACAGCCGCGCCGTGCCGTCCAGCGACTCACCGAACAGCTCGGGGACCATGTAGGTGACGTCCCCGCTCGTGCTCTTCATCGACTGGATCAGTTCGAGCCGGCTCTGATGGCCGTAGCCGAGGATGTTCATCTGCCGGTGCTCCACGCCGCCGCGCAACTGTTCGTAGCTCCCGTAGCCCATCAGCAGGCTCGTCTCGAAACGCGGGCCCTCGCGCAGTTCGAACACGGGGCTGCGCACCGCGCCCTCCTCCGGCTCATAGCGCAGTTCCACCGACTCGAACACGCCCAGCCGTGAGATCCGGTAGCGCGCCCGCTCGATCTCCACCAGGTTCAGCGGATCGCCTGGCGCCAGCCGCACGCGCCGGCGCAGCACCCCGGGCCGCATCGTCGCGTTGCCCGTGAAGCGCACCTCCCCGACCGTTACGTGCGGACCGGGCACGACGGTCGCCACAACGCTCGCCGCCTTTCCGCCGGCCCTGTCCGGCTCGGCCTCGGCGGCCACGTGCACACCGACGTCCGGGAATCCCGCTCGGTAATAGGCCTGGCGGATGGCCTCGCGCAGATCCTCCTGCAACGTCGCCGACCACGGCCTCCCCACCCAGGCCCCGGCCCCGGGCAGCGGCACCGGATCGTCACCATCACGCTGATACCGGAGCGCGCTGACCAGCCAGCGCAGGCCCTCCTTCACCTCGACCGTCACGCCCACCTTGCCCGTCGCGTCGTCCGGCGACGTGCGCGCGCGCACCTCGGCCTCGGCGAAGCCGCGCTGGTGCAGCTCGTCCAGCAACGCATCGCTGGCGCGGCTGACGCGGCCCGGCGAATAGGCATTGGTCCGGGCTGTCGCCAGCAGCGTCGCGCTGGAGCGAAAATACCCGCGGGCCTGCGCTTCCGCCATCACCGTGAGCCCGCTGACGCGGACCTCCTCGATGTGATAGCGCACGCCGCGCTTCAGATGAAACTTCACCGCGCGTGCCGCCAGCGGGCGGGGCAGCGGCGTGACAAACGTCGGATCGAACACGAGGCGCTTCACTGTCCCGTCGACCAGCGTCGCCTCGATCTCGACGACGGGCTTTTGAAACCCCTCCTCGCCCAGGG